>JAYEIJ010000175.1:0-7616 GCA_034660035.1 Actinomycetota bacterium | reverse complement strand
AAGACCTTGACGAGATCGGCGGATTCGTTGTATGTTGCTCCTGCAAATTGAACGTTCTTTCACGACTCTCTTTAGACAGAGCCGGGTTAGCTATGCGCTAGCTCGGATTTGTGCTATTCTCAGGCGTTCCGTAGCCCTGCCCACAGCTCCCGCTGATCGCATCCAAACGAGGAGGATCCTCCCTTGGCCCGTGCGCGCTCGACCCGACTTTCCTTTGCCAAGCTGCCCGAAGTCCAGCCGGTCCCAGATCTCCTCGCCGTTCAACGCGAGTCTTTCGAGGGCTTCCTGGAGAGCGGTCTGAAGCAGATCTTCGAAGGGGTATCCCCGATCGAGGACTTCACCGGCAACCTCGCCCTCGAACTGACCGACCATCGCTTCGGCGATCCGACCGAGTCGATCGAAGAGGCGAAGGACCGTGATGCCAACTACTCGAAGCCTCTCTTCGTAACCGCCCGTTTCCTCAACCGAGAGACCGGCGAGATCAAAGAGCAGCAGGTCTTCCTCGGTGATTTCCCGATGATGACCGACAACGGCACGTTCATCATCAACGGCACAGAGCGTGTCGTGGTCAGCCAACTCGTCCGGAGCCCCGGCGTCTACTTCGACGTCAATCTCGACAAGACATCCGATAGGGATATCTACTCGGCGAAGGTCATCCCGGGCCGCGGCGCATGGCTCGAATTCGATGTCGACAAGAAGGGCACAGTCGGTGTTCGGGTCGATCGCAAACGTCGGCAGTTCGTCACAACCTTCATCCGGGCGCTCGGCCTCGCTGAATCAGACGAGGACATCCTTGCCCTCTTCGACGGCTCCGAACTGATCAGGGAGACGCTGGAGAAGGATCCGACCTCCACGAAGGACGAGGCACTTCTCGACCTCTACCGGAAGCTGCGCCCCGGCGAGCTCACAACGGTCGAGTCGGCTCGCGGTCTCATCAACACGCTCTTCAACAACCCGAAGCGCTACGACCTCACCAGGGTCGGCCGCTACAAGTTGAACCAGAAGCTGGGGCGGGCACAGATCGACATCGAGTCCTACAACCAGAGTGAGGACGGCCTCCTGTCGGACGAGGACATGCTCGATGCCATCCGCTACCTCATGGCCCTCCACAACGGCGTGGACGGGTACCACACGGACGACATCGACAACTTCCAGAACCGCCGCATCCGCACCGTGGGCGAGTTGATCCAGAACCAGATCAGGGTCGGGTTGAGCCGTCTCGAGCGTGTCGTTCGAGAGCGGATGACCACCCAGGATCCCGAGGCGATCACTCCGCAGACGCTGATCAACATTCGGCCGGTCGTGGCGTCGATCAAGGAGTTCTTCGGCACGAGCCAGCTGAGCCAGTTCATGGACCAGCCGAACCCGTTGGCCAGCCTGACGCACCGTCGCCGTCTTTCGGCCCTCGGCCCGGGCGGCTTGTCCCGCGAACGAGCAGGATTCGAGGTGCGAGACGTTCATCCATCACACTACGGGCGGATGTGTCCGATCGAGACGCCGGAAGGCCCGAACATCGGTCTCATCGGCTCTCTCGCCTCGTACGCGAAGGTGAACCGATTCGGATTCATCGAGACGCCGTACCGACAGGTCAAAGACGGCAAGGTCACGAAGAAGATCGACTATCTGACCGCTTCCGAGGAAGAGGGTCACGTCATCGCTCAGGCGAACGCGCCTCTCAATGATGACGGCTCATTCACCAATGATCGTATCCTCGTCCGCAAGACCGGCGGTGAGATCGATTCGGTGGAGCCCATCGAAGTCGACTACATGGACGTCTCTCCCAAGCAACTCGTCTCTGTTTCGACTGCACTCATTCCCTTCCTCGAGCACGACGATGCGAACCGTGCCCTGATGGGATCGAACATGCAGCGTCAGGCGGTCCCTCTCATCACGACCGACGCCCCGCTTGTCGGAACCGGGATGGAAGCTCGCGCGGCGGTCGACTCCGGCGACGTCATCCTCTCACCGGTCGACGGTGAGATCGTGGAAGTGACCGGCGACGAGATCGTCGTGAAAGCGAAGGGTTCCAACAGGAAGCATCGGCTCCCTCTCCTCAAGTTCGAACGCTCGAACCAGGGAACGTCGATCAACCAGAAGCCGATCATCGCCGAGGGCGACATCGTCAAGGCCGGCACTGTCCTGGCAGACGGTCCCTCGACGGAAGACGGCGAGCTCGCGCTGGGCCGCAACCTGCTCGTCGCGTTCATGCCGTGGAACGGTTACAACTATGAGGATGCGATCATCCTCTCGGATCGCCTCGTCAAGGACGACCTGCTCACCTCGGTCCACATCGAAGAGCACGAGATCGAGGCTCGCGACACCAAGCTGGGTGCCGAGGAGATCACACGTGATATCCCGAACGTGGCTGAAGAGGTGCTTGCCGATCTCGACGATCAGGGCATCATCCGGATCGGTGCGGACGTCGGTCCCGGGGACTATCTCGTTGGGAAGATCACGCCGAAGGGCGAGACCGAACTGACGCCGGAGGAGCGCCTTCTGAGGGCGATCTTCGGGGAGAAGGCCCGTGAGGTTCGCGACGTATCCCTCAAGGTTCCACACGGAGAAACCGGGAAAGCGATCGCCGTGAAGGAGTTCCGTCGGGACGAGGGCCACGACCTTCCGCCCGGCATGAACGAACTCGTGCGTGTCTACGTTGCCAAGCAGCGGAAGATCTCGGAGGGCGACAAACTCGCCGGCCGCCATGGCAACAAGGGCGTTATCGCGAAGATCCTCCCGGAAGAGGACATGCCGTTCCTGCCGGACGGCACCCCGGTCGACATCATCCTGTCGCCGCTCGGTGTCCCGTCCCGTATGAACCTCGGTCAGGTCCTCGAGGTCCATCTCGGTTGGGCGGCGTCTCGCGGGTGGGATTCGTTCGACGATCTGGTGAGCCCGGGAGCCAAGGGTGCCAGGCCGTGGACCAAGACGGCGACGCCCGTCTTCGACGGTGCACACGAGGACGAGATTCTCAAGATCCTCGACAACACGCTCCCGAACCGCGACGGAGACGTCATGGTCAACGGCGTCGGAAAGGCGAAGCTGTTCGACGGTCGCTCCGGTGAACCGTTCGATTCGCCCATCACCGTCGGGTACATGTACATCTTGAAGCTGGTCCACCTCGTCGACGACAAGATCCACGCTCGGTCAACCGGCCCATACTCGATGATCACTCAGCAGCCGTTGGGCGGTAAGGCGCAGTTCGGTGGTCAGCGCTTCGGAGAGATGGAGGTGTGGGCGCTCGAAGCGTACGGCGCCGCGTACGCCCTCCAGGAAGTTCTGACGATCAAGTCGGACGACGTGCGAGGTCGCGTGAAAGTCTACGAGGCGATCGTCAAGGGCGAGAACATTCCGGAACCCGGTATCCCCGAGTCGTTCAAGGTTCTCGTCAAGGAGATGCAGAGCTTGTGCCTCAACGTCGAGATGCTCTCGGCCGGTGAGGAAGTCGAGTTCAAGGAGATCGAGGAGGACATGTTCCGCACGGCGGCATCCCTCGGGATCGACATCTCACGGCCTGAGAAGGCCGAACTAGAAATCAATATCTGAGGCTGACGGGAGCAACTGGTGACACAACTGTTCGATGAACTGAAAATCAGCCTCGCTGCGTCGGATCAAATCCGCGCGTGGTCCTTCGGCGAGGTCAAGAAGCCCGAGACGATCAACTACCGGACCCTCAAGCCCGAGAAGGAGGGCCTCTTCGACGAGCGCATCTTCGGGCCGACCAGGGACTGGGAGTGCTACTGCGGCAAGTACAAGCGTGTCCGTTTCCGCGGCATCGTCTGCGAGCGGTGCGGCGTTGAGGTGACACGCTCGAAGGTGCGTCGTGAGCGTATGGGCCACATCCAGCTCGCCGCCCCGGTGACGCACATCTGGTACTTCAAGGGCGTCCCGAGCCGTCTCGGATACCTTCTCGACATGTCTCCGAAGGAGCTCGAGAAGGTCATCTACTTCGCCGCCTATCTCATCACACATGTCGATGAGGAGAAGCGACACGCCGACCTTTCGGAACTCGAAGACGCCACCCGTCACGAGCTCGAAATCATCGGGGAAGAGGCTGCCGAGTGGAAGGAAGCCCGCCTGGTCCGGCTCGAGCAGGAGCTCACTCAGATGGAGGAAGCCGGCGCCAAGACCCAGGAGATCAACGCACGCCGCCGCGAGGTCGAGCGTGAGATCAAGGATCGCGACGAGCGGGCGAGCGTCGAAGAGGAGCTTCTCCAGGAGGCCTTCGACACGTTCAAGTCCATGAAGCCCAAGCAGCTGATCGAGTCCGAGCAGCTCTGGCGCGAGATCGTCGACCGCTACGGCGACTACTACGTCGGTGGCATGGGGGCCGAGTCGGTCAAGGATCTCATCAGTCGACTCGACTTCGAAGCGGAGATGGATCGGCTTCACGAGGATCTCGAAGCCAGATCGCAGCAGCGTCGACAGCGTGCGATGAAGCGCATGAAGGTCGTGAAGCCATTCGCCGCCGGAACGAACGATCCGAAGAGCATGATTCTCGACGTCGTTCCGGTGATCCCTCCGGATCTCCGTCCCATGGTTCAGCTCGATGGTGGCCGTTTCGCCACGTCCGACCTCAACGATCTGTATCGCAGGGTCATCAACCGGAACAACCGCCTGAAACGCTTGATCGACCTCGGTGCTCCCGAGATCATCGTCAACAATGAGAAGCGGATGCTCCAAGAGGCCGTCGATGCTCTCTTCGACAATGGTCGTCGCGGCCGTGCGGTCACGGGTCCGGGTAACCGACCTCTGAAGTCGCTGTCCGACATGCTGAAGGGGAAACAGGGTCGGTTCCGTCAGAACCTGCTCGGCAAGCGCGTCGATTACTCGGGTCGTTCGGTCATCATCGTCGGCCCGGAGTTGAAGCTCCACCAGTGCGGTCTGCCAAAGATCATGGCGCTCGAACTGTTCAAGCCGTTCGTGATGAAGCGTCTGGTGGACATCGGCGAGGCTCAGAACATCAAGGCAGCCAAGCGCATGGTCGAGCGCAGGCGCTATCAGGTGTGGAACGTGCTCTCCGACGTCATTGAAGAGCACCCGGTGCTCCTCAACCGGGCGCCGACCCTCCACCGCCTCGGAATCCAGGCGTTCGAGCCGGTACTCGTTGAGGGCAAGGCCATCCGGCTGCACCCTCTCGTCTGTGAGGCGTTCAACGCCGACTTCGACGGTGATCAGATGGCGGTTCACCTTCCGCTCTCCGCAGAGGCTCAGGCTGAGGCCAGGGTTCTCATGCTGTCGTCGAACAACCTTCTCTCGCCCGCTTCGGGTCGTCCGATCGTGACTCCTTCCCAGGACATGGTTATCGGGCTCTTCTATCTCTCGGAGATGACCGAAGACGCGAAGGGCGCCGGACGCGCGTTCTCGAACATCGAAGAAGCGACGATGGCGTACGAACTTGGTGACCTCTCGCTCCACGCTCCGATCAAGCTCCGCGTGGGCTGGCTGGCCGGTGACAGGGAGATGCATGCGGCGTTGAAGCGTTCGCTGGGTTCCCTGATCGCGGATACGACCGTTGATCCGGATGGGCTGACGGAGACCTCACTCGGTCGCGCTCTGGTGAACGAGGTGTTCCCAGCGGGCTTCCCGTACGTGAACGCTCCCATTCTCAAGTCCGATGTCCGGACGTTGATCGACGAACTCATCCGTCACTACGACAAGCCGGATGTGGCGAACGCGCTCGACGCCATCAAGGAGTTGGGTTTCACGTACGCGACGAAGGCCGGGTTGACGATCGGTCTCGAAGACGTGAAGACGCCGCCACAGAAGACAGAGATCCTCGGGAGCTTCGAAGTCCGCGCTGACAAGATGGAGGGTCTCTACCAGAAGGGCGTGATCACGGACGCCGAGCGCCAGCAAGAGCTCATCGAGATCTGGACCGAGGCGACCGAACAGGTCAAGGACGCCATGGCGGAGACGCTCATGGCTGAGAAGTTCAACCCAATGGACATGATGGTCCGATCGGGCGCTCGAGGGAACATCATGCAGTTGAGGCAGATCGCCGGCATGCGTGGCCTCGTGGCGAACCCCAAGGGTGACATCATTCCGCAGCCGATCAAGTCCAACTTCCGTGAAGGCCTGTCGGTGCTCGAGTACTTCATCTCGACACACGGCGCCAGGAAGGGTCTTGCCGACACGGCACTGAGAACTGCCGACTCCGGGTACCTCACTCGTCGTCTCGTTGATGTCTCGCAGGAGATCATCATCCACGACGAGCCGACCGAGGATGCGGGCATCCTGATCAAGACCCGCGAGGAGGACGGTTCTCCGGTGCGTCATCTCCAGAACCGCGTGTTCGGACGGATGCTCGCCGAACCCGTCAAGGATGGTCGCAAGCTCGTCGAGTTGCCAGATGGTCGGAAGCTGAAGGAAGGCTTCGTCATCGATCGCGATGCCGTCATCGGCCTCGAGGAACTCGAAGAAGTCACCGAGGTGCGGGTCCGTTCACCGCTCACCGACGAGTCCCGCTACGGGATCAGCCGCGATTCCTACGGCATCGATCTCGCCACGGGATCGATGGTCGAGATCGGTACAGCGGTTGGCATCATGGCAGCCCAGTCGATCGGCGAGCCCGGCACACAGCTGACCATGCGTACGTTCCATACCGGCGGTGTCGCTGGATTGGACATCACGCATGGTCTGCCACGCGTGGTCGAACTGTTCGAGGCCCGTACCCCGAAGGGGAAGGCGATCCTCTCCGACACCAGTGGTGTCGTCAAGTTCGAGATCGATGAGGAGACGAACGCCCGACACATGGTGATCGTCGACGGTGATGAGGAAGTGCGCTACCCGCTGCCTCGCCGGGCACGGCCACGTGTCTCGGAGGGTGACATCATCGAGCCAGGGGAGCAACTGACCGAAGGTCCCCTCGATCCGAAAGAGGTGCTCGAGATCCAGGGCATTCGTGCGTGTCAGCGCTACCTCGTGGATCAGGTTCAGGAGGTGTACCGATCTCAGGGCGTCGACATCCACGACAAGCACATCGAGATGGTCGTGCGCCAGATGCTCCGCAGGGTGCGCATCGCCAACCCGGGTGACTCGCAGTGGCTCCCCAACGAGCTCGCCGACCAGAAGGAATTTCGACGGGTCAATCGAGAACTTGTCGAGGACGGCAAGATTCCGGCTGAGGGTCGTCCCGAGCTGATGGGGATCACGAAGGCGTCGCTCGCGACGGATTCGTGGCTGTCGGCTGCGTCCTTCCAGGAGACCACCAGAGTGCTCACGGAAGCGGCGTTGCACTCGAAGTCGGACTTCATGAGGGGGCTCAAGGAGAATGTCATCATCGGCAAGTTGATTCCGGCCGGGACCGGTTCCGACCAGTACCAGTCGATCGAGCCGATGCTGCCCGACGCGAACGTCGTGACGGCGCTCGGTCTCTTCGGTGAAGAGGCCCCCGAGTCGGTCGACGAGGGCTTGCCTTCCGATCCGGCAGAGTGGCTTGCGTCGCTCGGCGGGACGACGGATCTTGAAGAAGACACAGACGGCGACGGCGACGAGTAGCCGAAGCAACGAAGACGATCGAACGGAGGCGGCCCGTACGGGCCGCCTCCGTCGCGCATCCCCTCCGTCGTTTGTGCTTACGTACACAAAGAGTGTGAACGTAGGCACAAACGATCCGG
>JAYEIJ010000174.1:1779-7628 GCA_034660035.1 Actinomycetota bacterium | reverse complement strand
CCCTTCTCGAGAAGGAGTGGGATCACAGCCTCAACGATCGCTTGTCGGCGATCATCGGGGGGCAGTGGTTTGGCTCGTTGGTGGGCGGGGTTCACCCGGCAAGTATAACTGAGTGAGGACTCACTCACTTACTCACTTAGGTGTCTGGCGTAGAAAAGTGACGGAATCGTGCCGTTTTCTACGCAAGAGGCCTGAGAAGTGGGCGATCGCGCTAGGCGGTTGTCGGTTGGAGCGACATGATGTCGCTGAGTGCGATCGACTCGGTTCCCGTCCGATGACGGAGGAGGATCGACCGATCACCGTGCGGGGTCTCCATGCCGAGGTACTCGCCGGCTGTGGTGCGGTGCCGGGTCGTGGCCCGGTAGGTCGTTCCGAGCCGGAGGTGGTTGAGGTTCCATGGTGCGCTTGTGCGCGAGGTGTGTGGTGCCTTCATTGGCACTCCTTTCAGATGGGCCCTTCGGCCCGAGGTTGAAGTTGAGGTGAGGCGGTCATTCTGTGGGCTCACAGCGCCAAATAGGACGCTGCGAACCCTGGGTATGGGGACGCTGGGGGTCAGGTGCGGTGGTTCCGGGGCTTGGCGATGCGGACCGTCAGGTCCCTGCCCTTGAGCTTCGTGCCGTGCAGCTTCTTCACCGCTGTGTGAGCCGCCGGACCGGGCATGTCGACGAAACCGAATCCCCTGGACCGGCCGGTCCTGCGGTCGGTGATGATCGTGGCCTGGTGAACGTCGCCGTAGCGCTCGAACATGGCTGCGACGTCGTCTTCGGTGGCTCCCCAGGGAAGGTTCGCAACGTAGAGGCTCTCCGCACTCTTCTTCCCGTGCTTCGGCTTCCGCTGCGAGGGTGCGCCCGGTCTGGTGGACCGGGCGGCCGTCCGTTCTTTCGGCTCTTGCCGTTCCTGTCGTTCCCGACGCTGAGGACGTTCCTGCCGCTTGGGAGCGGGATCACCTATCTGGTGGCCACCATGCTCGATGGTGTCGAGTCGGGGCTCTTCGATCGGCACCTGGAGGTCGAGGTCCTTCTGCAGACGCCTGACCGCTCGCTTCTGCTCACCGGTGACGAGACTCACAACCGTTCCTGTGGCGCCGGCGCGTGCCGTGCGCCCGGAGCGATGCAGATAGTCCTTGTGGTCGGCGGGCGGATCGAAGTGGATCACCGAACCGACCGCGTCGATGTGGATACCGCGTGCTGCGACGTCGGTCGCGATCAGCGCCTGAGCGCGCCCCTTCGAGAACGCCTGGAGAGCCCGATTCCGCTGGTTCTGTGAGCGACCACCGTGCATTGCGACCGCACCGACACCCATCTTGGAGAGCTGCCTGGCGAGACGGTCGGCTCCGTGGCGCGTGCGGGTGAACACGATGGAACGACCCGAAACGCCGACGAGATCCGCGGTGTGCTGGACACGGTCGTGGTGATCCACCAGCCAGAAGTGATGGCGTGCGTCGATCGTCTCGGATTCGACCGTCCCGGCGTCGTGACGGACGGGATCGTTCTGATAGTTGCGGCTCAATACAGCGATGTCCCCATCGAGTGTCGCCGAGAAGAGGAGCGTCTGACGGTCCGTTGCGGTGCGATCGAGGATCCGACGCACGGCGGGCATGAATCCCATGTCTGCCATCCGGTCTGCCTCGTCGACCACGACGATGGTGGCCTCGCTCAGGTTGACGTTCCCCTGTTCCATGAGATCTTCGAGTCGTCCGGGTGTTGCCACGAGAACGTCGACGCCCTTGTTGAGGGCACTCTTCTGGCCACCGTATCCGACACCACCGTAGATGGCATAGACCCGCCGACCGACCGCTTTCGCGAGCGGAGCGAGTTCCTGCTTGATCTGCTCGGCGAGCTCCCGGGTGGGGGCGAGGATCAGAGAACTGGGGCGGTTCCTGCCTGCCTTGTCGACCTTCGTGAGCAGGGGGAGTCCGAAGGCGAGGGTCTTGCCGGACCCGGTAGGGGCCTTGCCGGACACGTCTTTGCCGTCGAGAGCGTCGGGGATCGTGGCTTCCTGCACGGGGAACGGCTCGACGATGTCGCGCTGGGCGAGCGAGCGGACGAGCGGTTCGGGGAGCCCAAGTTGGGCGAACGTAGTGGTCATGATGACTCCTGCCCCTTGCGGGGGTGATAGTTGGATATGCCGATGTCTCGCTCGACCGTGCGATCCGTGTCGCGTACGGGTTCGAGATTCGGCAGAAGAGGTGGTCCAACCGGGTGAGAAACAAGGCCGTGTGATCACCGGGGAAGCGACGAAGCGCTGACCTCCACCCGGTGCGGCCGTCGGCACGATAGGACCGATTCGCCGATAACGACGGATTTCCCGTTCCGGCGTAGCTATCGGAAGCCCGCCTCCACTATCTACGCCGGAATCGGTTGGGAGGTGCTCAGTCCGTTGCCGTCAGCGATCCGACTTGTTCGATGAGATCATCCACGGTCGGGTAGTCGCCCAGCATCTCACCGTGATGGACCCACGTCACGTTGAAATCAGAATCGAAGATGACGATGCCGGGAGCCTTCGTCGCATCGGAAGTCGGCACCTGCGGCCGGAAGCCGTGAACGAGGGACTTCACGTAGCTGCTCGCCCCGCCGAGGCTGGACATCTGGCGGGCCGTCAGGTCGCCAACACCGGCGACCGCCCGGACCGCCTGATCGGGATCGAGGAGAAGGGGCATCCGAACACCCTTGGTATCCCGCAGCCAGCGCGCCTGATAGACCGCTGAGCCTCCGACGGCGATCACCCGGGTTCCGGTGGGGAACCGGTCGAGTTCCCCGTCGAGATCACGCACGAACTCCTGGCACGGGAGGCATCCGAAGTAGCGAACGAGGATCACCACCAGGGGATCGGCACCGAATTCGCCCAGCGGTGTGGAGTTGCCGTCGGGGTCTGTGAGACCGATCTGTTCGATCGCAACATGAGGTGTGCGAGATGTCATGGCGAGATTCAACTCCGAAATCACGCCCTATGTTCCGCGGATCGCGGATTCTCGCCAGGTGCGCTGCGTCTACACGCCGCGATGATGCTCGCTGCGGCGATCACGTCGCCCCACCAGCGGTGCACAATGTCTCCTCAGTTCCTCGAAGGGAGTCCACCATGAGTTCTGACCTGCAGCGGCGGATGGCAACGGCCGCGATCCACGCCGGTGAGATCCACGACGCTTCGGGGGCACACATCGCCCCGATCTATCAGACGTCGACGTTCACGTTCGAAGACATGGATGCGGTGGAAGCCTGGACCAGCGGCGAGGCCGAGGGATACGTCTACACCCGTCCCGGTAACCCCTCGCGAACCGCGCTGGCCAGCAAGATCGCCGCCCTCGAGGGGATCGGGATGGGGGAGGATCGCGAACTAGTCAAGGCCGAGATCTTCGGCTCGGGCATGGCGGCGATCAGCGCCGCGCTGATGGGCCTCGCGAAAGCGGGCGATCACATCGCCACGCAGCGTGTCCTCTACGGCTCGGCCGACGGCCTCATCTCAAACGTGCTCACCGGGTACGGGATCACGAACAGCCGGATCCCGGGTCTCGATCCAGAGGCTCTCGAACACGACCTGGAGACGCACCCCAACACAACTGTGGTCTACATGGAGACACCGGCTAATCCGACGATGTCGATCATCGACATCGCACGTACCGCCGAGATCGCACACGCCTTCGGAGCCGCTCTGGTGGTCGACAACACGTTCGCGACACCGATCCTGCAACGCCCGCTCGAGCACGGTGCAGACGTGGTTGCCCACTCCACTACCAAGTACATCAACGGCCACGGCACGGTGGTCGGAGGGGCTGTGGTGTCCCGCGATCCCGAGTGGATGATGGACCGTATCAAGCCCCTTGTCGGGGGTATCGGTGGTGTGCCGAGTCCGTTCGACTGCTGGCTCACGAACATCGGACTCAAGACGCTCCCTCTGAGGATGGCCCGCCACTCGGAGAGCGGCATGGCCGTCGCGCAGTTCATCGACCGGCATCCTGCCGTCGTCGCTACCCACTATCCCGGTCTGCCCGACGATCCCGGTCACGAGGTGGCAGCCCGCCAGATGGACGGATTCGGTGCCATGATCGCCTTCGACCTTGGTTCCTACGATGCCGCCACGCGCCTCCTCGACCGGGTCCAACTCGCCAAGCTCGGGGTCAGCCTCGGGAACGTCGACACGCTGATCCAGCATCCCGTTTCTCTGACGCACCGCATGGTTCCTCCGGAGGAACGCGCCGCGTCGGGCATCACCGATGGCCTGGTGCGCCTGTCGGTGGGCCTCGAGGACGTTGAGGACATCATCGCCGACCTCGATCAGGCGCTGGGTCACTGACCGTTGAGAATCGGGCTGAATCGGAATCGTACGACCGTGGACTATCGCCGAGTTGGGAGGACCCGTGAATCCACTTACGAGTTCTCGACTGGATGCTGCATCGCGGTCCGATCCGCCCCACGCTCACGAGCGCTGTCGACTTCCTCGTCGATGAGGTCGCGCCCTCGGATCACAAGCCGATCTTGACCGCGTACAGCGTTCCTTAAGGGATCTGTGCCGCCGTCTTCATCGCTTCACGGTCGATCAAGTGTCCGTGGCTGATCACGACCCGGGGAGCTGCATGGAATCGCAGCGCCTCCGCCACGGTCTCTCCTTCAAGTACCACGAGGTTCGCGATGTTGCCGACGGTGAGGCGGTGATCCTCCAGGCCGATGGCGTCGGCCGGATTCACGGTCACGGCGTCGTAGATCAACTCCAGGTCGGCCTCCGACATCATCCACAACAGATGAGCGCCGAGGAACGCCACCTCGAGCATGTTGTTGCGGCCGAACGCGTAGTAGGCGTCGGAGATGTCGTCCTGACCGAGGCTCACGTTGATGCCGGCAGCCATGAGTTCGCCAACTCTGGCGTGGAGCGGCCCCGTGTGTGGGTCGGATACGACGGCCACGTCGGCCATCGCCAGCAGAGCGATCAGGCGCTCGAAGTACGGGTCCGGGTACAACTGCATCGCCCTCGCATGATGCGCCAGCGCCTTTCCCTCCCAACCTCGACGCAGCGCTTCGGTCGCCATCATCTCCAGCGTGCGGAGCCCCGGATCGCCGGCGTCATCGAGCAGCATCGAGACCGGTGCGTTGTTCTCGACCGCGATGTCGAAGACGATGCGCACATGCTCGGCCATGTCCTCCTCGGTGTACTCGATCCACGGGATGCCACCGACGACGTCCGCTCCCATCGCCATCGATACCCGGAGCAGGTCTTCGGTGCCCGGCTCCCGGATGATCCCATCCTGGGCGAACGCTACGACCTGCAGGTCGACCACGCCCGCGAACTCGTCTCGCAGCGCAACGAGGACCTCGACTCCACGAATCCCGGCCTTGGAGTCGACGTCGGCGAGTGCCCGGATGTGCGTGTTGCCGTAGTACGCCGCCATTGCCAGGGCCCTCCTCCCCGCCGCAACCATCGCATCGGGATCCTGGCCGTCCTTGACGGCGGCGGCCGTCTCGATGGCCGACATGGCCTTGCCCATGTCGCCGCTCTGGTACTCGGCCAGGGCTGCGTCGCCCAGGCGGCGCAGCGTGAACACCTTGTCGAGATGAAGGTGCGTGTTGACGAACGATTCGGTGACCAGGTTGCCTGCCGCTTCCACATCGACGGCATCAGGTCCGGTCTCACCGGGGTAGGTGATGGCGCTGACGAGGCCGTCTCGGATCACGATGTCGAAGAGACCCGGCGTGGAGCGAAGACGGGCGGACCGGATCGTCAGCGAGTGCGGATCGTTCATATCGGCTCCGTTCGTGCTTCGCGTGCCTTCCGATGATACGTTGCGGCCGCTCCCCGCTGTGTCCGGCGTAGAAAAGTGACGGAATCGTGCCGAAATCTACGCCAGAGTCCTGAGGTGG
>JAYEIJ010000174.1:0-1679 GCA_034660035.1 Actinomycetota bacterium | reverse complement strand
ATCTCTCCGAAGCCTCCGGGCGACGCACCTTCCTGTTCACTCACTATCCGCCGTTCGTCCGTGACCGACACGAGAACGAGCACTACGACAACATCGGCGAACCGGCACGATCGTGGCTGCTCGACCTGCTCGAACGACACGAGATCGAAGCGGTCTTCTCGGGGCACGTTCACAACTTCCTCTACAACAGGTACGAGGGGACCGACCTTTACGTTGCACCGTCGACCGGCTTCGTGCGCCCCGACTACTCCGAGGTTGCCTCTGTGATACCGCCGGCGGAGAACGGGCGGGACGATCCCCCGAAGCTGGGGATCTTCGTCGTTGACGTCACTGCCGGCGGTCACACCGTGACACCCATGCGGTCGTTCGGATCGGTTCCGTCCGGCCAGTCGCTGCCGGTGCCGATCGAGACGACGCTCGATCCGGGTTGGCAGAGTCCGATCGGTGTGACTCTGCGCCACGGTTGGATGACCGTCGCGGACTTCCCGACCTCCGGTCTCGACGAGTTCAGACGAAAACGAATCCGCAACGACGCTCCGATTCTGGCGCTCTGGGAGGCCAGGATCCGCGACCTGCGCGTCCCCCTCGAAGACCTATCGACCCCCGACGGTGCCCGAAGGATGAGAGATCTGGCGGCCCGGGGAGCGCGGTTCGGTGTCTTCTCTGCGGGCGTCCCGGATAGGCGAACCATCGATACGGTGGAGTCGCTCGCTCCCGACCTCCATCGATGGGAGATCATCGCTCCACCCGATCGCTTCGACGACGCTGTCGCTTCGGTCGAGGGAGTGGAACTCGACGGGGCGGTTCTCGCGATCGCTCCGATCACGCCCGTCGGCCCGGCAGACTCCGTCGTTCATCACTTCGTGGCTGCCGGATTCAGTGTTCGTGACGATCGAGTCCTCGACAGATACCGCCGGATCGATCGCGACGGCAGGTTCGACGAACTGGTGTTCCGCATCCCGTGGACGGGCCCGGTCGGGGAGGGACTGGCCCTGGCGAGCGGACTCACTGAAGCGTGCGGAAGGCGAGCCGTCGTGATCGTCGAACTCCCGAGGGGGAGCGAGAGCACAACGTTCGACGACGACGAAGCGGCTGCCGACCGCGTGGCCGAGGCAGCCCTCGCGGCCGCTGTGTGGCCGGGGGTCAGGGTGTTCCTTGACGGCTTCATGGACCACGACCGCGGCTACTACCCGCGACATGGACTCATCGACCGATCCTTCAATCCACGGTCTGCTTTGTACCGCCTGATCGAGATCTCGTCAGCGCGAGGATGATGGGGCCGGGACCGGTTCGGCTCGACGGGCGAACGGTATGAGCGCCGGCACTGCCTCTCGATAGGAGTCATAGCCCGGATACGTCTCGACGAGCCTGCGCTCCTCCCATCGCATTTTGACCAGGAGGAACACCACGAGGACGACCCACAGCGCGGCGGCGATCCAACTGCGGCGTCCCAGCGCGGAACCCGCCATCAGCAGGATCACGCCGGTGTACATCGGATGCCGGATCCACCGGTACGGCCCCCTCGTTCGCAGTTGCGCCTTGTCCGAGGGCAGAGGGGATGGCGTCACACCCCGACCGAAGACGAGGATCGCCCAGATGACGAGAGCGATGCCGATCCACGTCAGTGCGGTCGCAGCGATCACGCCGGCCGTCGGGAGCGGCCAGTCGTTCCCGACCGG
>JAYEIJ010000173.1:0-1777 GCA_034660035.1 Actinomycetota bacterium | reverse complement strand
CGCACGTAGACCTGGCCCTTCGGGACCTTGAGGACCCGCGGCGCCTTGGCCCGCAGCGGACCCTCGGGGAGCTTGTCGAGGGCTTGGAGAACGATGCTCGCCGCCTCTCGAATCTCCTGGAGCCGCACCCAGAACCGGTCGTAGCAGTCGCCGTTGCTGGCGCTGATGACGTTGAAGTCGACCTGGTCGTACGGCAGGTGATACTCGTGCTTCCGCAGGTCGTATGCGACCCCGGATGCCCGCAGGTTCGGACCCGACAGCCCGTATTCGACGGCCTTGTCGCCGGGGATGGCCCCGACACCGACCGTTCTGGCCTTGAAGAGTTCGTTGCCGGTGACGAGGGTGTCGCTGTCGTCGGTCGATACGAGGACGCGCTCCATGGCTGCCCTGGTGGCTTCGATCCATCCGGCGGGGATGTCCATCGAGACCTTCTTCTGCGTCTTTCCGCCGCCGGCGGCCGGCTTGATCCCGCCGACCCGGTTGAAATTCGGGTGGAAGCGCCCGCCGGTCATGCCCTCGATGAGTTCGAGGACCCGCTCGCGTTCTCGGAGCGCATGGAACAGCGGTGTCGTCGCACCGAGTTCGAGCGGGTACGACGACGTGAAGACGATGTGCGACGAGATCCGGAACAGTTCGGTGAGGATGAGGCGGATCCACTGTGCCCGCTCGGGGGCTTCGATCCCCATGAGCTTTTCAACGGCGACGATGAACGGCACCTCGCTCGCGAACCCCGACACCCAGTCGACGCGGTTGACGAGCGCCGTGATCTGCGCGTACGTCCGAACCTCGGAGAGCTTCTCGTAACCACGGTGCATGTAGCCGATGACCGGTTCCACACTCGTGATCCGCTCACCATCGACCTGTGCAACGAGCCGGAGCACCCCATGCGTCGAAGGATGCTGAGGCCCGATGTTCAGCGTCATGTCCTGCGTCTGCAGTTCAACAGAGACGGCAACCTCAGACCGATGCATGAGCGCCCCGTAGTCAGAGGTCATCGGCGCACCTCCGGTGCGCAGCCGACAGACCACAGACCACAGACCACAGCCAGACGCCCAGCCCCGGTGGTCTTTCTGTTGTCTGTTGTCTGTTGTCTGTCGACGCTCACGACAGGAAGAGGACTCACGCGTCACCCCCGTCTTCCGGCTCCGGCGGCATGTTTTCAACATCAACGTCACCCGGCCACGGCTTGATCTCGCGGGCGATCAGCGGATACGACTTCAGCAGCGGATGCCCGATGAACCCCTCGGGGAGGTAGATGGGCGAGAGGTTCGGGTTGCCGGTGAACTCGATGCCGAACATGTCATGCGTCTCACGCTCGTGCCACTCGGCGCCGCCGAACAGCCCGGTGATCGAATCCACGACGGCATCGTCCTTCGGCAGCGTGGTGATGAACTGCGCGCCGTCGGCGTTCTCCATCGACGACAGCCGGCAGATGACCTCGAAGCGTTCTTCCAGTTCCTCGGGCTCCGCAACAGCATCCCCCACCTCGACGTCCTTCGACCAGTCGATGCCGGCCAACCAGGAGAAGAAGGTGAGGCCCTCTTCGTCGCGGGCACGGCGGATGGTCTCGACCCAGGCATCCCGATCGACGTAGATCCGGACCGTGTCGAATTCGACGACGGCACGGCCTCCGAGACGCTCGGCCAGGCCGGCGCCGTAGGTGTCGAGAGCGGTGGTGGTGTCAGGCTGGTCGTTCATCAACCTTGCTCCATACCTCTCTCGGATCTTCGTTCGTGATCTGCTGCTGCAGCATCACGATGCCTTCGAGGAGCGCCTC
>JAYEIJ010000172.1:0-25134 GCA_034660035.1 Actinomycetota bacterium | reverse complement strand
AGACAGCAGACAACGGACAGCAGACAGCAGACAGCAAACAGCAAGACAGCAAGACAGCAGACAGCAGACAGCAGACAGCAGACAGCAAGAGTCGGATACGGGATACGGGATACGGACCACTACGGACTACGGACCACTACGGACTACGGACTACGGACTACGGATCTCGAACCCGACCACCGCTCCGCCGCTTTCGGGTGTCTCAACGAAGACCTCGCCGTTGTGGGCCTCGACGATCTGCTTCACGATCGAGAGTCCGAGGCCGGATCCCCGCATCGATCGTGCCGAAGCCGATCGATAGAACCGGTCGAACACGTGATCACGATCTGCGTCGTCGATCCCCGGGCCATGGTCCCGCACGGTCAAGCGTCCGTTGGCCACGGTGACGTCGATCTGCTCACCGTCGGCGCCCCACTTCATGGCATTGTCGAGAAGGTTGTCGATCGCCCGCGCCAGCGCGACCGCTCGGCCGTGCACGGGGGTTCGCTCTGAGACAACGTCGATGTCAAGGGTCGTGCGTCGAGAGGCACGTTCGACGGACCGCTCGACGATCTCGTCGAGGAACAGATCCTCGAGCGGCTCCTCGGTGTACCGATCGGATGCAACATCCACCACTTCACCGACGAGGACTGAGAGGTCTTTCACCTCCGCGTCGGCGGCTGCTATCAGCTCTGACCGTTGACCATCGCTCAGATTCTTCGTGCGGCCGAGGAGTTCGATGTTGGTGCGAAGCGCCGTGAGCGGAGTACGCAGTTCGTGCCCGGCGTCGCGAACCAGTCGCTGTTGTTGAGTCCGGCTCTCCTCAAGAGCGGACAACATGGCATTGAAGTTGCGAGCAAGTCGACCGACTTCGTCGTTCGTTCCTACTTCGATCCTCGCTGCAAGATCCTGTGTCTCGGCCACATGCTCTGCGGCTTCGGCGAGATCATCAATGGGCTTGAGGGCGCTTCGCGCCACGAGCAACCCGGCCCCGGCGGCGAGGAGGACTCCGACCAGTCCGATGATGGAAAGAGCGATAGCGAGACCCGCGAGCGTGGCGTCCACTTCAGTGAGTGGCCTTGCCATCTGGACGAGACCGAGCGAGTCGGATATGAAGGTGATCATCCGCACGTGAACGCCGTCAACGTCTTCGTCGGAGAGGATCATCCGGTTCGGTTCGAGATCCTCCTCGATGATCGGAAGGAACTCCTGCCCTTCAGGGATCAAGATCTCCCCGGTCGGCAGAATCACCTGGTAGTAGACGGTGTCAAACGATGGTCCTCGGCCACCAAGGAGACCAAGCGGCGGACGCATCGCCCCTTCGGAACCCACGATGCCGTGAGGGTCATCGGCAAGGGCCTGAATGACCAAAGCCCGCTCTACCAGACTCTCGTCGATCTCCGACCGAAGCTCCCGACGCGCCAGGAGGAACGCCGCCGCCGACACGAGCACCACTGCGACGGCCACCGCCACTGCCGCCATGAGAACGATCCTGGTTCTGAGCTTCACGAGAATTCCGCGATGCTCACTACGACTCGTCGCGCAGCGTGTAGCCGACACCGCGAACGGTGTGGATCAATCGGGATCGGCCGGCGTCTTCGGTCTTCCGCCGGAGATACCCGACGTACACGTCCAGTGAGTTGGAGGACGTCTCGAAATCGAAACCCCAGACATCGCGATAGATCTGATCGCGTGTGGCCACGCGTCCGCCGGTCCGAAGAAGAACCTCGAGCAGATCGAATTCGGTCTTCGTGAGGGGAATGGACTCGCCCGATCGTGTCACAGAGCGAGTGCCAAGATTCATCTCGAGGTCGGCGAACGACAGAATCTCCGAAACGCCACCGGTCGACCGCCGGAGAAGTGCACGAATCCGTGCAAGGAGTTCCTCGAGTGCGAAGGGCTTCGCCAGGTAGTCATCGGCTCCTGCGTCGAGCCCATCCACCCGGTCGGAGACTTCGGTGAGGGCTGTGAGCATCAGCACCGGGGTCTCGTCGCCTTTCGCTCTGAGCCGCCGGCACATCTCGAGACCATCGACGAACGGCATCATGACATCGAGTACGATCACGTCGGGTGGGTTCTCGGTGATCGCTTCAAGTCCACGACCACCGTCGGTCGCCGTAGCGACGTCGTACCCCTCGTATGACAGAGCACGCGTCAACGCAGCTCGAACGTCCGGGTCGTCTTCAACGATGAGCACCTTGGTCATCTCCATGGGCACAAAGATAAGCCGTCGGTGTGAGAACGAGGTGAATCAGGCCTAAGAGCGGCATGAGATGGATGTATTGGCTTCCAGCTACCAGCTACGAGCTCCGATCCGACGACCGAGATGGAGACGTCAGGGCCCCTCTTGCTGGTAGCTGGTGGCTGGAAGCTGGAAGCGCTGACTCTCAGCATCTTCTTAGCTGCCGCTCAGACGTGACATAGGTTCGCCTGATTGACTTGCGGTCAGAACTCGAGATGTTCCATATCGATTGGAGATTGAAATGAGACGCACCATCATCATTCCGTTGCTGCTTGCCTTCGGCTTGTTCGCCGCTGCGTGCGGCGGCACCGACTCGGATGCGGGCGTCGCTTCGCTCGAAAGTGACACTCAGAGCGAGCAGGCGCAGGAAGCCGATTCCGATTCGGTCTCGCAGGAAGAAGCCGTCATGGCATTCACAGTCTGTCTACGCGATGAAGGACTGGACGTTGACGACCCGATCGTCGACGATCAGGGCAATCTCCGTCCCCCACGTATCCGTGACATCGAGAGTGTTGACCACGAGATCGCCGAAGTCGCGTTCGAATCGTGCGGCGAGTATCTCGAAGATGTGACGTTCGGCCTCGAGTCGGAGGATCGAACCGAACGAGAAGACGAACTCCTCGCTTTCGCTGCGTGTGTTCGCGAGAACGGCTACGACATGCCCGACCCCGACTTCTCCAAAGAGCGAACACCGGGACAGGGTGGCGGCGGACCGTTCGGAGCTCTCGATAGAGAGGATCCTGCGTTCCAAACTGCCCTCGCCGCATGCAGTGACATCTTCGGTGCGGGTGCTCCGATCCCCGGAACCGGCGGAGGAGGACAGGGTTGATGTCCAACGAGGAGAGCCAGAACCCAAGCGCAGCAGTTGACCCGGAGCCGGCGGAAGAGCATCTCACCAACGATTCGATCGAGCCGTCGGCGAAGCCATGGTGGCGTCGCGCCTCAACCTGGATCGTCGGTGTGGCAGTCATCATCGCCGGCGCTGCCGGCGCCTGGCTGGTCATGGGGAACGATTCATCGACGACCACCAGCACCGTGGCGGCACTGAAGTTCGCCGAAGTAGAACGAACGGCGCTCGAAGACGTCACTGCGCTCGACGGAACCCTCGGCTTCGTCGCCGGTGATCCACTCGTGTACGCCGGTTCACCGGACGGGATCGTCACGATCACCGCAGGTGCGCCGGGGACTATCACATCAATTACCGATGAGGGGACGACCGTAGAAGAAGGCGAGATCCTCTATACGAGGGATGAACAGCCGGTGATCGTGTTCTACGGTGAAATCCCTGCCTATCGGACGCTCAATACACGTACGACCGACGGCACCGACGTCCTCCAACTCGAAGAGGCCCTCACGCGCCTCGGTTACGACGAGGACGAGGATTTCGATCTGGACGGAGACTTCACATACGCGACGAAAGAGGCCATTGACGCGCTTCAGGAAGATCTCGGCATCGACGAGACGGGCGCTCTCCAATACGGATCGTACGTCTTCGTCGACGGTCCTATCTTCGTAGCCGAAACGCTGGTCGACATCGGATCACCGGTCAATACCGGAACCCCCGTTATCGCCACATCCACCGTACCGGGAGGAACGGTCACCGCCGTAGCAAGCGAAGGGGACGTACTCGACCACGGAGACACGCTGTTCGTCGTCGAAGGCGACCCCGTGACTCTGTTCGTCACCGACGTTCCGTTCTACAGAACGCTCGCCATCGATTCGGTGGGCGACGACGTTCGCGTCCTCGAGGAAGCCCTCGCGACCTTCGGATTCGACGCCGATGGGACTCTCGTCCTAGACGATGTCTTCGACGAGGCGACCACGGACGCACTCATCGCATGGCAAGCGTCCATCGGCGCTCCGGTTGATGGCGTTCTCAATATCGGCGAGATCATGGTCACCGAGGACCCCATCCGCATCGCAGCCTCCCACATCAGCATCGGGAGCAACGTCACACCCGGAACACCCATCTACACGCCGTCGACGTCGACGTCGGTGGTTTCGGTACGGCTACCGGCGGACGATCAAGAACTCATCGTTGCCGGCGATTCCGTCACGGTTGTGATGCCGAACGGTGACAACGAACCGGCATCCGTTACGACGGTTGGGAATATCGCGATCCGCAGCCAGGAATTCGGAACCTACTTCGAGGTTGAGATCACCCTCGATCGTCAGGGCGCAGCCACAGGCCTCGACGAGGCTCCGGTCGACGTCGAGGCAATCAACGATCGAGTAGAGGGTGTTCTCGTCGTTCCCGTCACCGCATTGCTTGCCCTGGGCGAGGGTGGTTACGCCGTCCAGATCGACGAGGGCAACGGCCAGACCCGCCTCATCGGCGTCGAGGCCGGCATGTACGCAGACGGTTCGGTAGAGGTCATCTCAACCGAACTCGAACCCGGCATGAAAGTCGTCATTCCGTGAGCCCCGCTGCATCACCATCGGCCCCCACGACAACGGCGCCGAACGACGAGAACACGGTGCTCGCCCTCTCGAACGTGACGAAGACCTACCCCGGCACCCCGCCGGTGCACGCCATTCGTGGCGTTGGACTCGACATCCGATCGGGCGAGTTGGTGGCCATCGTGGGACCCTCAGGATCGGGCAAGTCGACACTGCTGCACGTGATCGGAACGCTCGATCGCGCGACGTCGGGTACGGTCTCGGTCGCCGGATACGACGTTGACGATCTCAACGACAAACAACTCTCATCACTACGTTCCCGACACATCGGTTTCGTGTTCCAGCAGTTCTTCCTCCTCGCCGGAGAGACGGCACTGGACAACGTGGCCGATGGGCTCCTCTACACCGGCATGCCCTTGAGCCACCGGAGAGTCCTGGCGGAGCACGCCCTGGACCAGGTGGGACTGGCCCACCGGACGAGCCACGAGGCGACCAAGCTCTCCGGAGGGGAGCGACAGCGCGTCGCGATCGCCCGGGCGCTGATCGGATCACCCGACATCATCCTTGCAGACGAGCCGACCGGCAACCTCGACAGCAAGTCCGGCGAAGACGTCGTCCGTCTTATCGAAAGTCTCAACGCGGACGGCACAACGATCGTCGTCATCACCCACGACCACCAGATCGCATCCCGTTTCCCGCGCCGGGTCTCTCTTCTCGACGGTGAGATCGTCGAGGACATCCGGATCGCCGTGTCGGGAGACCTGCGATGAAAGCTTCCCTCGAACCATCTCGTCTCGCTCCCGCCGACATGATGAGGGCTTCGCTCATCGGTCTGAGAACCCGCCGTCTGCGCTCGATCCTCTCGGGCCTGGGAATCGTTATCGGTATCGCTGCGATGGTCGGAGTCCTCGGCCTGTCTGAATCCTCCAAGTCAGAGCTTCTCGCGCAGCTCGACCAGCTGGGGACCAACATGCTGCGAATCGAAGCTGGTTCCGGAATCGGGATCGGAACCGGAGAGCTCCCTGAAGATTCAACCGTGATGGTCTCGCGCGTCGGCCCCGTCGAACAGGTCGCTTCGATCAGCGAGACGGGAGCGAGCGTGTACCGCACCGATCTCGTCCCGGAAGGACAGACCGGAGGTATCACGGTCAAGGCCGTTGACGCCAATTTGCTCGCAACGCTGCAAGGCCAGATGGAATCCGGGATCTTCCTCGATGAAGCGGCCACCGATCTTCCGGTCGTGGTTCTCGGTGCCGTCGCTGCCGAACGACTCGGAGTGACCGATGGCGCCGGCGGCACCGTCGTGTGGCTCGGGGACGACTGGTTCTCCGTCGTGGGGGTCATGGATACGCTCGATCTTTCCCCCGATCTTGATCGCGCCGCCCTCGTGAGCTACTCGACGGCCGAGGAATTCCTTGATCACGGCGGTGTGCCCAGCACCATCTACGTCAGAAGCGATCCGGACGACATCGACATCGTGCGCTCGGTGCTGCCGGCAACGGTCAACCCGGAAAGTCCCGACGAAGTCGAGGTGACCCGACCGTCCGACGCACTCGAAGCGAAAGAGGCCGCAGACCAGGCGTTCACGAATCTCCTCCTCGGTCTCGGTGCCGTAGCTCTCCTCGTCGGTGGTGTCGGGATCGCGAACGTGATGGTGATCTCCGTGCTCGAACGACGTGGCGAGATCGGACTCCGTCGTGCCCTCGGCGCGACCAAAGGACACATCTCGATCCAGTTCCTCGGCGAGTCCCTCATCCTCGCGACGCTCGGCGGACTCGGTGGCGTCGCCCTCGGCGGTGCGGTCACAGCCGCATACGCATGGTCGCAAGGTTGGGACGTTCTGATCCCGGCCGTGGCCATCATCGGCGGAATGGGGGCAGCGCTCATCATCGGGGTGATCGCCGGTCTCTATCCGGCTATGCGTGCCGCCCGAGTGAGCCCGACCGAGGCGCTCCGGACCCTGTAGCGTGCCGCCCCATGACATGGAATATCGAAGACCGAACCGTCGTGATCACCGGCGGCAACTCGGGAATCGGTTTCGCCACCGCCACCGAACTCACCCGCCGGGGCGCCGACGTGATAGTGACGGCCAGAGATCCAAACAAGGGAAGAGCCGCGGCTGATCGGATCAACGCCCACACCGGCAAGACCGTGACACCGATGGTCCTGGATCTTGCGTCTTTCGCCTCGATACGGTCGTTCGCCGACGAACTGACGGCGACACGTGGGCGTGCCGATGTTCTCGTGAACAATGCCGGGGCTTTCGTGGGTTCGAGACGCGTCACTCCCGACGGATACGAGTGGACGATGGGCGTCAACCACCTCGGCCCGTTTCTGCTCACATGCCTGTTGATCTCCGACCCGGCGACCCTCCCCGACCGCATCGTCAACGTCGCCTCCGAAATGCACCGCAGTGCCAAACACGACCTCGAGTTCAACGAACTGGAGCCAGGCGGCCGCTACGGCGGATCGGAGGCGTACGCCCGATCGAAACTGGCCAACATCCTCTTCACGCGGGAGCTTGCACGACGTCTCGAAGGCAAGGACTGCACCACCTTCTCGCTCCATCCCGGAGTCGTCGCCACGCGCATCGCACAAGACGGTGACAGCAGACTCGTTTCACTCCTGTGGAAGACCGGTTCCCGGTGGATGCGCACGCCGGAGGAAGGCGCCGCCACCTCCGTGTACCTCGCGACCGAACCCGCCATCGAGCCACACACGGGTGGCTATTTCTCGGATGAACGCCTCATCGAGCCAAATGCCGCAGCACTCCACGATGGAACGGCCGTCCGACTCTGGGATGCGAGTGCCGCTGCTACCGGATGCCACACCGAGTGAGGCGGCGGTACTGTACGGCCCCATGACCGAGATCAACGGGGCAATGCCTGGAAACCGACTCTTCGGATTTGAGCGGGGTGAAGCCTCGGAACGTCGTAGTACGTATGACGTAGTACGACTCGGAGGTCTTGTATCGGTCGGGGAATCCGCTCGGGTTCTACGCGAGCACCTTGAAAAACTCAACGCCTCACTCACGAACCTCGAAACGCGGACGTCTCCCCCAAATCCGGGGGCGTACTACATCCGGACGGAAGACGGACTACTGCCTGCAGTCTCCCCGGTTCCAGCCGACCCCGCCCATTTCCGAAGTGCCTGAAGACCCTGCGATTCCGCAGAGATCCGGGCAACCGCTTTGGAAACGGCTGTTGCGGGCCGGCGTTACGGTCCTCTTCCTCTTTCTCGTATTCGGGTTCGTGCTCCCCAAACTCGCCGACTACCGAGCCGTCGCCGATCACATCGGCGATGTCGACCCGATCCAGTGGCTGCTCCTTGGAGTGTTCGCCGGGTGGTTCCTCGTTGCCTACGTATTCGTCTTCATGTCAACGATGCCCGGTTTGCGCTTCCAGGAGGGATTCGTCGTGCAGACGACCGCGACCGCTATCAACAACTCACTCCCTGCGGGTGGCGCCATCGCACTGCCGGTCACCTACACGCAGTTCCTCTCGTGGGGCTTCACACCGGAGGCGATCACGGCCGGCTTGCTTACTGCGGGAGTGTGGGATCAGCTCGCTCGGCTCGCTCTCCCGGTCATCGGTGTCGCTGCGATCGCCATCACGGGTGATGCACTCTGGTGGATGTGGCTCGTATCCCTGGGAGGCATCGTCGTCGTCGCCGGAGCGATCTGGCTCATCTCCCTCGTCCTGCGCTCGGAGTCGGCCGCTGTCACCCTCGGCAACTGGCTCGACGGGATCGTCAATTGGGGGCTGAGGAGGATCAAGCGCGACCCGATCGACGTGGTCGCCGCGACGCTCACCTTCCGAGACAACGTCCGCCATGTTGCCCGGTACCGATGGAAGTGGGTAACCGCTGCAACCGTCGCGAACCATGCGTCGATGGCGGCCCTGTTCATCGTGTCCCTGCGAGCCGTGGGAGTGACCAGCGAGCAAGTCTCGTTGCCATGGCTCCTCCTGGCGTTCTCACTCGGCCGGCTGCTGGTCATGATCCCGGTGAGCCCGGGCGGTCTCGGACTGGTTGATCTCGGCTTCATCGGACTGGTCTCGCTCGGATGGGGTACGGGCGCAGATCCCGACCTCATCTCGGCCGGTGTGCTGCTCTACCGGGCGCTGTCGTTCCTTCCACCGATCTTGATCGGACTCGGATCGTGGGTCTTCTGGAGGGTGAACCGCAGTTGGCGCCGGGACTGGAAGATCGAACGGCGCGGCGAGGTCGCCCCGACCTGAACCCAACCCGGTTTCGCGTCGTTCTCCATTCCGCGGGCTGTCGGCACCACATAGGACGCTGCCAACCCCAATGGGTACGCGGCGTTGGGGCTAGAAGATTGCGGCAATGAGGATCGAGATCGATTGCTGAAGCAGGATCCAGACCAGCCATCCGCCGAGTGCCGTACCGACGGCGCGTTGCGTGGAGAAGTCAAGGCCCTCACGGATAGCGATGACGGACGCGACGAGGACCCACACGGCTGCGACCGGACCGAGAAATGGGATGACGCCGATCACTCGCGGGGCCTGAGCGAAGCCGAGCACACGGAGCATCTCCCCCAGATCGGTGGTCCCCTTGAACACCCTGGTGCCGATGAACGACGTAGTGGCGGCCCAGACGATCCACCCGGCAACCGCAAGGAGCACGCCGAGGCCGACCATCACCGGAAGACCACCCTCCGCGGGGATCGGGAAGTTGCCGATCCCCAGCCAGCCCCGGATGCCGTTCCAGAGGTCTTCACCCACGGTGTTCTCATAGCCGATCCATGACCCGACGGCCGCCAGGGCGTTGGCCAGAACGACGACGCCGAGAGCCTGCCAGATCAGGTTCGGGGTCCGTTCGGCGCGGTTGTAGAACTCGAGGTCCAGCGCACCGGCGCGAATCATGTTGCGGATCACGAGCATCCTCCCGGGGTGGCGCCAACGATAGAGGCGTCAGCGGTTCTCCATCCACCGTCGCAGGGCCGCACCGATCTCATCGGGCGAATCCTCCTGGATGAAGTGCGTTCCCCTGACCGTCACCTCGGTCTGGTTCGGCCAACCCCGACAGAATTCGCGTGACGAACCCACGAGGATCGCCCCCGGATTCGCGTCGATGAAGAGTTTCGGCACATCACTCGTCGAGAGCCACCGACCGTAGTCGTCGACGATGGCTGCGACGTCCCCCGGTTCCCCAGCGATCGGGATCTCCCGCGGCCATGTCAGCGTGGGTCTGCGATCCTCCCCGGGACTCAAGAACGGCCGGCAGTACTCGCCCATCTCGTCATCGCTCAGTTCTCGGATGACGGAGGCGGGCAAGATCCGCTCCACGAACACGTTCTTCTCGAGCACGATCACCTCACCGGAAGCGGATCTCATCGCCTGGAAGATCGGTCGGGAAGACTCCGGCCAGTCGTCCCAACTCACGGGGCGCACGATCGCCTCCATGTAGGCGATGCCGGCGACCGAGTCACGGTGACGATTCGCCCAGTCGAACCCCAGGGCCGACCCCCAGTCATGAACGACGAACGTCACGGCGTCCTCGACACCGATCGCGTCGAGAAGAGCATCGAGATACCGACGATGATCGACGAAGCGATACTCGAGGCCCGGGACCTTCGCCGAACCGCCCATGCCGATCAGATCCGGAGCGATGCACCGCCCCAAGTCCACGACATGGGGGATCACGTTCCTCCATAGATACGACGACGTTGGGTTGCCGTGGAGGAAGACGATCGGGTCACCATCCCCCGCTTCGATGTACGCCATCTCCGAGCCGAAGATTTCAACGCGGTGCTTCTCCATGTGCCTCCTCCATCACTGAGGCTAGGCGATGAGGGACCGCGGTAGCATCGTCGTTCGTGACCGTTCCCAAGATCATCCGCCGATCCCTCCTTGCCGGCACTCAGGGCATCTCCGGCCCGACGGTCGTGATCGACACCTTCCGCGCCTTCACGACGGCGGCATTTCTGCTCGACCGAGGCGTGGATCGGATCGTGCTCACCGAATCCCTCGACGAGGCTCGAGAGCGATCACAGTCGATCGCCGAGTCGATCCTGTGCGGAGAGGATGACGGTCTGCGCCCCGATGACTTCGATCTCGGCAACTCGCCGACCGAGGTCGAACGCTTCCCCGAACTCACAGGTCGAGTCGTCGTCATGCGCACTTCGGCCGGAACCCGCAGCGTTGTCAATGCTCTCAGATCCGGAGGAGATCCCGTCTACGCCGCCGGTCTGGTTGTCGCTCAAGCAACCGTATCGGCCCTTCGTAGTCGCACGCAGATCGCGATCGTCGCGTCGGGGCTCAGCGGGGTCACCGTGGCAGATGAGGACGAGGAGACCGCTGATCTCATCTCCGACAGACTCGGCGGCCTTCTCGACGACCCCGCTCGTCTCGCACGAATTGGATCTGGCACCGGAGCCGAGCGCCTCCGAACGACACCCTGGATCGATCCGGGAGATCTTGAACGATGCCTGGCCGTGGACCGCTTTGACTTCGCGATGAGAGCCGGGTTGGAGGACGACTTGGTGGTTCTGCGGCGTGAGGATGTATGAGGGGACGGGACACAGGAGACAGAAGACACAAGACACAAGACGAAAGACTGGAGACAGGCGACAGGCAGCGGACAGCGGACAGCCAACAGCAAGAAGAAGACTTCATCGGCTACGGACTACTACTACGGACTACGGGGCTGCCCTCAGGTGCCGGCGGCTTCTTTCGGTCGGAAGAAGATCGTGATCTGCGCGGCTGCGGCCGCTACGCCACCGGCGACAAGCGCCGCTCCGACCCATCCGTTGAGCACGTCTTCGATGCCGAGCGCCGCGTCGATCGAGAAGGCTCCGGGGCCACCGATCGCGATCGCAGCGCCGACGGTTCCGAGCACCAAAACGTACTCCCATCCCTCGTCCGGTCGCTCCGTTACCCAGAAGCCCACGGAGCGATGCACGGTCCAGAAAGCAACGACCATGACCGCCACGAGGCCGGTCGCAGCAAGGGGTGTGACGAGGCCGACGATCAACAGGATCCCGACCCCGATCTCGGTGGCGGTCGACGCGAACCACTGCAGTTCGGGAGATCGGAATCCGATGCTCCCGAACCAGTTCGATGTCTTGGTTCGCCCACGGGCGTGCTTGATGCCGTGGGCCAGCATGACCCCTCCGGCCACTACGCGTAGCAGAGCTTGGGTCCAGTCATAAGTCTCGATCATCGTTGCTCTCCTGTGCAGTCCCGCAGTGGCGGGTCAACCCATCGTGGTGGTGTGCGTTGGTTGAACGACGATGACGATGCGCTCATCGGTGGGCTGGTGCCACGGGTATCGGTCAAGGCCGAGGTACTTGCTCGCCATCGAGTTGATGAACGCGAGATCGCCGTCGTCTTCGACATCCACAACTACACCGCGAATCTCCAGGTACCGATACGGGTCGTCGGGGTCGAGGATCGAGAGAGAGACCCGTCGATCGGTGCGTGTGTTCCGGTACTTCTGGCGCGTCGTTGTCTGGGAGAACCGGATCCGGGACCCGTCCCAGCCGAACCAGACAGGGTTGTTCTGCGGTTCACCGTTCGGGCCGATCGTTGCGACCGACGCGAACGCTTGCTTGTCGAGGATGTCCGCATGTGAGTCCGGGATGAGCATTTCGTTCCTTTCGCTGCACGGGGAGAACACCGGCTAGCCCACATTTTGTTCCCACGTTGAGCGATGAGCCATGAGCCATGAGCCATGAGCCATGAGAAGGAATACAGACCACGGACTACGGACTACCGGTCTCCGGCCAGGGTCATCATCTGACGTATCGCCACCACGACGGCGGAACTGTCGGAGACGCCATCTCTCCTCAGGAGGGTGACGAGTCGGGCCAGCCGCTCCCGCTCAACCACCGTGGAGTCAGCGAACGCGGCGAATGCAGCATCGACATCGCCGTCGGGGCAGTCGGTGAGAATCCGTTCGACGATGGCGCGTCGGAGCTTCATCAGTTCCTGCCCGAGACTGAGTGTCGCCCACCGCTGCCAGCGTGTGGTCGCCGGCAGACTCTCGATCTGCCGCTCAAGCCAGTCGATGTGGAACATCTGGCCCGCCCGGTAGAACGCTCTGCCGACAACGTGCAGCGGGAGTCCCGTGATCGTCGCCACATCGATGATGTCGGGTGCGTGAACTAGCTCCGCTTGGAACACGTGCGCAACGGCGATCTCCTCGGCTACACCGAGATCGACGAAACGCTTCACCTGCCGCTCGAGGCGATTCTGCCATTGCTTCGGACCCATCGATCGAATCTCGCCGGCGATCTCGCCGAAACCGGATTTGTACGCCTTGATCCGATCCGCGATCGGTTCCGTCCCACGACGGGCTATGAACCAACGGGTGATGGTTTCGACGAAGTCGTCGACGCCCCCGAGAAGCTGACGCACGATCTCCGCGTCCAGGACGCCGGCGAGCGCCTCGACGTCGTGCCATCGGGCGGACGCGCCCACAACGCCGCGGGCAGTTCGATAGGCCCTCACGATCTCCGCGGCACCGGCACCGGTCTCGGCTTCGAGGCGCGACACGAACGTGACACCCTGCGAGTTCAGCATCTCGTTCGCGACGATCGTCGCTACGAGCTGCTGGCGAAGAGGATGTTCCATGATCAAGGATTCGAATCGCTCAACGATCTCCGGGGGGAAGTAATCCGTCAACACACTCTCGAAGAACACCGACTCAGGCAGATCCGAATCCTCCAACGCATCTGTGAGGTGTCGCTTCGCATAGGCGAGCAGCACCGCAAGCTCCGGCCGGGCCATCCCGTGTCCAACGCGGCCTCGTTCGATCATGGCATCAGTAGCGGGAAGTACCTCGATCTCGCGGTCGAGACCGGCCTCCGCTTCGAGCCGAACCATCAGGTCTTCGTAGGACTCCATTCGTCCGGCAGAGACGGCGACTTCCTGGGAGAGGATCTGAGCCTGGTCGTGGTTGTCATCGACGATGGCCGCGACCACGTCATCGGAGACCGCCTGGATCAATTCGTTCCGTGCATCCCTCGAGAGATCGCCGGATCGTTCCGCGATCCTCAGGAGGATCTTGATGTTGACCTCGCGATCCGAGCAGTGGACACCTCCGCTGTTGTCGATGAAGTCGGTGAAGATCCGGCCGCCCGAACGGTCGTACTCGATCCGGCCGGCCTGGGTGAAGCCGAGGTTGCCGCCTTCGCCGACCACGCGACACCGGAGGTCCCGACCGTTCACTCGCACGGCGTCGTTGGATCGATCCTGCGCTTCGTCATTCGTCTCGGGCTTCGCCTTGACGTAGGTTCCGATACCTCCGTTCCAGAGCAGGTCGACCGGTGCCTTGAGGATCGCGGAGATCAACGCATGCGGGGTCATCTCGTCTTCGGCCGTGCCAAGGGAAGAGCGCATCTCTTCGGTCAAGACGATTCGCTTCAAGGAGCGAGGGAACACGCCGCCGCCCGGGGAGATGGCGTCCCGGTCGTAGTCGTCCCACGAAGAGCGACCCAGGCCGGCTAGTCGCTCGCGCTCCGCGAACGAGCGTACGGGGTCGGGATCCGGGTCGACGAAGATGTGTCGATGGTCGAAGGCTGCGACCAGTCGGATGCTGTGGGAAAGGAGCATTCCGTTCCCGAACACGTCGCCAGACATGTCCCCCACCCCGACGACGGTGATCGGATCTGATGCCACGTCGATGTCGAGTTCCATGAAGTGACGCCGTACCGACTCCCACGCTCCCCGGGCCGTGATCCCGAGCGCCTTGTGGTCGTAGCCCGTCGACCCGCCGGATGCGAATGCATCGTCGAGCCAGAAGCCGGCATCGATGGCGATCCCGTTCGCGGTGTCGGAGAACGTGGCGGTGCCCCGATCTGCGGCCACCACGAAGTAGGGATCATCCCCGTCGAGGGTACGAACACCGGCGGGGTGAACAACGCGCCCTTCTTCGTAGTTGTCGGTCACGTCGAGAAGCCCCTGGATGAACACCCGGTAGCCCGACCTCACCTCGCCGAACGTGGGGCCCACAGCCGTATTGGCGACCCGTCTCATCACGAATCCGCCCTTCGCTCCGGTCGGGACGATCACGACGTTCTTCGTCATCTGGGCCTTCATCAGACCGAGAACCTCGGTTCGGTAGTCCTGGCGCCGAATCGACCACCGGATGCCGCCCCGAGCCACCGATCCACCCCGGAGGTGAACACCTGCCACATCGGGAGCGAACACGAAGATCTCGTACATCGGACGGGGTTCGGGTGCGGCCGGGACCTTCGCAGAGAGGAACTTGAACGCCAGGGATCCGGCCCCCAGGAAGGCGCTCGTTCTGATCGTGGCATCGATGAGTCCGAGGAAGGCCCTCAGAATCCGGTCTTCGTCGAGTGAAGCCACCGCCTCGAGATGCTCGAGCAGCGTCGCTCGGAGCGCTGCCTCGGTGGTTTCGTCGGCGCTGGGTCCGAAGCGAGCCTCGAACAGGCGCACGAGATCGTCGGTGATTTCGGGATAGGCGGCGAGCGCCTCGGCGACGTACGACTTCGAGAACGCAGGGTTCACAAGATGCCAATACGATCGGTAGGCCCGCAGGATGTTGATCTGCCCGTGGTCGAGGTCGGAAAGAACCAGAAGTCTGCTCAGACCGTCGGACTCTCCTTCGCCGATGAGCGTTGCGGTGAGCGCTGCGGAGACCCGCGATCCACAGGCGTCGACATCAAGACAGCCTCCATCGGGTCCAAGAACGCCGAAGTCGTGGGCGAAGAGCTCGTCGTCGGCGTCGTCATCGGTGGACAGTCGGGTCGGAATCTCCTCGATCACGCGGAGGCCAAGATCCTCCACGAGCGGCAGCATCTCCGAGAGATCGCGCTTGCCACCACGGCTGTACACGACGATGCGCGTGAGATGCTCGTCCGAATCGACCTCGTTGTAGATGGCAACCCGTATCTGGTCACCGCTCGACATCAGCGTGTCGATGTCGATGATCGAGCGTGCCGCATCGGCGAGCGATGTCGCACTCCGGAAGTAGACGGGGTATCGGTGGGCGTGCGCCTCGACAAGCGTTCGCGCCGTGGCCTGATCGTGAGTTGCTGTGAGTGCCTGACACACCCGATCGTCCCACGTGCGGGTCAGCCCGTACACCTCTTGTTCGAGATCCTCGAACGGCACCGTCGGGATCGAGCCTTTCATCCACACGGTGAAGTGGATCCGGGCATCGCCGGTTTCGCCCAACGTCAGCTGGTAGTCGATCGTTTCGCCGCCGTAGCGCGCGAGGAAGAGATCCTGGAGATTCCTGCGGAGATCCGCGTCGAAGCGGTCACGGGGAATGACGACAAGGATCGAGACATTGCGCTGCAGCACGTCGTTGCGCACGAACAGACGCACGTGCTGGTGTTCTTCGGCCTCGAGCAGTCCCACGAGACTCGTCCGCAGGTCCTCTTCCGTGATGCTGAACAACTCATCTTTCGGGAACGACTCGAAGATCTGTGTGATCACCTTGTAGTCGTGGGACCCTTCGATCAGATCCTCATCAGCGAGGATGCTCTGCAGCTTGCGTCGGAGGATCGGTGTCGTCGCCGACGTCGCCATGTACGCCTTGGATGTGAACAGACCGACGAGCCTCGCCTCCCCCTTGGGCGTCCCATCCGGATTCACTCGACGGAGACCGACGTAGTCCATACGCGAATCGCGATGAACCGTGGACCGACTGTTGGTCTTGGAGATGACGAGCTGACGACCGCTTTCGTACCGTCCACGGAGGTCCGGCGGGAGAGCACCGAGCAGCACCGGTTCTGCGAATCGACTGTGCGATCCATCGGACAGGATCCCGAGTCCCGATTCCGGCTTCGCGACGATCGCCGGTCCATCTCCGTCGTCGGTGATGTCGTACTCGCGATACCCGAGCAAGATGAAGTTGTCCTCAAGCAGCCAGTCGAGAAAGGTGATCGCCTCATCCACGTCTGCGCTATCGAACGCCGATCCGTCTTCGAAGGCATAGTGAGCCATACGCCGCACGGCGAAGCGCATCGGCTCGAAGTCACGCACCGTCACCCGGATGTTGCGGATCGCTGAAGCCAACTGTTCCTCGAGGTCGCGGGCTTCCTCATCCGACAGCGATTCGGCGAGCTCGAAGTGCTGGAGCGACTCACGGTGAGGGGCATCCCTTCCGGAGGCCACCTCGAGCAGATCACCCGACGAATCCCTCGCGGTCCCGACAACCGGGTGGAAGTGCCGAACGATCGTGTACCCGAGGCGAGTGAGTCGATTGGAGATGGAATCGACGAGGAAGGAAGCGTCATCGGTGACGACTTCGACGACAGACCCCGGCGATTCATACCCGCATGCGTCAACGGTCGGAAGGAAGACCCGAACTGCGAACGGCTCTCGCCCGCGGTCGTCCAGGAATCCGAATGCGCAGGCGATCTCGGCATCGAACTGATCCGCGCTGATCGTAGGCTCTTCATCCTCCGGCATACGGTGCTTGTAAGCGGCGGCGAAAGCGGAGAGCGCGGCATCACGTGTGGCTTGTGTCTCCCCGTTGCTCATAGCGCGCAGGATACCTCGCGGTGACCACGCAACGCGACGGATGGGCGAACCCATTGAGAACACCCGCCCGGGTCCTACCCTCCCGATTCGCCCAGATACGAGGAGATGGCGTGGCGAATCCGGCACTCAACAAGTACTTCGGCAACGGAGGATCAACGGCGACGCTCGATGCCTCCGCAGGTTCCGTACCCATGCAGTCCTCCATCGTCCCCGATGATCGTATGACCATCGGAGGAACGGCGGGTGCAACCGGATTGCTTCTCGTGATCCTCATCGCAACTGCCGCCTGGGGGTGGTCGATCTCGTCCCCGACCGGGGCCTTGCCCATGTGGTCGATCTTCGTGCTCATCGGGGCCTTCGTGCTCGCCATCATCACGATCTTCAACCCGAAGATGGCGGTCATCACCGGGCCGATCTACACGGCTGCGCAGGGACTCTTCATCGGTTCGATGAGCAAGGCATACGAGGCTGCCTGGGGCGGGATCGTCATGACGGCGGTTCTTGCCACGATCTCCGTGTTCATCGTGATGCTCGTCCTCTTCGTCACCCGGACGGTCACCGTCACCAACAAGCTCCGCTCGGTCATCATCGGAGCAACACTGGGGATCGCCCTGTTCTACTTCGCCTCGTTCCTCTTCGCCCTATTCGGAGTCGAGATTCCGTTCGTGTGGGAAGGTGGAATCGGAGGGATCCTTTTCAGCGTCTTCGTCGTCGGCATCGCCGCGCTCAATCTGCTCCTCGACTTCGACCTGATCGAACGAGGGGTCGCCATGGGTTCACCGAAGTACATGAACTGGTACGGGGCCTTCAGCCTGATGATCACCATCATCTGGCTCTACATCGAGATCCTGAGACTCCTGGGCAAGACCCGTTCCTAGCTTGGAGTCCGTGTCCGACTCCAAGCTACCAGCCACCAGCTCCCAGCTACCGGCAGGACCAGAGCCGCTCCAGATCAGAGAAGAGTGCCCCGTGTTCCAGGCTGGTAGCTCGTCGCTGGCAGCTGGTAGCTCTCTCTACGGCACCACCAGCACCGGGCACGGGGCCTCGTGGACAACGTGGTTCGCTACCGAGCCAACGACCATTCTCCGGAGCAGTCCGGCTCCACGGCGACCGACCACGAGAATGTCGGCATCGACCCTCTTGCACACGTCGATGAGTTGCGCCGACGGCTCTCCGATCTCCTCCTGCGTCTCGTAGTCCACGCCCGATAGATCGACCGAGCGAAGTGTGCGATCGAGAACGTCTCGCTGCGCGTCCGACAGTGAGTCGCCCAACGCTTCAGCGGTGGGCGGAGAACCGACGATCCCCCACCACCCTTCCGGAGGTCGAACGACCGTCACAACGATGAGCTTCGCCGATTGACAGTGCGCCAACGCGCCTGCTGCCCGTGCAGCCTCGATCGACGGATCAGAACCGTCGACACCAACGACGATGACCTTGGGATTCCAACCCTCCACGGCGATACCTCCTCGTGTTCTGTTGCCAGAGTATCGGACGGCGCGGCGATTCGGAAGGGACGAAAGCCTTGTGTTTTGGTCGTATCCGATCGACCCTCCTACCGTTCCCCTGCCGGGGCCGTTCGTGCGGTCTCCGGCATGAAGCGAAGACAAACTCAGCGGCCCTACGTCGACCGAAGGTGGCTCGGCAGAATGTTGTTTCGGAGGAGACGATGTATCTGATCTTGGAAGCGGAATCGATCGCACCGGACGTGAGACGGATCATCGTCGAGGCGCCGAAGATCGCCACGAAACACCAGGCCGGCCAGTTCGTCATCGTGCGGGTCACTCCGAACGGTGAGCGGATCCCACTGACCATCGCCGCCGCAGACGCCGGTGCCGGTTCGATCACCCTGTTCGTTCAGGCGATCGGCCGCACAACGACGCTGATGAACGAACTGGAAACCGGGGACTACCTCGTCGATGTCGCCGGTCCCCTCGGCCACGCGTCCGAGATCAAGCAATACGGAACGGCTGTGGTCGTTGGTGGCGGCGTTGGAACCGCCATCGCCTACCCGATCGCTCTGGCCCTCGCCACAGCGGGCAATCGGGTCATCGCCATCATCGGCGGCCGGACGAAGGAGTACGTGCTCCTCGAGAACGAACTGTCAGACCACGGCATCGAGGTGATGCCATGCACCGACGACGGCTCATACGGGCGCAAGGGCTTCGTCACTGAAGCGCTCGCCGACGTTATCGCCGACGAGGAAATCGGCGTCGTCTTCGCCATCGGGCCGATCCCGATGATGAGCGCTGTGGCCGAAGTCACCAGGGACTCAGGGGTCGAAACAGTCGCGTCGCTGAATCCGATCATGGTCGACGGCACCGGGATGTGCGGGGGTTGTCGGGTCGAAGTCGGCGGAGAGACGAAGTTCGCATGCGTGGACGGACCGGAGTTCGATGCCCATCAGGTCGATTTCAAGCTGCTCCAGCGCCGCAACACCTCGTACCGGGCGTTCGAGGCGAGCCAGATCGACGACCTCAAGGCCCTGGATCCAGAACACCACGAGCAGGTTCTGGCCCCGGTGCGGGGTGCCTGTGCACGGGAACATGCCTCATGATCAAGGTCTCGCTCCGTGCGATGAACAAGCTGGACCGGACCGACATGCCGGCCCGGGATCCACTCGAACGGGCCGCTTGCTTCGACGAAGTCAACATGGGGCTCACCCCGGAACAGGCCACAGTCGAAGCGATGCGGTGCCTCCAATGCAAAACGCCGACGTGCATCGACGGATGCCCCGTCAACATTCAGATAGACCAGTTCATCGACCGGGTTGCTCACGGCGACATTCGCGGAGCCGGCGATATCATCCGCATGGACAGCCTGCTGCCGGCGATCTGCGGGCGTGTGTGCCCGCAGGAATCGCAATGTGAAGGCACCTGTGTGCTCGACAAGAAACACAGGCCGATCGCCATCGGTCACCTCGAGCGATACGTCGCCGACACGGTCCGTCGGTACGGCCTCGAGCCCGTCGCCGAGCCGATCGAGCCGAGCGGGAAGAGCGTCGCCATCGTCGGCAGCGGACCGGCGGGACTCGCCTGCGCCGCGGACCTCGCGAAAGCGGGCCACCATGTCCGCGTGTTCGAGGCGCTTCACCAACCCGGCGGCGTGCTCATCTACGGCATCCCTGAGTTCCGCCTTCCCAAGGACATCGTGGCCGCCGAGATCGACGGTTTGAAGGAACTCGGTGTCGAGTTCGAGATGAACGCCATCATCGGCCGGACCATCACCGTTGAGGAGCTGTTCGACGAAGAGGGATTCGACGCCGTCTTCGTCGGCGTCGGCGCCGGTCTGCCCCGGTTCTTGGGCGTCGAAGGCGAGAACCTCATCGGCGTGTACTCGGCGAACGAGTTCTTGACCCGGGTCAATCTCATGGGCGCCTACCGGGAAGACACTGAGACCCCGGTCCTCGATCTGACCGGCCGGCGGGTCGTCGTCTTCGGCGGCGGCAATACCGCGATGGACAGTGCGCGCACGCCGCTGCGTCTCGGCGCCAAGGAGGTCCGCGTCGCATATCGCCGCACCGAGGCCGAGATGCCGGCTCGCGATGAGGAGATCGAGCATGCCAAGGAGGAGGGGATCATCTTCGACTTCCTCGTCTCACCGGTCGAACTACTCGGGAACGATGAAGGTTGGCTCACGGGAGTGCGGTTCCAACGCATGGAACTCGGAGAGCCCGACGACTCGGGTCGCCGTCGACCGGTCCCGATCGAGGGAGATATCTTCGACCTCGATGCCGATGTCGTCATCGTGGCGATCGGCAACTCCCCCAATCCCCTTCTGCCTGCTACCGAGTCCCGTCTGGAGCAGACCCGGTGGGGCACGCTCGCCGTCGATGAGACGACGGGTCGGACCACCATGCCCGGCGTCTTCGCCGGGGGAGATATCGTCACCGGCGGCGCCACGGTGATTCTCGCGATGGGCGCAGGCCGCGTCGCCGCAGCGTCGATCAACGAGTACCTGGAGACCGGCGTGTGGGAAGAGGCGCCCGAGGCGGAGCTCGAGCCCGCGGAAGTCTGAGCAGTCACCTCGGGCGAAGAGCCAACAGCCAGACCACGGTCCACCGTCTGGTCTTCGCTGTCTGCCGTCTGCTGCTTGCTGTCAGCTGTCAGCTGTCAGCTGTCAGCTGTCAGCTGTCTGCTGTCTGCTTGTCCGCTGTCCGCTGTCCGCTGTTCGCTGTTCGCTCTACTGCAGCGTTCGGAGGAACACGACGATGTCGGCGAGGTCGTCGTCGGTCAGCCTCGGGTTGCCGCCGTACGCCGGCATTGCGATCCCAGTCTCGTTGTCCGCATCGTCCTTCGAACGACCTTCTTTGATGAAGTCGATGAGCTCATCGTCGGTGTGATCCCGGATGAAGTGGTTGTCGGCCAGGGCCGGGCCGAGGTTCTTGACCCCCTCGAAGCTCTGCCCATGACACGACGAACATGATTCTCCGGCGAGCTGCTGACCGTGGCCCGCGGGTCCGCTTGCGACTTCTGTGGTCGTGACCTTCACGGTGTCGGTGCCACAGCCTGTGGCAAGGAACGATGCAGCAAGAGCCAAGACCAGAACGGACACGACACGCATTGTGCTCTCCCGACGAACTCCCGTTTGCTCCCACCCGTTCATCGTCATCCTCCATCTGTTTCGTGTCGACTCGACGATACCGCCGTTCGGCAAGCGATCTGACCGGTCAGTCGAGTACCGGTGCAACTCGCGTTGCGAACAGTTCAAGACTGGTCGCGTCGTAGGCCGCGTCCGGAAAGTAGCCGATCGCATATGACATACCCACCTCGACCCAGGGCCGAAGCTGCTCGACGACCTGCCCGGGTGTTCCGACCAGTCCACCCTCCAGAAGGCTGCCCTTCGCCGCCTCCGCTTTGTCCCGCCCGGCCAATGCTCTGATCCGGGCAACATACTCATCGACCTTTTCCTGCACTTCGGACTCTGTGTCCGCCACCAGGATCGTGAACAACGATGAGCGCACGATCTCGTCGTAGTCCCGACCGAGAGCGGACGTGTGCCCGGCGAGAACCTCGCTCTTGTGGACGAACTCGTCGACGGTCCACCCGAAGTTGGTGTAGTCGGCGTACTTCGCTGCGACTCGCAATGTCAGTTTCTCCCCGCCACCGGCGACCCAGATCGGAATGGAATCTTGAACCGGCTTCGGCCGGCTGATGGCACCGGTCAACTGGTAATGCCGACCGTCGTAGTGGACTTCGTCTTCGGCCCACATGCGGCGCATGATCTCGACGCCCTCTTCGAGTTGCCCGATCCGGATCGACGGCTTTGGAAACTCGTAGCCGTACCCGAGATACTCGTGTTCGTACCATCCGGCTCCGATCCCCATCTCGACACGACCGTTCGAGATCACGTCGATGTCGGCGGCAACCTTGGCAAGGTACGCCGGATTCCGGTAGGAGTTCGACGTGCACATCTGGCCGAGGCGCACGGTGTCCGTGGTGGGGGCGAGAGCGGCCATGAGCGTCCAGGCCTCGTAGCTCGACTCCTGAGTCGGAACGGGGACCGTGTGGAAGTGGTCGAAAACCCACGCCGACTCGTAGCCAAGGGATTCGATCGTCTTGGCAACGCCCAGCATGGTCCGCCACTGCTCGGATCGGTCGATTCCGACGAGGTCGAGACGCCAGCCCTGGGGGATGAATGCTCCATAACGCATGAGCGCCACGCTACACCGTCCGGGTCAACTGTTCCCGGTCCTGACTCGGAGCATGTCCCATGTTGGTACCGTGGAGGGCATGGAACTCTATGCACGCGTCAACATCCTCGATGGCAAAGCCGTCCGCCTCCCCCGCGGGGTGCTCGATGAAGTGATCTACCTCGATGCCGACCCCGTCACACGCTCGCTCGGCTGGATAGCGCAGGGCGCCGATCGTCTGCACATCGTGGACCTTGATGCCGCCATCAAGGACGATTTCCGGAACAGATCGCTGATCCGCGAGATCATCGCCGAAGTGGACGTGCCCGTGCAGGTGGGCGGCGGCGTCCGGTCGAACCTCGAAGTCGACCGACTTCTCGACGCCGGAGCATGGCGTGTCGTCATGGGCACGGTTGCAATCACCGACCAGGTGCTCTTCTGGGAGATCTGCCACGCCCATCCTGGGCAGATCGCGGTCAGCCTCGACATCACCGCCGACCAGGAACTGGTCACCCAGGGTTGGCAGCATGGTTCCGGTCGATACCTCGAAGAGACCCTCATCGAGCTCGCTTCCGCCGGGGCGGCATCGTTCTTGCTCTCCGAAGTCGGACGTGATGCGCTTGAAGAACCACCCAACTTCGAAGCGCTCCAGACTGCGATCTCGATCGTTGATGAGGAAGTCATCGCGGCCGGCGGAGCTCGCGACCTCGATGATGTACGGAGGCTACTGAAGATCAAGTCGGGTGACCAGGATGTTGCCGGACTGATCGTCGGACGCGAGGTGACCTCTGGCCGTTTCACCGTCGAAGATGCTCAGGCGCTTCTCAAGGGAGCGTCGAAGGACCTCGGTCCATGGTCTCTCGAACAGCTCGAGGATGAGGCGGCGGCCTACCTCCAGGTTCTCACCGATGGCGGTGATCGGGATGCGGTCATGACGATGGAGCACGTCGAAGGCTTCCTCCGATGGCTCGGCGGAGGTACCCCCTGACGGAGCCGACGCCCGACTACGTCGCTGACAATCGGGCTGCCTGGGACGCGAAGGCCGATTGGTACGCATCCGCTGGTGAGCGGAACTGGGCCGGTCAACCGGCCTGGGGCCTCTGGGGGATCCCGGAGGCCGACGTCGGCTTTTTCCCCGACCTCGACGGTCGCGACGTGCTCGAGGATGGGTGCGGCACCGCATATGTCTCGGCGTGGGTGTCACGCCTCGGCGGCCGACCGATCGGTCTCGACAACTCCTCTGCGCAGTTGGCAACTGCACAGCGGCTCCAGGAGACACACGATCTTCAGTTCCCGCTTGTCCACGGCATTGCGGAACATCTGCCATTCCGGGACGAGTCGTTCGATGTGGTGCTCTCCGAGTACGGGGCGGCGATCTGGTCCGACCCGAAACGCTGGATCCCGGAAGCAGCTCGGGTACTCCGCCCTGGTGGCGAGCTCGTCTTCCTCGGAAATTCGGCGCTGCTGATGCTCTGTGCCGAAGACGACGAGAACGTTCCGGCCGGAAATGCGATGCTGCGCGACTACTTCGGGATGTATCGATTCGACTGGCCCGACGACGACGGCATCGAGTTCCATCTCGGCCACGGCGACTGGATCCGGGTGCTGCGTGACAGCGGCTTCGAGATCCTCGACCTGATCGAGATGCGTCCATCAGAGGACGCCGAGACGGAGTACCCGTTCGTCACCACAGAGTGGGCGAGACGCTGGCCCGCAGAAGAGGTGTGGCGGGCCCGGAAACGCTGAGGACGCGTCTGTGTTCGTGACCTCATCCATTCCGCGGGCTGCTGGCGCCATATAGGACGCTGTGAACCCTGGGTATGGTGTTTGGGTCGATACCATCCTCGCCATGTCCTCCCCCTCCTTTCGGAACGTTGCGTTGATCGCGCACGTCGACCACGGCAAGACCACCCTTGTCGATGCGATGCTCAACGCAGCCGGTGTGTTCGCTGCGCACGAGACCCATGTGGACCGTGTCATGGATTCGAGCGACCAGGAGCGCGAGCGTGGCATCACCATCCTCGCGAAAGCCGCCACCGTCACGTGGAAGGGGACGAAGATCAATCTCGTCGACACCCCCGGCCACGCCGACTTCGGTGGTGAGGTCGAGAGGGCACTCACGCTCGTCGACGGCGTCCTTCTCCTCGTCGATGCCGCGGAAGGCCCGATGCCGCAGACCCGGTACGTCCTCTCAAAGGCACTGAACCAAGGACTGCCAGCCGTCGTGGTCATCAACAAGGTCGACCGTCCGGACGCGAGAATCGAGGAGGTCGCGGACGAGATCTACCAACTCTTCTTCGATCTCGACGCCGAGGATCACCACATCGACTTCCCGATCATCTCCTCGATCGCTCGGCATGGCCACGCCATGGTCGGCACCGGAGTTCCCGGAGAAGACACAG
>JAYEIJ010000171.1:0-7698 GCA_034660035.1 Actinomycetota bacterium | reverse complement strand
TGGACGTAGAGCAGTGACTCCTCGATCGGGATGACGAGCATGTTGCCCTGGATCACTCGGGACCCGCCCTGGCCGAGCAGCGTGAACTCGGCCGATATGGCCGGGTCCTGGTTCACGAAGTTCCCGACCTGCCCCGGACCGTCGATCTGGCTGTCGGATGGCAGTTCGTACTCGACGATCCGGCCGTACTCCTCGAGCGGTCCACTCTTCGCCACCATGAACGACACCATGTTCGGACGACCCCGCGGCGTGAACGGTTGCATCAGCAGGAACGACAGTTCATCCTCCCCCGGCAGCTTCATCAGCAGGTAGTAGGGGAGCATCGGATTGAACTCTTGACCGTCCACATCGACGAACCGGCCCCGCAGCGCCGGCCTCGGCGAAGTCGATGGGTCACGCGCGATCTGCCACGGATCCGACACCGTGAAGAATTGGTCCGGGTCCGTCATGTGATAGAGCTGGTAGACGTCGGTCTGGATTCGGAACAGGTCCTCCGGATACCGGAAGTGCTCGATGATCTCCTTCGGCAGGTCATCACGGGAACGGAACACGCCCGGGAAGATCGCCTCGTTCGCCTGGATCACTGGATCGTCCGGATCGATGACATACAGGTCGACCGTCCCGTCGTAGGCATCGACCACGGCCTTGACCGAGTTCCTGATGTAGTTGAACCGACCGGGAAGACCGGGTGTGGCATTGAGGCGGGCCGTGTTCGCCGGTGCCGAGTACGGATACCGATCGGTGACCGTGTAGAGATCCATGACCCACTTGAGGCGTCCATCGGCGATCACGATGTACGGATCGGCGTCGCCGTAGAGGAACGGAGCGAGACGCTCGATACGCGATCGAAGGTTGCGTTCGAGCATCACCTTCGAATCTGCGCTGACCCGGTCCGAGATCAGCGTGTCGAGATTCCCGAATCGCAGCGCCCACGCCACCCGATTGAAGAAGCCCCCGACCTCGACCCCGCCGGTGCCGTCGTAGGAGTTCGTGGCAACCTCGGCCCCGCTCGATCCGATCGGGAAGTCGACCTCCTGCTGGGACGTCCCCGCGATCACGTAGTCGCCCTCAGCGTGGTCGGAGAAGTAGATACGGGGCTGCTCGATATCGAGATGCGCTGCTTCGGAGAGATTGACCGGCGGGATGTCTTTGACAAGGAAGTCGGGCTGACCCTGCACGGTGACATCGTTCGCCGGGCTCAGCACCGAACCGAACCCGTGGGTGTAGACGAGACGCTCGGTGACCCAGCCCTCGGCCGGAATCTCGCTCTCTTGGAGTTCACGAGCCGAAACCATCACCTGTGTGAGAGCACCGTCGATCATGTACCGATCCACGTCGACATCGCCGATGTCGTAGTAGGTCACGATGTTCTGGAGTTGCTGGTACGTGGACTTCAGAACGCCCGGGTCCCAGAGGCGGATGTTGCTGATCGTCGGATCATTGGCGACCACGTCGTCGGCCGACAGGTCCGGCGAGGCTGCGAACGGCGCTATCTCGACGTCACCGAGTCCGAAGGCCTCACGCGTGAACTCGATGTTGTAGGCAACGTACGGTGATTCTTTGTTGACCTCGTCCGGCTGGACGCTCAATCGCTGCACGAGCGTCGGATACACGCCACCGACGAGGACCGACGTGACGAGCCACAGACCAACGGCAACCAGCGGCAGCGTCCACCCGCGGAACCAGAGGTTCACCAGAAGGATGATCGCCGCAACGATCGAGATCAGGATGAGCAGGTTGAGCGCCGGGACCTGGGCGTTGACATCCGTGTACGACGCGCCGAACACCTGCCCACGGCTGCTGTAGAGAAGGTCCCACTTGTCGAGTTGGTAGCCGATGGCCTTGAGGAGCACCAGAACAGCCAGGAGAATCGAGATGTGTGCTTTCACACCAGAACTGGTCCTCTTCCCGGGGCCCTGGACGCTGATCCCGCCGTTGAGGTAGTGAACGGCGACCACGACGAGCGTCAGCACGAGAATCAACTGGAACGCCCATCCGAACACGTCGCGCATGAACGGAACGTCGAACACGTAGAGACCGATGTCGTGATCGAAGATGGGATCGACGAGGCCGAAGGAGCCTCCCTTCGAGAACAACAGCCAGTTCTGCCACCAGGCGGCCGCCCCAAGTCCGATCAGGATCCCGAAGAACGCTGCTGCGGCGAGGCGAAGCCGGCCGGAACGCGGCTCGACCCACGTCTGGTAGCGCATCAGGAGCTCTTCGTCCGGACTTCCGGGCATGACACCGCGCCTCGGTGACAGGCGGTCGACGATGAACAGGTTCAACCAGAAGATCGCGGCGGCAACGAGCGACGCTGCTATCACGAGCCAGAGGCGAGTGAATACGAGGGTCGTCCACACGCCAACCTGGTCGACGCTCGAATACCACAGGTAGTCGGTCCAGAGCGTTGCAAGGGACCGCAGGGCGATGAGCCCAACGAAGCCAAGGCCGATGACGATCCAGAGGATGCGCCTGAATCGGCCTCTCGATTTCGGGGTGTACGGAATCGGTTCTCTATTGATCACAGTCCGATTCTACGAGGGTCGCGGCGTCAGGGGGACGGAACGATCGTGCACGCACATTCGAGCAGTGCCGGTGGCATCACCGTTCCACCCGGAAGACCGTCCGCAATCGTCCAGGGACCCTTGTTCGCAGGGCACTCCCGACACGGTCGTCCCGAGGAGGTCACGGCGAGATCCGTGGCTCCGAGATCGGCAAGCGCCGCCGCAACACCGATGTGGTAGGCGCTGCGGGAAGCGAACCGAACCCGCCGTTCCGCTTCATCGGTGCGCCACGATCGGAAGACGCGGGAAAGCGACGAAGCGGTCTCGCGATGACCGGCCCCGGCGCCGCGAGAGCGAGTCACGGAAGACTGCGTCGCTTCGACGAGCGCCGCGGTGAACTCCGCTGAGGGATCTCCCGGGTCAACATCCTCGGGTTGTGGGGTCTCGGTCGTGTCCATCATCTCCGCTGCGGCGGCGAAACCGGCGACCATGCTCTCTCGGGCAAGGGCTGCAAGCGCCTCCGCGACTTCTCCGTCGATGATCGCCGTGTCCGGCTCCCATCCGTCGATCAGGCGAAGGTTCTCGAGAGCCTGGTTCTGCGCCTCGACCAGGCGACGCTTGACTGTGCGAAGCGTTCGGTTCTGGACGGGGAGAAGATGGCGTTCGCGTAGTGCGAAAGGATCGACTTCGGGATCCGCGTCGCCCTCTGTCTCTGGCTCCTGCTCGGGTTCGGGCTCGGAGCTGGTAGCTGGTAGCTCGTCGCTCTCTTGACCCCCTCCTTCGTCTTCGGCGACGCCTCCCCCTGAGGGGGAGGAAGAGGAATCTGGGGCGTCTGTCTCTTCGGTCGTGGTGGTCTCAGCGGTGGGTTCTCTCAGTTGGGCGAAGAGACCGGCGAGCGCGTCGGGTTCCGGCTCGGGCTCCGGCTCCGGCTCTGGCTGTCGGCTGTCGGCTGTCGGCTGTCGGCTCTCTTTCCCCCCTGCTTGGTCGATGCGCTCCTCCGCGTCCCCCCGCCCTTCGGCCGTGGGGACAGAAGAAGGCCCGGGCTCGGGCTTGGATTCGGGTTCGGGCTCTTGACCCCCTCCGTCGCCTTCGTCGGCACCTCCCCGTGAAGGGGAGGAAGAAGACGGCGCATCTCCGGACTCCCGTTCCGGCTCCGTCTCTGGCTCCGGCTGTCGGCTCTCTTTCCCCCCTGCTTGGTCGATGCGCTCCTCCGCGTCCCCCCGCCCTTCGGCCGTGGGGACAGAAGAGGACTCCACCTCCGGCTCTGAATCTGGCTCTGAGCTGGTATCAGGTTGCTCGTCGCCGTCCTGACCCCCTCCGTCGCCTTCGGCGACACCCCCCCCTGAGGGGGAGGAAGAAGACGGGCCTTCGGCAGGGGGGACAGAAGAAGGCTCGGGCTCCGGCTCCGGCTGTTGGCTGTCGTCTGTTGGCTGTTCGCTCCCCTGCCGCATCGCTTGTACTTCAGCGACCATCGCGTCGGCGTCGACAGGTTCGGTGGTTATCACACGCCCCGCGGACACGATCTTGACGGAACCTTCGTCGTCGGGCCAGTGGCTCCGCACGTCGCCAGCATCCTCGACGACCGCAGTGACCTCGACCGGCGCCGCACTCGCCTCTTCGGGAGCCTCGTCCGGTGTCGGCTCGGTTTCTTTTCCGGCGATCGAGTCGCGGGCGGTTTCCAACTCGTCCATCAACTCCGCACGACGCAGTTCGAGTGCCCGGGCACGCTCCTGAGCGGCGTCGGCTTGGCGGCGCGCCGTCGACGTGACCGACTCAGCCTCGCGACGGGCCGCCGTGATGAGTCGCTCGGCTTCGTCCTGAGCGCCGCCGACCACTTCGTCGCGTTCTCTCCTGGCATCACCGACCAATCGCGACGCCTCTCGCTCCGCTTCGGCCTGGATGAAGAGGGCACGCTCGGTCGCAGCGGTAGCAGCCGACTCGCTCGCGGCAACGGCACCAGCCAGCATCTCACTGCCGACCTCCCACACACTTCCCCGGGTCTCATACGCAGCGACTCGGGTCGACTCTCGAAGTGCGCGGGACTCCTCGTCGGCTTCGGCGCGCCACCGGGCGGCGTCATCGGCGGCTCTCGATCTCATCTGTTCGGCCGCGACCCGGGCCTCTTGCAGGACCTTCTTCACTTCCTCACCGACGACATCCAACTCGGCGGCGAGATCGGCGGGTCGAGCAAGTCCCAACTCGCTCATGTTGTCCTCGAGACTCTGAATGTGCTGTTCGAGCGCGTCGATACGCGCATCGTTCGCCTCGCGGTATGCATCGACCTGTCGACGGTCGTATCCCCTGCGGGCTATCTGGAACGCATCGGATTGCGCATCGTGAGAGGTGGAATCGTCCATGCGCTCAGGGTAACGAGGGTTCCCGATCGTCCCGGGTATTCGACGCCGGCCAACGCCGAGGGCTCACTCGTAGTCGAGGTAGTCGAGAGCATCGTCGATCGTCTCAACGCGCACCACAACGATGTTGTCACCGGCGGCAGCCACGGCGTCGTCGTAGTTGTTCGCGGGGATGAAGACGACCACCGCCCCGGCGTCGATCGCTGCGTGGACCTTCTGCGTCACGCCCCCGATCGCCCCGACGGTGCCGTCGTGCGCGATCGTTCCCGTGCCCGCCATACGAACGCCACCGGTGAGATCCTCTTCCGTGAGTTGGTTCATGATCTCGAGCGTGAACATCATCCCGGCCGACGGACCTCCGATGTTCTGCGAATCCATGTCCACGTCGACGGGGAACTCGATGATCGGCTCGTTGTTGTCGAGGAGCACACCGACCATCGGTTTCGACGGATCGTCGACGTGGACTCCGAGGACGATCTCGACGTCGATGACTTCCACATCCTCGGAACCGTCGACGATCCGTTCGATCGTGAGAACGACGCTGTCGCCGATCTCCTTGTCGGCGAGATCGTCGATCACATCGGAGCGGAAGGCGACGTCCTTCCCGTCGATGCCGATGATGATGTCGTCGGTGATCAGCACGCCTTCGGCTGCCGAACCCGGGACCGTCTCGATCACCAGAGCGCCGGTCCCGACGTACGTGGGTTCGTATCCGAGTTCGGTGAGCGCCACGAACTGCGCGTTGGTCTTGGATTGCTCCATGCGGGCAAGGTTCTCTCGACGGAGATCCTCAGGTGATACCCCGCTGGGTCTGATGTTCTGGCGGGGAGCTACGGCGACCTTCGGATTGAGTTGGGCTGCAACGTATTCGAAGAGATTCGCCTCCCGCAGTGAGACGGTGAGGAAGAACATCTCGCCGTCGATGACCTCTTCCTCGCCGATGACATGAACGAAGTCGGACGTGTCGTACACGGGCCCCGGCGACAGCGTGTAGTACGCGACCTTGATCGGCCACGCGATGGCGATCGCAAGTCCGATCAGCATGAACAGGGCGGCGAGGATGAACGGCCATTTGGGAATGCGGTAGTTCTCCGGCACACCGGGTTCGGGCGTGTCGGTTCGGTCCGCTTCGATCGTGATCGCGTCGTCCATCATCGGCGAGGTTACCGACGATCGGGGCTTGCCTCGACAGTCACGCGATACGACGGCCTGCGATCATCTCCGCTTGGACGACGATCCGGTTCCGCGATGATCCTTTGGGATGACACGCGAACATCGTGACGATCGGCCGGCCCACGTCATACGAGATCCATAGGTCATGGGATTCGACGACGAAGCTATCCGACACCCTGTACATGACTTCGAACCCTGATCCGTCTTCGACGTAGACCAGATCGCCGATTTCCAGGTGGTCCAGATCACGGAATGGTCGGGAGTGGGTGGTCCGATGGCCGGCGAGCACCATGTTCCCGGGTTCCCCCGGTGACGACGTCCCCGCCCAGTGGGCCACGCCGCGGTCGATCACGGACAGAGCGATCCCCGACCGGATCGTCTCATCGAGATCGATCGCAGGGATCCTGATCCTCGACACGACGACGCCCGACTGCTGAGTGCGGTGGAACGAGGGTTGCCGCGCCGACCCCGGAGTGGCGCCTTCGGGCGACGCCGCGAAAGCGGGCAATGTCGCGAATGAACCGAAGACGAGGCCGAACACGGCCAGGGTACGAACGAAGGATCGAACGTGCACGCCCATCACCCTAATGGCGACAGGAGACAGGCGACAGGCGACGGGTCGAAGCGCGTCGGGGTACCGAATACTGACTACCGCCGGCGGCGAAGCTGCCGGCTACAGATCCATCTCTTCGCCTAGGTAGGCCTTGATGACGTTCGGGTCGTTCTGAACTTCTGAGGGGAGACCGGTAGCGATGCGCTCGCCGAAGTCGATAACCATCACCCGGTCGGCGATGTCCATGACGAGTCCCATGTCGTGCTCGACGAGGATCATCGCGATCCCCAACTCTGCACGGATGTCGAGGATGAAGCGGGCCATGTCCTCGGTCTCCTCGAGGTTCATGCCGGCGACCGGCTCGTCGAGCAGCAGCAACTCCGGCTCCATGGCGAGGGCACGACCAAGTTCCACCCGCTTCTGAACACCGTACGGCAGCATCGCAACGTGGTACTTGCGCCAGCGGGCGATCTCGAGAAGATCGATGATGTCCTCGACCACCGCCCGATTCGCGAGCTCTTCCTTCTTGGCAGGTCCGACCCAGAGCGCACCGTCCCACCACGACGTCTTCGTGCGAACGTGACGACCGAGCATGATGTTCTCGAGCACTGTCATGTGGGCGAACAGTTCGATGTTCTGGAAGGTGCGGGCGAGTCCGAGTCCGGCGATTCTGTCGGGACGCCGTCCCAGGATGTTGTCACCCTTCCAGCGGATCGCGCCCTCCTGCGGCTTGTACACGCCGTTGAGACAGTTGAAAATCGATGTCTTGCCGGCGCCGTTCGGCCCGATGATGGCGAAGAGTTCCCCGTCGTCGACGTGGAAGCTCACGTGATCGAGGGCCTTGAGCCCCTTGAACGCGAGGCTCACGTCCTCGAATTCGAGAAGATGGTCGTAGTCGCCGCGCTCGGCGCCGTGATCGAATCGGAGGGCCGTTCTGCGCGCCGTCACGACAGCCACCTCTTCCGCCGCTTGTAGTGCTTGACGTCGCGGAACGACTTGCGCTCCCCTTCGCTGTGGAGTCCGAGGTAGAACTCCTTCACGTCTTCGTCGCCGAGCAGCTTCTGCGGATCACCGTCCATCACGACCTTCCCGGTTTCCATGATGTAGCCGTAGT
>JAYEIJ010000170.1:0-7747 GCA_034660035.1 Actinomycetota bacterium | reverse complement strand
GCTGCCGAGACTTTCGAGGCTCGCGATGTGGACCGGGCCCGTGAGCTGATCTCGAAGGCCGATGGGTTCCTCGACGAGTACGACAACTACATCAAGGCCGCTTACCGATCGACCGGCACACCGGCCGACGCCGTCTCCCGGGCGTTGTACTACCGGTTCCTGAAACGCATCACCGCGCACGTCATGAACTTCCTGACGTCGATGGTGCTGCCCGTCGACCGTCTCGACTACTACGACGAAGCGAAGGACGACCGGGAGTAACAGCCGTTCTTGCGTAGATAGTGGAAGCGGGCCTCCGATAGTTACGCAAGAACGGGAGGGGGTGAGGGGGCGCTAGCGTCCGGGTATGGATTTCTCTCACAACGCGCGCACGGTTGAGTATCTCGATCGCCTCCAGTCCTTCATGGACGAACGGGTCTACCCGGCCGAGGCGATCCAGGAGGTCCAGGTCGCCGAGCAAGGCAACCGGGTCGAGGCGACGCCGATCCTCCAAGAGCTGAAGACAGAAGCCCGAACCCGTGGGCTCTGGAACCTGTTCCTCCCCGACCCCGAACTGGGGCCCGGACTCAAGAACGTCGAGTACGCACCGCTCGCCGAACTCACCGGCCGTAGCCTCGAACTCGCCCCCGAGGCGGTGAACTCGTCGGCACCCGACACCGGGAACATGGAGGTGATCCACGATTTCGGCACCGAGGAACAGAAGGAACGCTGGCTCCTCCCTCTCCTCGACGGTGAGATCCGGTCCTGCTTCTCCATGACCGAACCGGCCGTCGCCTCATCCGATCCCCGCAATCTCGAGACGACCGTCACTCGCGACGGGGACCACTACATCGTCAACGGCACGAAGTGGTGGTCGACCGGCGGCAACTCATCGGACTGCAAGATCGCCATCGTCATGGGGATCACGAGCAAGGAAGCGTCGCCGAAGGATCGCTACTCGATGATCCTCGTCCCGAGCGACACTCCCGGAGTTGAAGTCCTCCGGGACGTCCCGGTGTTCGGCTATCACGACCGCGGCGGACACGCCGAGATCCGCTACAACGAGGTTCGCGTCCCCGCGTCGAACCTGATCGCGGGAGAGGGCGCCGGGTACATGATCGCGCAGGCCCGGCTCGGCCCGGGCCGGGTGCATCACACGATGCGGGCGATCGGCATGGCCGAACGGGGACTCGAGTTGATGGTGGCCCGGGCGAAGGAGAGAGAGGCGTTCGGTGGCCCGATCGCACGCCAGGGTGTCGTTCAGGACTGGATCGCCGAGGCCAGATGGCGCATCAACCAGGCCCGCCTCCTCGTGCTGTACACAGCATGGAAGCTCGACACCGTCGGGAACCGCGAGGCACGCCGCGAGATCTCCCAGATCAAGGTCGTTGTTCCACGCATGACGCTGTGGGTCCTCGACAAGGCCATCCAGGTCCACGGCGCCGCCGGCGTCGCAGACGACACCCCCCTCGCCCGCATGTGGGCCGCCGCCAGGACCCTCCGAATCGCAGACGGTCCAGACGAGGTCCATCAGATGGTGATAGCGAGAAGAGAGATCGGGAGATAGAGACGACAGACCACAGACCACAGACCACAGACAACGAGGACCAACCCACATTCGGTTCTGGCTGTCGTCTGTCCGCTGTTGTCTGTCGGCTGCTTATCCGAACAGCCGGCTCCACATGCGCTGCATCCAGCCGTCTGATCCCGGTCTCGGCAATTCCGCGAGCACGTCTTCGAGGTGGTCGGGGGGCAGGTCGCCGACGAGGGCGACCGCCGTGCCCGGGGCATTCCAAACCACCCAGAGACTCGCTGGATCGATGACCCGCAGATACGAGTGCCCGTCGACGGCGTACGGGAGTTCGTCTTCGATCGCAGCGTGCCAGTTCACTCGACCCTTCGTTGTGAACACTGAGAACGAGAACAGGCCGTCGGTGTAGAACGCCTGACGGGCACCCCGCGGCCCCGCGTAGACGTCGACGAGTTGATATCCGGCGGCGTCAGACGGAAGACCGGCCTGCTCCACGGGGAGCATCATCTCGTATGCGTGTTCATCGGTCATCGTCATCTCGGGACCGACCGATACCGAGAATTCGACCATCGCCGAGTACCGGAACACGGTGCCGTCGTTCGAGTACACCTCGGTCGCAACCGGCGCGGACGTCGACTCATCGACGATCACGCGCATCCGCAGCAAACCCGATTCCATGACGTCGAGAACGCGTGCCCGTCGACCGAGATGCTCCGCCGTTCCTCCAGAAGCAACGGCGTAGCGGACGGCCAGATCGGGCTGCGTCGCACCGACGAACGAGAGCGCTGTTTCGTTCGGGCCGGCGAGGTGCATCCGCCCGTCGCCGATCGTCGCGTAGAACGATCCCGAACCCAGCGTTGCCTTGCCCCCGAGGTGCTGGATCTCGACGATGCCGACACTCTCCATCCCGTCCCACGTCGTGCCGACGACTCTGCGTCCTGAGTAGACCGCCTCGCCCGCATCGGCGAGGTAGTCGGCGAGGTTGTCGGCCGGGTCATCGGCGAGGGCGGGCCCCGCCGCGGCGATCGTGAACACAGCGGCAAGACCTCCGATCGTGAGGATCCGGCGGAGGATCATGGCGCCGCCACCTCGATCACAGAAGGAAGAAAGGCGAACCCGGGTTCGGCCGAGGCCCTGGCGACGTGGCGGGCGTTGAGATCGTCGAGCACGAAGACCGGCTCATCGCCGCCGCCCACTGCGAGGCCGATGAGGAGCGCCGCCGCAGCGGCAACGCCGATGCCACCGGCGATGATGCGCCGCCGGCGTTGAGGAACCGGCGTCGCAGGGATCTCGCCCGTCATGGTTGTCTCAACGCCCGGGAGAGACCGGACGGCGATCCTGGCCCGGTCGAGTTCCTGGAGTTCGGCCCGACAATCGGCGCAGTCGACGAGGTGTTTGGTCACCCGCCGGTGTTCCAGTGTGACCAGTTCCCCGTCCAGGTACGCGGACAGTCGATCACCGAGATGACCATCCGGCAGGAGGGCCGCAGGAACCTCGAACTCGGGTAGCAATCGAAGTGCCCTGCGAGTGCTGCGCAGGGACCGGAACTCCTCGATCGCTTCCTCGCTCCCGTCGAGCAGTTCGCAGACGATCGCAACCTCACTCGGTGTCAGCTGACCATCGAGGTAGGCAGAGAACAGTTCACCGTGCTCCTCGGGATCGAAGATCAGATCGGCCATGTCAGCATTCCTCTGAGGAGTTTGCGGCCCCGGTGGATCCGGCTTCGCACGGTGCCGACCGGAACATCGGTCGCTTCGGCGATCTCGTCATAGGTGAGGCCGACGACATCACAGAGCACCACCGCTTCGCGGAACTCGTACGGAAGCTTGAGGAGCGCCGATTGCACGTCGTCCGACAGGCGAATCGAGGCGAGCACCTCATCCGGCGAAGGGCTTGAGCCGAGGGCATGATGGTCGCCTTCCGGCAACGCCGACTCCGGCCGGCGCTTCTTCTTTCGTATGCCATCGAGGAAGGCATTGCGGGTGATGCGCCAGAGCCATCCCTCGAAAGATCCCGGCTGATATGAAGAGAGCCCCTTCCGGACGCGGAGGAGGGTCTCTTGAACGAGGTCGGCGGCATCATCCGGGTTGCCCGTGAGGCGGTAGGCGAAGTTGTAGATCTTGCGCCCATAGCGATGCGCAACGTCTTCCCAGGTCGGTGTAGATTCGTCAGTCATATCTCCCCACAACCGTGGGAGAAACGCCCGATAGACCGATCCGGTTCCCGAATACTTGGCCGGGAATCAGGCGTCTTCGGCGTCGGAAGCGGTGTCATCGCTCTCGACGCCTTCTTCGACACCCTTCTTGAACTCCTTCGTCGAGGCACCGATCGAACGAGCCAGGCCGGGGAGCTTCGAAGCGCCGAACAGCAGGAGAACCACCACCAGGATGATCAGTAGTTCGGGTCCGCCGATGTTCTTGATGAAAGCAAAGAGCACAGAGTTCCTTTCGTGAGAGAGATTCTAGTCGGGCCCCGGGACGCGGTTGACGCTCATCCGATGCTGGGGCGTACTCCGTCCTCCGTACTCCGTATCCCGCAAACGCAACAAGAAACGTCTCCTCGGCCTACGGAGTACGGGCTACGGGATACGGGATACACCGCCCGCAGGGCGGCTCTTACTGCAACGCGAAACTATCGACGAATGCTTGAAGGCGTTCTCTCGTGATGAAGCGGCAGCGGGGATCGCTGCGCTCTTTCTCATACACGAGATACGGGCCGAACTTGTCGGTGATGAGCAGAGCACGCTGTGGATTGGTCTGGGCAACTTCGATCACGAACGCGTTGACGACCCGCTCCAGGAGTTCGGGGTGCTCGCCCTCCGCATGGGGCACGATGACAACCAATGCTTCGGCGCCGGCCTTCCGCGCCATATACACCTCCACGGTGCCGCTGTCCTGGCTCGCAACGCCCGCTCGTCCCACCAGGACTTCGTACCCGGCGATCCTGAGGAGAGAGAGCGACAGGTCTTGTAGCGACACGTCGGTCGGGTCGATCCCGACAGCGCGGAGTCGGACCTCGACAGACTTCGCTATCGAGATCTCGTCGAGGAAGGGCGAGAGACCTTCTCTTGACGCCCGGTCGGCGACGCCGGGTTGGATCTCCAGGTCCTGCTCACCGAGATGAGCGAGCGGGTCGTATCCGGCGACCGACGCGTGGGGGACGAGCTCGGGGGCGACGATCTCGGGGATCACACCCGGCTCCTCGAACTCCCTCGTCCCAACCTGAACAGCTTCACCACCGCGGCGCGCGAACACCGTTGCCCGGGTGACTTGAGCCACGGGTAGGCCACGGTCTTTCTTCTCGTTCAGCACCAGCGACGCGTCGTAGCAGAGCAGATCCCGGAGGTGGTCATCGAGTTCGCCCTCGGCAAGGGGTACTCCGTAGTGGATCTCTGCCTCATCGCCCCGGACGTGGAAGTCGACGAGGATCGGCCTGAGTCGGTCCTCTGCCTTCGGCGCGAGTTCGGATCCCGCGCTCACACCCGAGCGCGCGCCTTTCATGATCGACACGGCGGCCCAGATGATCCCCAGGAGGACCACGCCGACGACAACGACGACGATGGCGGTGACAGTAGGGCTCAATCCGGCGACTCCTTCGCTTGACGTGCTACTGGGATTCTACGCCGACGGCAGAGCCGCCGATAGTCCGTAATCCGTAGTCCGTAGTCCGTAGTCCGAAAGGGTCCGTCTTGCAGCGCCAGGAAGCCGGTATCTCCCATACGGGATACGGAATACGGGATACGGAATACGCCGCACGTAGTGCGGTCACACTGCCTTGCGGCGGGTTGCCGCGATGTGGCGTTCCTTGCGGATCTTGCGGCGCTCGCGTTCGGACATCGCGCCCCATATCCCGAACTTCTCGCTCGAGACGATCGCGAACTCGAGGCACTCGTCGAGAACGGTGCACTCACGGCAGATGCCCTTCGCTGTGCGCGTCGAGGCTCCGCGTTCGGGAAAGAAGAGGTCGGGGTCGGCCCCGCGGCAGTTCGCAAAGTCCTGCCAGGACATGTCGAAACCGTCGGCTTTGAGGGCTTCGATGAATTCGCCGAACATCAGGACTCCCGGGGAAGGTGTAATTACAACAGTGGGATTCTCCCAACACCGCGCGCGCTTGTCAACCTGAATCTCGACGCGCGCCTTGTCATGCAACAATCGCGGCCGTTTCGACAGACCGAGTAGATGGCGCGATAATCACTCTGTCGAACCATCGGAGGAACACACAGTGACGACGAAGACACGTCGCCTCGAAGTCAACCGGCGATCCGGATGGCGCTCCTGGCTCGGACCATTCTTCACTTCCGACATCGGGATGAAGTGGATGATGGCGCTGACCGGTGCCGGACTGCTCGCCTACGTCCTGGTCCACATGATCGGCAACATGAAGATCTACCTGGGCGCGGAGGACCTGGATCACTACGCGGAGGCGCTGAAGACACTCCTCTACCCGATCGTCCCCGAGACCGGTGTGCTCTGGCTCTTCCGATTCGGTCTCCTCGCCATGTTCGGCATCCACATCTGGTCGGCGATCGTCCTCGCCCTGCGGAATAGGAGGGCCCGGGGCCCGGTCAAATATGAGGCGACACGCCAGTACGGAGCCGTCAACTATGCGAACCGCACGATGCTCTGGGGCGGCGTCATCATCCTGCTGTTCGTCATCTTCCACATCGGAGATCTGACGATCGGAAGCACGAACCCCGAGTTTGTAAGCGGCTCGGTCTATAACAACGTGATCTACAGCTTCGAACGCTGGTATGTCGCGATGTTCTACGTGGTCGCTCAGATCGCTCTCGCCTTCCACATCTACCACGGGGCATGGAGCGTCTTCCAGAGCCTCGGGCTGTCCAACCCCCGATACAACGACTGGCGCCGATGGTTCGCTGTGGCCTTCGCACTGGCGATCCTCATCGCGAACTCATCGATCCCGATCGCTGTGCAGTTCGGTCTCCTCACGGTCTCCGGCTGAGAAAGGGCATCATCGTGACAACAGAACACACTCGCATCCTCGACGCAAAGATCCCGGACGGACCGCTCGAGGACAAGTGGACGAAACGCAAGTTCGACGTGAAGCTGGTGAACCCGTCCAATCGCCGCAAGTACGACATCATCGTGGTGGGTACCGGTCTCGCCGGAGCGGGCTCGGCGGCCGCTCTCGGAGAACTCGGCTACAACGTCAAAGCGTTCACCTACAACGACTCGTCCCGTCGGGCGCACTCGATCGCTGCCCAGGGTGGCATCAACGCGACGAAGAACTATCCGAACGACAACGACAGCGTCTTCCGGCTGTTCTACGACACCGTCAAGGGCGGGGACTACCGCTCCAGGGAGGCGAACGTCTACCGACTCGCCGAGGTGTCCGACGCGATCATCGATCAGACGGTCGCACAGGGTGCCCCATACGGCCGTGAGTACGGCGGCATGCTCGACAACCGCTCCTTCGGTGGCGCTCAGGTCTCCCGGACCTTCTACGCACGCGGCCAGACCGGCCAGCAGCTCCTCCTGACGGCATACCAGGCCCTGGCGCGTCAGGTCGGACTCGGGACGGTCGAGTTGTTCACCCGCACCGAGATGGTCGAACTCGTGATGAAGGACGGACGCGCGGTCGGCATCGTCACCCGTGATCTCGTCACCGGCGAGATCGAGAGTCACTCGGCCCATGCCGTCGTTCTGGCTACCGGCGGCTACTCGAACGTCTACTTCCTGTCCACCAACGCGATGAATTGCAACGGGACGGCAGCGTGGAGGGCCCATCGAAAAGGCGCGTTGTTCGCCAGCCCGTCGTTCACCCAGATCCACCCGACCTGCATCCCCGCAAGCGACGAGCACCAGTCGAAGCTGACGCTCATGTCGGAGTCGCTCCGCAACGATGGCCGGATCTGGGTGTCGAAGACAGCCAACGACGACCGCGCGGCGAACGATATCCCCGAGGACGAGCGGGACTACTACCTCGAGCGGCAGTACCCGGCCTTCGGAAACCTCGTTCCACGAGACGTCGCATCTCGGGCGGCGATGCGGATGGTTGAGGACGACAAGGGTGTGGGTCCGTTGAAGAACGGCGTGTACCTCGACTTCGCAGACGCCATCAGTCGCCTCGGGCGCCAGGTGATCGAGGACCGCTACGGGAACCTCTTCGAGATGTACGAGCGCATCACCGATGAGAACCCGTACGAGGTACCGATGCGGATCTACCCGGCCCCTCACTACACGATGGGCGGTCTCTGGGTTGACTACAACCTCGAGA
>JAYEIJ010000169.1:58500-62338 GCA_034660035.1 Actinomycetota bacterium | reverse complement strand
GACTCCCCGTGGCGGACACCGTCGGTGCCCCTCGGCGTTCTCGGGGACGAGCCGCCGGAGCAGGTCATGAACGGCGCCCGCAACGCCATCCGGTTGCGATTGAACGATGCGGCGATCGCTCGACCGAGCACCCAACCCGGGTTGATGCCGGCCTCCGATCGCGGCTTGGACGTTCCGTGGCGTGCAGAGGGCGACGTGATCGTGTCACCCGCAGCATCGTGGGAGCGGACGTTCGAGGCCGAGGGCGTCTCGATCGATCTCGTGCTGTTCGCCGAGCGCGAGCGACGCCTCGTCGGAATGGTGCGGGGTGCGGACCTGACGGCCGTGAGCCTGCGAACCCAAGCCGGGGAGCGCGTATGCGGATACGAGAGCCCGGGGTGGTTCCGTGCGCTGGACGTTCCGGAGGGGCCGATCAGTGTGGCGCTCGATTTCGAATCGGCATCTGAAGATCACCGGATCGTGACCGAGTGGAGAGCCCTGTAGAGGCCCTGATCTAGGAGATCAGATCGACCGGATCGATCGATCGGGCCTTCTTCAACCAACCGTCTTCCTGTTCCGCGTCGGTTCCGGCGATGCGGATCCGGTCGGCTCGCTCCTCCCACGGGGCGGGCAGCACCAACCCGGTGCGGCGACCAAGATCGTCGAGCGTGGCCACGCGCAACCCCGCGTCCGATTCTCTACCGGCGGCGGACGCCACGATCGCTGCGGCCAGCAGACCACGGTGGATCCAGGCAGCGGGCCGCCGGTACTGCAATGAACCCTTGAGATCGGCAAGCCTGCGCGCCGCCTCGTCGGCGTCGCCCCGGTCGGAGGCAACCACTACTGCGGCCGCCGTCAGTGGTGGCGGTTCAACGAGACCCATCGCTGCCACCAGCCGCTCTGCATCGGCGAGCGCTTGAGTGGCCTCTTCCATCTCGGACATGCACGTGTGGCTCTCGGCGATGCGCTGGAGGGCCGCGATCTCCTCGCGGACCGCACCGCAGGATGCGGCGATCTCGCGCGCCGTCCGAGACTCGGTCAGGGCCCTCTTGATGTCTCCGCGGAGAAACGCTGCGCTGCCCCGGAGTTCGGATGCGAGAGCCCGCCCGCGCGGTTGCTGCCGGATCGTTGCCTCCGCAGCAACCTCATCGGCACCGCTCTCGGCTGCGAGCGCGTCGCCGAGCAGGAGGTTCATTGCCGCTCTGCTCGCTGCGATCCAGGTGACCTCCGGATGACCGATACGTCTCCCGATGTCGAGGGCATCGGCGTACGCCGTCCGGGCGTCGCTCAACGCTCCGGAGTATGCGTCGATGTTGCCCCGAAGCTGTCGGGCGTGCATCTGAACCGACGGATCGTCGAGCGCGGCGGCAACCTCGGCGTACTTCGCTGCGTATCCCAGAGCCGCGGCATCCTCACCGAGATCGAGGTAGGCGTGCGTTGCGAAGAAGAGGGTGGCTTCGAGATCGTGGCTGATCGCGGCATCGGATGATTCGAGAGCGGCTCTGCACAGTTCGGCGAACCGGGTCCGGTTTGTTCCCTGCCACCACGCCGGGCCGAGTCGTGCGATGAGATGCATCGCAGCGTCGACGTCACCGATCGTGACGAGGTCTCGAACGACGCCGGCTGCGTTGACCGGTATCTGGCTTCCTGCAGCTCTCGCATACCGTTCCGCCGCTCTTCCGAGCACGGCCCGGCGTTCGCCATCGGGGAGAGCCTGCCCGAAGGGGGTCGCGAGCACGGGGGCGACGCGGTATCCCGCCGGATCGGCGATCGCCACACCCGTGGTTGTGAGGATCGACAGGCTGTCGAGAACGGTGACCGGACCGAGGGCCGGATCGACGATCCCGAGGATCTCATCGAGTCCGAGTCCGCCGGTGAAGCATGCAAGGCGTCGGGCAAGGTCGAGCGCATCGACCGGTAGGCCCCCGGCGACCTCGCCGGCGAGATCGGCCGTCTTCGCATCCATGATCGTGCGTTCGATCTCCTCCGACGACTGGCCTCCTGCGGAACCGACTCGAATAGCGGCGGCCGCGATCTTGATGGATCCGGGGAGGCCTCCCACTGCGTGAGCGATCGCAGCCAGGTCGACTGCGTGTTGTCGGGGTCCTTGGTCCTCCTTTGCCGACTCGCCCAGCAGTTCACGAAGGAGCTCTGCACCGTCAGTGTTCGCATCGAGGGGGTCGAGCGTCATGGTTGCGCCGGGTAGGCCACTGATCGGTGCCCGGGCCGTCGCGATCACGGAGACCCGGTCCCCATCTGCAAGGAGCCGTGTGATCACATCGCGAGCGGCCGTCTGTGATCGGTGGCAATCATCGAGCAGCACGAGCATCTCCCGCCCAGCGACGGTCCTGATGACGTTGCCGTCATCGACGCCCTGTTCCAGGACGGCCGAGAGATCGGTGCCAAGTTGCTCGACGATCCGGCGATGAGAGACGTCGTCTCCAACTCGCACGAAGAGGGTCCCATCCGGGAACGAAGAGTGGAGACCATGAGCCCGAGCCACCGCGAGCGCCGACTTGCCGACGCCGGGCAGTCCGGTGATCTGGACCAGCCGGTGTTGTTCCATGTGATCGTCGAGCGTGTCACAGGCATCGCTCCTGCCGACGAGCGGCACATCCGGCGGCAGGTTGTGCCCGACACCAGGAGCGGCGGGTGGGAGAAGCCCGGGGGCCTGCGTGAGGATCTGATGCTCGAGTTGGGAGAGTCCCGGCCCCGGATCGACGCCAAGATCTTCGAGGAGAAGATCACGGGCCTCTTGATAGACGGCCAGCGCATCGACCTGTCGCCCGGAGCGATACAGCGCCGTCATCAGGAGCGCGTAGAGCCCCTCGCGGTAGGGATGGTTGTCGATGAGCGGGCGGAGCAGCGCGACCGCACCCTCGTTGTCCCCGAGGGCGAGTTGCGCTTCGACTCTCGTCTCTTCGAGGGCGAGCTTCCGCTCGGCTAGTTCGGATCTGATCGGCTGGGCGAAGTCGTCGTATTCGAACTCGGCGAGGGGCTCGCCACGCCACAGCTCCAGCGCTTCTGCGATCTTCGACGCCGCGTCTCCGGGCCGGGCAGGGAGTAGTCCCGCGGCCTCGTTGGCCAGCGTGACGAAGCGGTGGGCATCGATCGACGTGGGCTCTAGGTCGAGTTGATACCCGTTCGGCGTCGTCCGGATCACGCCGGTCCGCTGCGTCGCCTGCACGTCGGGTTCCAGCGCGGAACGGAGCTTCGACACGTGGAATCGAAGCGCCCGGGTCGCGTTCCCCGGGAGAGCGTCTCCGTAGAGCGTCTCAAGCGCACGGTCGAGAGACACCGACCGGTTCAAGTGGGCGATGAGAAGAGCTAGGAGCTTTCGCTGCTTCGGAGCCGGGACGGGTGCCAACTGATCATCTCGGCTGACGATCAGCTCGCCGAGAATCTGGATCTCCACCGGTGCTCCCTTCGCAATCATCACGGTCCAGCGGCGACGGACCCATCGGGAACGCTGCCGCTCACCATGCGCTCACCCAACGCTAACCCGAATGTTCGATCCTCGCCCTACGTGCCAGAGCGGTACGGGAGAGAAGGAGAGAGAAATGAGTCAGTACATCAACCCAACGAACGGGTCGCTTGAGCAGGCGGTGCCTCCATCGGCAACACGCCGACGGAACATCGTTGCCGGGATCTTGGTCGCAGCCGCCCTCGGAGCAGCGGCGATCGGCCTCTACAACAACCAGCCATGGACCGCCGGCCAGCCCTCCACGTCCCAAGCGCAGAATGCGACCGTGGCGTCCTTGACCAGTGGATTCGAGTATGGGACCGAAGCGACTGCCGCGAAGTTCGGGAGCCTGGGTGTGACGAGCCAGTATTTCGGAGTCAGCGATGAGCTGTGGCC
>JAYEIJ010000169.1:30479-58400 GCA_034660035.1 Actinomycetota bacterium | reverse complement strand
AAGCGCAGAATGCGACCGTGGCGTCCTTGACCAGTGGATTCGAGTATGGGACCGAAGCGACTGCCGCGAAGTTCGGGAGCCTGGGTGTGACGAGCCAGTATTTCGGAGTCAGCGATGAGCTGTGGCCGGAGTCCGTGACCGAAGCGACTGCCGCGAAGTTCGGGAGCCTGGGTGTGACGAGCCAGTATTTCGGAGTCAGCGATGAGCTGTGGCCCGAAGCGACGGTCGGCGTTGTTCCGAGTGAGTATCTCGGTGGGAGCCGTGAGTTGTCGCCGCAGGTGATCGCGAAGATCCGTGCCAATGACATGGTCGAGTTCTTCGCTTCGCAGGCGGCGCTGAGTGTTTCGGGCGAGTATCTGGGTGGGAGCCGTGAGTTGTCGCCGCAGGTGATCGCGAAGATCCGTGCCAATGACATGGTCGACCATTTTGCTTCGCAGCGGTCTGCTGAGTTGTCACCGCAGGTGATCGCTGAGTTGCGTGCCGAGCTTCGCAGGCACTGAGGTTGGTGCCCGATGCCTGAGTTCGAGTAGCCGCCCTGCGTCCAACAAAGCGGAACAGGTGATCGAGTGGGGAGAGCCAAACGGCTCTCCCCACTCAACGCGCGTGTGGGACCGGAACGTTTGCGAGAAACCGTCAGACTTCCCGGTCAGGCTTCCCAGATGTGGACGGGGAGTCCGATCTTGAGGAAGGAGTCGAGGTGGTTCGACTCCCAGGTAGGCACCCGCACACAGCCGTGTGACGCCGGTCGGGCGGGAACGCTCTTCGAACCGTGGATCGCGTAGTACGGCGTGAAGTACCACGGCTTGTAGAGCCCGCCCAGGTAGGTCTCCCTCCAGCCCGGGACGTGACGGAAGAGGGTGAAGTTGCCTCGCGGCGTGTTCGCTTTGACGTAGCCACCGTCGACCCCGCCGTTCTTCGACCAGTACGTAGCGCCGTTCCCTGTTGACACCGGGACGATCGCAGTCACGTCGCTATCACGGATGACGAACAGCAGTTGCCGCGTGATATCCACCTCGACTCGATCGGCCTCGGCGGGGTTGCGGGCAAGGATTGCTTCGTGGTCGAGTGCGCCCGCGACGTTCCAGTCATCGATGGTCCAATCCTCGGAGCGTTCGGCGCCGATCAGCTTGTGGAATGCCACGACCGATGAGGCCGTCTCTCGCCCGTACACACCGTCGGCATTCCCGCGGAACACACCGAGTTCACGCAACCGTTCCTGAAGCCGCACAACGGCGTCACCCTCTGCTCCGGGTCCGACCGGGACGGGGGCCGTCGCAGGATCGATGAGGGTGTCGCCGACCGTGATCGGGCGAGTCCCTGCCAGGTGCACGAGATTCCCGTTCATGGCAACGATCGAAGGGGACAACCAGCGAACGTCGTGGCCGGACACCGAGGGCGGAACCTCTTCGGGAAGGAGCACATCGGTATCGGGAGCGTGAATCGGCGCGGCCATGCCCAGAGCGATCGTGATGACCAACGTCGAAAGCATCGACTTCTCCGTAGGGTGTCACGGAGTATGGCCCGGTAGGTTCGCATCAGCGTTGATTTGGGATAGTGCGGGTCCCTGCTGAGTCCGTGCTGCTACAAGATCGCGACCTGGGCCTTGATGCGGCGCAGGATCGCCGCCATCCCGTTGAGGCGTTGCGACGAGACCGCTTCCTGAAGGCCCATCTTCACGTAGAAGTCGTCCGGGACGTCGAGGATCTCCTGGGCCGGGGCCCCGTCGAGCGCTTCGCGGAGGATGCTGGCATAGCCGCGAACCGTCGGCGCTTCGGCAGGCACCCGAAAGAAGAGGTGTACGGCGTCACCGTCCTTCTCGACAATTAGGGCAAACGGCGATTGGCATTCTGGAACGATCTCGAAGAGTTCCGGGCGATCGGTCAAACGGTCGGGGAGTTCGGGCAGGCGCCGTGAGTAGTCGAGCAACGCCTGGAGCCGAAGGTCCTTCGGGGCCGCCGCGAACATGTCGACGATTCGGTTCAACCGTTCTGTCGCTGTTGTGACATTTTCCATCATATCCACTATCACCGTAGTGTAAATTGGTTGAGGAAGGAGGGGATCAACATGGTTCCATACGATACGGGCGGTGGCTTCGAACAGTATGCCCACCCCGAGAGACTGGTCTCGACGGACTGGCTCGGCACCCATCGAGACGATCCGGGCGTGGTGGTCGTCGAATCCGACGAGGATGTGCTCCTCTACGAAACAGGGCACATCCCGGGAGCGGTCAAGGTCGACTGGCACACCGAACTCAACGACCCGTTGATTCGGGACTACCGCGATCCAGAGGCATTCGCTCAGCTGATGTCTGAGAAGGGGATTGGTCGCGACGACACCGTCGTCTTCTACGGAGACAACTTCAACTGGTGGGCGGCCTACGCCCTCTGGGTCTTCTCCCTGTTCGGTCACAGCGACGTTCGACTCCTTGATGGGGGCCGCCAGAAGTGGCTTGCGGAGGACCGTTCGATGACCACGTATGCGCCACCGCGATCCCGAAGCCAATACCCGGTCATCGATCGCGTCGATGCACCGATCCGGGCCTTCCGTGGCGACGTCATGGGTCACCTGGAGACGAGTGGACGCCTCATCGATGTTCGCTCGCCGGGGGAATTCAGCGGCGAACTCATGCACATGCCCGACTATCCGCAGGAGGGAGCACTCCGTGGTGGCCACATCCCCGGAGCGGCGAGCGTTCCGTGGAAGATGGCCGCCAACGACGACGGCACATTCAAGGGCCGCGACGAACTCGAGACGATCTACCAAACCGATCTGGGGTTTTCGACGGACGACGACGTGATCACGTACTGCAGGATCGGCGAGCGGTCGAGCCACACGTGGTTCGCCCTGACGCACCTGCTCGGATTCCCGACGGTCCGCAACTACGACGGGTCGTGGACCGAGTGGGGCAACCTGGTCGGAGTCCCGATCGAGAAGTAGGTAGAGGGGGAGTGTTTATAGACAAACAAGCAGTTTGTTAATAAGCTAAGCCTATGTCGACGATCACGCATCTTCGGATACTGCGGGAGTCACAGGGCCTCACACTCGACGAACTGTCGCTCCTCACGGGGATAGCGCCGTCGAATCTGTCTCAGATCGAGACGGGAAAGACCGACCCGCGGTGGTCGACGATCATGAGGATCCTGGATGCTCTCGGCGTTGAACCCTCCGCGCTCTTGCCCTCTTCGGGTCTTCGTCCGGCGCTGAGGGGCCCGAGGTCTGGCGACGCACGTGGTTCCGATCCGTGGGTTCGACTCCGCCGAAAGGCCGAACGTGGAGAGGATGTCTCCGAGGAGGCACGGGTGCTGGCCATCAACACGCGTCGTCGGGCGAGCGCTTGAGCCGGTTGACTCACCCATTCCTGCGCAAGGCCGCCAATGCGCCGCCGGATAGCGTGAAGCGACACCTCCTTGTCGTCGCGGCCGTGGAGGCGATCATCGATCGACCGGTCGTTCTCGTCGGCGGGGCGGCGGTCAACGTCGTCACCGGCACGTACTTTCCGACGGACTTGGATCTCGTTGCTTCTGTCTCCGCCGCCGATCGAGAGAAGCTTGTCTCCGCCGGTTTCAACCGGGCAGGTGTAGGGCACCGGCATCTCAGCCTCACCATGCCCGATGACGAGGTGATCCTGGTTGAGTTCCCGGACTCCGTACTCGACGCCGTGTTTCCGCCCGAACAGATAGAGGTCGATCCAGGGGTGTTCGTATCGGTGATCTCGCTCAACGATCTCGTGATGGATCGTCTGCGTCAGGCAACCGACGGCACCGTCGTGACGCTTGATGCGTTGATCGATCTCACTTCGGCGGCGTACGCTTCGATCGACTGGAGTTGGCTGGAGGAGCGATCGACGCTGCCCGAACTCACGGCTATCGGGGTTCCCGTTGCGCTCGTCGCGGTCCGGCGAGGGGCGAAACGCAGGCTACGCGACGGCGGACAATCCATCCTTGCGCCCATGACAACGGCTGAAGCTCAGTCCATGCGTGGTGCCCAGGCGATCACCGAAGTTCCGGAGGATCAGGGCCCGGTCGGGTAGCGACAGATCAGAGGAACGGCGCGGCGATCTGATGGGTTGCGGCAGCAGCAACGTCTGCACCCGGGAGCGCCGGATTCCATGAACTGAGCGAGAGCGCGACGACTCGGCCCGTTCGGTGGAGAGTCTCAACGGCCTGTGCTACAGCGTCAGCCGATGGGCCGTCCGGTGCCGGGTAGTTCACACCCGGCATATCGACTGGATCGACAACATCGACGTCGATGTGAATGTAGAGGTCGCCCGGCGGGGGATCGGTTGCGATCTCTGCGACGGTCACGTGATGGATGCCCGACGTGGCGACCGCCTCGTCTTCGCCCGGGTCGAGATCACGGCCGTCGATCAGCCAGACGCGATCATCCTCGACCGGGGTCATGCCGACGCCGTCGACGATCGTCTGTTCGCCCCGACCCGTGAGCATGGCGAGGGGCATTCCGCCGAGGAAGCTCGATGGTGTGGTCTCCCAGGTGTGGAAGTCGCCGTGGGCGTCGAAGAACAGGACGGTCGGATCGATCCCGCGCCGCTGCAGACCGCCGGTCACGCCCATGATCGAGAGGCAGTCACCTGCGTAGACGACGGGGTCCGGGGATCCAGCGAGCAGGCCGGCGAGCTGGTCGTACAGCACCGCCATGCGCTCGGTGGGATGACCTGCCGGCAGTCCCGGATCGAGCGTCGTGAAGGGCTCGGGCACGTCGAATCCGGACATGGGTTCGCCGATGAAGAATGGAACAGAGAAGACGGTCATCTATGGCCGATACTACGCGACCGGCGATCGAACCTCTTCCCTTCCCGGTGGCCGCGTCATACGTCGTGGGAACCGTTGACGAAGGGAACCACATCATGCAGGCATACCACACGCACCAGCGCTATAATAGCGCTATGCCGACCATCCAGATCAGGGACATACCCGAAGAGGTGCACCGTGTCTACCGGACTCGGGCCGCAGAAGCGGGACAGAGTCTCCAGGAGTATCTCCGGGCGCATCTCATCCAATTCGCAGCGATGTCAACTCCGTCTGAGATCGTTGCCGAGATCAGGAGAGAGATCGCTCTTGAAGGTCCCGAAGGGTTTGCGACCGTCTCTGCGGCCGAGATCATTCGCCAGGATCGGGAGTCGCATTGAGGGTTCTCGACGCGTCGGTTGTTGTCGATGCATTCGTCAGCGACAGCGACCTTGGTGAGGCTGCGCGCGACCAGATCGACCGGCAGCGCACGCTCTTTGCTCCCACGATTCTGAGAGCAGAGGTGCTTTCGGCTCTGCGTTCGCTGACCCTGCGCGAAGTGATTCCCGAGATGAGGGGGCGGAGAGCCATCGATCAACTCCGCCGGCTCTCCGTCGTCGGCTTCCCGATCGAGCCGCTGATGGGCAGGATCTGGGAGCTTCGATCGACGATCTCCGTCTACGACGCGTGGTACGTCGCTCTCGCCGAACGGCTCTCGACAACTCTCGTGACGATGGACCGGCGCCTCGCTGGAGCAACCGGCCCCCGATGCGAGGTCGAGGTCATCGAGTAGGCATCCGCCTCGGTCTTCGGCGGTGGACTATCCCGTCCCCTCGGCCAGTGCGTTGCGAACATAGTCATGCTCGTAGGGCCAGTCGACGAGGATGTTCGTGACCATGCCGTTCCTCCTCCGTTCAGCGTTGCTCACGGCGCTACTGGTCCTCGCGTTCTTCGGGATGCACGACATCGGCTTCCGACCCAGGCCCGTCACGCTCCGAACGATGCCGGCGGAGGCCCGTGCCGTGGCGACGGCAGGCATCCGGCACGGCTGGGGGGTGCGCTCTCTGCGCCTGATCATGATCGCCGGCGCCGTCCAGAGCGGTTTCTTCTTCTGGGCCTGGTACGCCTGGCAGCCCTACTTCCTGGAGCTACTCGATCGAGATGCCGTGTGGGTCGCCGGTGTCGTCACTGCGCTGCTATCGGTCGCGATGATCGTCGGGAACATCCTTGTTCGGCTCTTCACCCGGTTCTGCGGACGCAGAACGACGATCCTGCTGTGGACCGCGTTCGTTTTCGCTGGCGCGTCGATCGGCGTCGGATGGGCCCGCGATTCCCCGGTCGCCCTCGGGTTCCTCATCGTCGCATCGATCGCGATGGGGGTACAGATGCCGGTGCGGCAGACGCTCATCCACGCCATGGTGCCATCGGCGGAACGGGCAACGGTCGTGTCGTTCGACTCGCTGGCTGCCGGCGTCGGCTCCGTCGCGGGCCAGGCAGGTCTCGGCGTGTACTCGGAGCGCCAGGGATACTCAGCCGCGTATGTGATCGGTGGGGCAGTCACACTCTTGGCCGTTCCCGTCGTGTGGACAGCGCGTAGGATGAAAGCACCGGCCGACTACCTCGAGGGCACCGCCTCCGCGGAGTTCGGTGCGTGCGTTCCAAAGGGGTTCCCGTCCATCGTCGGGGAATCCGCTCGGGTTCTACGCGAGCGCCTTGAGAAGACCAAAGCGTCACCCACGAACCTCGAAACAAGGACGTCTCCCCCCTGATCCGGGGTCGTACTACGTCATACATAGGGCGTACTACTGCCTGCAGTCCCCCCGGCTCCAGCCGACCCCGCCCATTTCCGAATTGCCGGTTTTGTCAGAGATCGACGCGCACCGTCATCGCTTCGGTATCCCGGGCGAATCTCTTGAGGACGACCCGGTTGAGGCAGTGCCAGGTGCGCGGACCGTCGTCCTCGGTGCGGAGGATGTTCGCGCTTCGAAGGATGCGGAGATGCTCCGAGACCGTTGATTGTGCCAGCGTGAGCTGCGCGGCGATCTCCCCGACGGTGTGGGGTTTGCACTCCATGAAGTACTCGATGATCTTGACGCGGGCCGGATGCCCCATGGCTTTGGCAATCGTCGCCATCTCATCCCTGGTGAGAGGCGCCGGATCGACCGGGGGGTCGTCGTCGAGGCAAGCGAGTGGTGGTGTCGGTGTCTTGAGTTCCATGCCTGCGATCGTAGCAAGCAACATCGGGTCTGCCATCGGGCCGAAAGGCCGTTCATCGTCGATGAGCGACTGTAATGAACGAGCAGGGATCGAAAGGGACTCTTCGGATTTGGGCGGGGTGAAGCCTCGGAACGTAGAACGTAGAACGACGGCATACGTAGGGCGTACTACTGCCCACAGTCCCCCCCCAGTTCCAGCCGACCCCGCCCATTTCCGTGTTGCCTTGGAAGGGAAGGGGCCCCACCCGATGGATGGAGCCCCTTCATGTGTACCCGAGAGTGGGTCAGCCGGCGCGTCCCGGTCCGAGGAGGGGGCAGAGGAAGAAGGCATCGCCCTCGTTCATCTCGCCGTCCCCGTTGACATCGACCCACCACCGACCGCCGACGTAGCCGGGGTCGCCGGGTCCGTATTCGGTGGTGTGTGTGGGGCCGTCGAGCTTCTGGAATGGGCCCTTCATCGGCAAGTCGGCCGTCACGATCGAGTCGTAGGTGAGACCGGTGCTGAGAACGGTGATCGTCAGATCCGTTCCCGCTCTGCCGTTGCTCTCACCCGACTTGCCGTTCGATGCCAGGGCCGGAACGGCCATGACGATCGTCAGGAGACCGACCACCAGGCCGGTCAGAAGTGTCTTGCGCATTGTTGCTCCTTGTTTCTGCGTGCCGCCGCTCTGACGACGGAACCAACGATGCATGACCCATCTGAACGGGCCGAAAACGGGCAGTGAACAAACAGTGAACTCGATTCGGAACACGAGACGAGCGGCCGGGTTGACCGTACGATGACAGCCATGGAAGAGACCGCAGGCACCGTTTTGGTCGTGGACGATGAGGACATCGTCCGTGAGGTCGTCTGCACCTATCTCGAACGGGAAGGGTACGAGACGCGCCAGGCATCGGCCGGACGGGCGGCCTTGGAACTCATCGACTCCGAGCGCCCGGATCTGATCGTGCTCGACGTGATGCTCCCCGAGATAGACGGATTCAGCATCCTTACGGAGCTGCGAAAACAGGCGGACATTCCCGTCATCCTGCTCACCGCGCGCACCGAGGAGGCAGACCGTGTGCTGGGCCTCGAGTTGGGTGCGGATGACTACGTGGTCAAGCCGTTCTCCCCCCGTGAGCTTGCCGCGCGTGTTCGCACGGTCCTGCGGCGAGCGGCACGCACCGGGCCGACCGTCCCGGATGCCATCATCTCCTTCGATGGTCTCGAGATCGACGGCCGCAGCCGTGAGGTTCGGGTCGACGGGGATCTGGTCGATCTCACAGCGAAGGAGTTCGATCTCCTCGCTTTCCTTGCGTCATCGCCTCGCCAGGTTTTCTCGAGAGGGCAGCTTCTCGAGCAGGTTTGGGATTCGTCGACCGATTGGCAAGATGCCTCGACCGTGACCGTGCACATCCGTCGCGTTCGCCGCAAGATAGAACGCGATCCGATCGAACCCCGCTGGATCTCCACGGTGTGGGGCGTGGGCTACCGGTTCGAATCATGAAGGCGGTGTTCTGGTTCCTGGGTGCAGTGGTCGTGGGACTGGTGCTGTTCGAGATCTCGATGCAGCCGACCGGCTCAGACCGGGCACATCTGGCGCTGATCTTCCTCGCGGTGACCGCCCTCGCCGTGCTCAGCGCTGTTGTCGTCGCTGCGATCGCAAGGCGCTCCTCGTCGATCCGCCGGAGCGTTCTGATCGCCAGCGTCGCCGGACTCCTCGTCGCTGCCATGGCGATGGCGCTTGCCTCACAGCAGATGTTCCTCTCGGCGCACGACCTGAGCCTCGTCCTCGTCGTTCTCGTGTTCGCCGGCATCACGACCGTGGGGTTCTCCGTCCTGGTCGGCCGGACCCTCACCCGGGATCTCGAAGCCACCGCGTTCGCGGCCCAACGAGTTCAGGAGGGAGACCTCTCCGCTCGCACCGGCGTGACGAGGCCCGATGAGATAGGGACCGTTGCGGAGACATTCGACCGGATGGCCGCAGACCTGGAGTTGAGAGATGAAGAGCGTCGTGCAGACGAAGCTGCCCGGCGTCGGTTCCTGGCGGCGATCGGTCATGATCTTCGAACGCCGCTGGCGTCGCTTCGAGCGGCGATCGAAGCGCTCGAGGACGGTCTCTCGCCGGACCCTGATCGGTACATGAGGGCGATGGACCGGGACATCTCGATACTCAGCTCCCTCGTGGATGATCTGTTCCTGCTTGCGAAACTCGAAGAAGGTTCGATCGAAGTCGATCGTGGACCGATCGACGTAACCGAGCTCGCCGACGAAGCGATCGAGGTGCTGGCCCCGATCGCCGTCGGTGCGGATGTACGTCTCGAACTCGATGCCGACCACCGCACCATCGCGACGGGCGGGTCCGAGGCGGTGAGTCGTGTTCTTCGGAACCTCCTCGACAACGCCATCCGATTCGCTCCATCCGGCTCAACGGTCGTCATCGAGGTGAGAGACGACGGGGGAGCGAACGTGCGGGTGCTCGATCAGGGGCCCGGGTTCGATCCGGAGTTCGTCGACGACGCCTTCGATCGGTTCACCAGAGACGACCCGGCAAGGGGGCGCTCAACCGGCGGATCGGGCCTGGGCCTGGCTATCGCCCGCGGATTCATCGAAGCGCTCGACGGAACGATCTGGGCCGAACCGGGCCCCGGCGGCCGGGTCGGCTTCTACCTCCCGGCTGCCCGCGCAGAGGTGATCGCCTGAGCGTGTTGCAAGCACGGGTGACACAGAGATCCTCAGTCGACTCCCAGGATGCCGCCAGTGATCGCGACGGCTCGGTACCCGGTACCCGGTACGCAGTGCCCCGTACTGAGTACGCCGGGCGCAGGCCGGCCAGATTGAGTTGACACGGCGAGGATCGGGGTACTAACTTGCACGACTGTGCAGTGGTGCACAATCGTGCACCTGGTCAACAATGCGATGGCGGAGTTCCCGACGAAGACATTTGGTGTGAACAGCGAAGATGCGCAAGCCACCCGGCACGGTTGATCGCCCACTGCACGACGACCGCCGCATCATCGACGCTGGCACAACCACAAGGAGGAATAAGAGATGACCACTTTGAGGGCAACACGGCGGAAGGGGATCCTGTTCTTGGCGATCCTCCTCAGCCTCGCCATCGTCGCCGCCGGCTGTTCGCAAGACACCGGTTCCGACGAGACGACTGAGACGACCGCGGCGACTGAGACGACCGCGGCAACTGAGACGACCGCGGCGACCGAGACGACCGCGGCGACAGCGACTGCTCCGGCTCCGTTCGACGCACCGCCGGTGAAGATCGCCGTCGTGCAGAACAGCGGCGCAGGCGACTACTTCCAGCAGTGGAGCAGCGGAGCGAAGCTACAGGCCGACGCCATCGGCATCGAGTACGTGTGGTACGACGCGCAGGCCGACAACGCCAAGCAGGCCACCGACATGGAGACCGCTATCGGCTCCGGCGTCGTCGGAATCGTCGTCGACCATGGTCAGACGGACACGATGTGCCCGCTCATCAACGATGCCATCGATGCAGGCATACCGGTCGTCATCTACGACATCGCCGTTCAGGACTGTGCACCCCGCGCCGTTCAGACGCAGCAGTCTGATGCGAGCCTCGCGGACCTGTCCCTCGGCCAGATGCTCGAGGACATCGGCGGCGATCAGAACGTTGGCTACGTCAACGTCCTCGGCATCGCCCCGCTCGACCGTCGTCACGTCATCTGGGAAGAGTACAAGACGGACAGTCCGTGGACCGAAGAGTTCTTCGTCGGTGAGTTCACGAACGCCGTCGCAACGGACAACGCCCAACTCGTCGATGCAGCGCTCAAGGCCAATCCGGACGTTCGGGCGATCTTCGCTCCGTACGACGAGCTGACCAAGGGAACCGTGTCGGCCATCTACGAGAACAATCTCGAAGAGACGATCTCGGCCTACGGCATCGACATCTCGAACGCCGACATCGAGGTCATGACGGCCGAAGGAAGCCCCTGGAAGGCCACTGCGACCACCGACCCGAACGCGATCGGTGCGGCCGTCATGCGCACCATGGCGCTCGAACTCGCAGGTGAGCAGGACAGCCGTCTTGTCGACTTCCCGGGTGTGCTCGTGACACAGGCGTTCCTCGTCGACAACAGCATCACCAACATGGTGGAGCTGCGTTCCGCGATGCCGGAGCTGAACCTCGCCGAAGTCCAGTCGGCCGACTGGATTCCGTCAGTCGAGTTCTAACCGAACAGCCCAAAGAGAGAGCCGGAGAGAACCACAGATGACCACCGCGATCGAGATGCGAGACATCACGATGTCGTTCGGCGCCAACGAGGTGCTGAAGGGGATCAACCTCGAACTCGAGCCCGGCAAGGTGACGGCGATCCTCGGTGCCAATGGCGCCGGGAAGTCGACACTGATCAAGGTCCTCTCCGGCGTGTACAACGGCTACGGCGGCACCGTCATCATCGACGGTGCCGCCGTAGACATCGACCATCCAACGACCGCTCGTAGCTACGGCATCGAGGCGGTTCATCAGAAGATCGCAGACGGAGTTGTCCCCGGCCTCAGCGTGGCCGAGAACTTCCTGTTCGAAGCGATCGTGAACAACGAGGTCTCTCGTGCATCGTCGCACAGAGCGCTCATGCCCAGAGCACGGGAAGTGGCGTCGGTCCTGGACCTCAACTGGTCGGACGATGTGCTCCGGAGCGACATCTACGACGTTCCGATCGCTGATCAGCAATTGCTGCTGCTCGCCCGTGCGCTGGTGCACGAACCCCGCCTCCTCATTCTCGACGAGCCAACGTCAGCGCTCTCCGAAACAGAAGCCGAGCGGCTCTTCGAGGTCATTCGGCGCCTCCGCAATGACGGCGTCGCCATCCTCTACGTTTCCCACCGACTCGGCGAGATTGACGACATCGCCGACCGCCTTCTCGTGATGAGGGACGGCGTCTTCGTCAGCGACCATCAGCGCCCCTTCGATTGGGCTGAGGCGCTCCATGCCATGCTCGGAGCCGCCGAGGCCGATCCACACGACCGCACCGGTGAACTCCGCGGAACGGACAACCTGCTGTGCCTAGAGGGCGTCCAACTCCTTCCCAAGTCCTCGCCGTTCGACCTTTCGATCCGAGCCGGAGAAGTGACCGGTGTCTTCGGTCTCCTCGGATCGGGTGGAAGCGAACTTGCTAGAGGCATCTTCGGTGCCGACCCGTTCAAGGCGGGCACGATGAAACTGTCCGGCACGTCCTTCAAACCGAAGGCCCCCGCCGACGCGATCGCCCGCGATGTCTACATGGTTCCCGAAGACCGGGTCGCAGGAACGATCATCAAGGACTGGACGATCTCGATGATCTCCACGTTCCCGTTCCTACAGGACGTCTCTCGCCTCTCGGTACTCAATCCCCTGGCTGAAGCGAAAGTGGGTCGATCCGTGGTCGAGGAGTTCGGTGTCGTTGCCCAGTCGGCGAACGACCCCGTGGTCTCGCTGTCGGGTGGGAACCAGCAGAAGGTTGTCGTGGGTCGGTGGCTCCGCAAGCAACCGACGGTGATGATCCTCAACGAACCATTCCAGGGCGTCGACGTGGGCGCACGCCACGACCTTGCAGAGAAAACCCGTGATGTGGCGGTTGCCGGCTCTGCGGTGATCGTCATGTCTACCGACCTCGAAGAGATCATGCAGGTGTCCGATCGGGTCATCGTGCTGTCAGACGGCAATCTTCGACATGACGCATACCTGTCGGAAACGAACCGGGAAGAGATTTTGGAACGACTTTCGGAGGTTGAGTAAGTGAGCAAGACAACAACGGCGAAGGATCCGGGCACGGTCGCCGTGAAGCAACCGCTCGATGCCCGCGATCTGCTGGTTCGGTACGGCTTCATCGCCGTCACCGTGCTGTTCTTCATCTACTTCGCTGCGACTATTCCGGCGTTCCGACAGTCATCGACGATGTTCTCGATGCTGAAATTCACCTCGGTTGTTGCCATCGCAGGTCTCGGTGTCACGGTGACGATGGTCGTCGGCGGACTCGACCTGTCGGTCGGTGCAACCGCCGGCATGGCCGTGACCGTGGCCGCGATGACGATGGTGATCTACGCCCAGCAAGGGTGGGTGGCGTTCATTGCCGTCATCATTGCCGGCGCGCTTATCGGTGCGTTCAACGCCCTGCTGATCGTCGTTCTCAAGATTCCGGACTTGCTCTCGACTCTGGCCACGATGTTCTTGATACAGGGCTTGAAACTCGTTCCCGTGGATGGTCAGTCGGTGTCCTCGGGGCTGATCCTCCGCGACGGGTCGGTGGCTCCCGGCAAATTCACGCCCGGTTTCGCTCAGATCAACCGGGGATCGATCGACCTCGGTGTGTTTGAGGTTCCGTATCCGGTTGTGATCTTCCTCGTCGTCGCCGTGCTCACCTGGTTCTTCCTCTCCCGAACCAAGTGGGGCCGCGTCATGTACGCGATCGGATCCAACCCCGAGGCTGCTCGACTCGCCGGGGCAAGGGTCGGCCGCTACAAGGCTGTTGCCTACATGATGTCCGGCGTCTACGCCGCGATCGCCGGTCTCATCCTCGCCTCCCGCATCGGCCAGGGTGACATCTCAGCCGGGAACTCTCTCCTTCTCGATGCCGTCGCTGTGTCGCTGGTCGGAACGTCGGTTCTCGGCGTCAACAAGCCGAACGCCTTCGGAACCGCCCTCGGTGCGATCCTCATCGGGATCCTTCTCACCGGAACCACGATGATGAACTTCCCCTACTACTGGCAGGATGTCGTCAAGGGTCTTGTGCTCCTCGTTGCCCTGGTCTTCTCCTTCACGCTGTCGAGGAGGAAGCACCGCTTCGTCGCTGCCGTTCCGCTATGAGTCGACCCGTCGAATCTGCACCTCGCACCGTCTGGATCGATCCCGACGATCCGGGTTCGGTCCTCGCGATCGAGCAGCGACTCCTGCCGTTCGAGTACGAAGAAGTCTCGATCCGCACGGCCGACGAGATGGCCGAGGCCATCGGCGACATGGTGGTGCGCGGTGCCGGGTGCATCGGTGTCTCTGCCGGGTACGGCATGTACCTGGCTGCACTCGAGGTCCGTGATCTTGGCGGAGCGCAAGCCGATGAGTACCTCCGACGAGCCGGTGCGGTGCTCGAAGCAAGCCGTCCGACGGCCGTCAACCTCACCTGGGCCGTTCAGCGCCAGCTGCGTGAGTTGATCGGGATCGACGACGGCGAAGAACGACTGACCAAGGCCAGGGAGGTGGCAGACGCGATCGCCGACGAAGATGTCGCGATGTGCGCTGCGATCGGTCAACACGGACTTGGGATCATCCGGGAGATCCACGAACGCACGGGACAGACCGTGAACATCATGACCCACTGCAACGCAGGGTGGCTGGCATTCGTTTCGCACGGGACTGCGACCGCTCCGATGTACGCAGCTTTCGATGCCGGCATTCCGATCCACGTCTGGGTCAGCGAGACCCGGCCGCGAAACCAGGGCGCCCGATTGACCGCCTGGGAACTCGGGCAACACGGGGTACCCCACACGTTGATCGCCGACAACAGCGCCGGGCACCTCATGCAGCACGGCAAGGTTGATCTGGTCATCGTCGGCAGTGACCGGACCACGGTCAACGGCGACGTCGCCAACAAGATCGGGACCTACATGAAGGCCGTTGCCGCCGGCGATAACAGCGTCCCGTTCTACGCGGCGCTTCCGTCGAGCACGTTCGACCCGACGCTTCGCGACGGGGTGGCGAACATCCCCATCGAAGAGAGGGATGCGACGGAAGTGACGAACGCAACCGCGTGGTTCGATGGCTGCCAGATCGAACCACGGGTCGCCGCGCCGGGGACGGAGGCCGTCAACTTCGGATTCGACGTGACACCGGCCCGACTCGTCACGGGGATCATCTCCGAGCGAGGTATCTCCGAGGCGAGCGAGGAGTCGATCCTGGCTCTCTACCCGGAGTTCGAAGCGGCGCTGCCGACGTCCGGGTAATCGCAACACCGAACTGAAGGACTACAGGGGGAAAAGTGAAAAACCGCTGGAACGACACAGAGGCAGCCGGATTCGAGGGATCCCTGGGACCCTGTGTGTATGCATCGCGCCTCCTCGGTTCCGAGCCGTCGCTCGTACTTCACGGGGGAGGCAACTCCTCGATCAAGCAAACCGAACGGGACGTGTTCGGCAAGAGCGTCGACGCTCTCTGGGTCAAGGGAAGCGGATTCGATCTCGCTGAGATCACGGCCGACGGCTTCGCACCGCTACGCCTCGACGCGATTCGACGACTGGTCGATCTCGATTCACTCTCAGACACAACCATGGCGAACGAACTTCGGATCGCGATGCTCGATGCGTCGGCGCCGAATCCGTCGGTGGAGGCGATCGTCCATGCCGTCATCCCTGCGGCCGCCGTGCTGCACACCCACAGCGACGCACTCCTGGCGATCTCGAATACGGCTGACGGTCATGAGCGGATCAGAGAGCTCTACGGCAACCGGGTCGTCGTCGTTCCGTATACCCGCTCGGGCTTCCGCGTTGGGAGAGCGACGGCGGTGGAACTCGCTCGGCAACTCACCGACGACACCATCGGAATCGTCCTGATGAACCACGGTCTGTTCACGTTCGGCGATACGCCCCGAGAGGCGTACGACCGCATGATCGACCTCGTCACCGAGGCGGAGCAGTACCTCACGAGATCCTCCAGCAGCGAGGGTGCCCACGGATCGGTCGGGGCGCTTTCCAGTGCCGATCGATCCGATCTCGCGAAGCTGCGCTACGAGATCTCGACGACTGCCGGGGTGCCGTTCATCATGAGCAGGCACACAGACCAAGACAGCTGGGCCTTCAGCAGACGGGACGACCTCGAGGAGGTCGCAGGACAAGGGCCGGCAACACCGGACCACGTTATCTGGACGAAGACCCTCCCGATGTTCGGGCGCGATGTCGAGGCGTACGCGGATCACTACCGCGCTTACTACGAGGAGAACAAGGCTCGAGCGGCGACAACCCGCATACTCGATCCTGCGCCGCGCGTGATCTTCGACGGTGAACTCGGGATGCTGACCGCAGGACCCGATATCGGTGCCGCCGACGCGGCCCGGGACATCTACCGCAGGACGATCTGGATCATCGAGCAGGCCGAGGGTTTGGGCGGCTACACGGCGTTGCCGGCCGGTGACTTCTTCGACCTCGAGTACTGGGAGCTCGAGCAGGCGAAACTCGATCGCGTCGCTGAGACCGGCGAGTTCACGGGTGAGGTCGCCATCGTGACCGGTGCCGCCTCCGGCATCGGACGAGCGTGTGCCCTCGAACTACTCGACCGGGGAGCTGCAGTTGTCGGCCTCGACATCAGCCCGTCGATCGTCGACGTATCCGACAACGCCTCGTTCCTCGGCGTTCCGTGCGACTTGACATCCTTGGAAGACACGTCCGCCGCTCTCGACGCCGGCGTTGAGCGCTTCGGGGGAGTCGACATGCTCGTCGCAGCGGCCGGTCTCTTCCCCGATTCCGCGCCGATCTCCGCTCACGATCCGGTGGCGTGGAAGAGGGCTATGTCGGTGAACGTGGATGCGTACGTGCAGTTGCTCTCTCTGGTGCACCCGCTTCTCGTTCTCGCCCCACGCGGCGGTCGAGTTGCGGTAATCGGATCCAAGAACGTGACCGCTCCCGGACCGGGCGCCTCTGCATACTCGGCCTCCAAGACGGCGGCGAACCAACTCACGCGTGTCGCAACACTCGAGTGGGCTGCCGACGGCATTCGCGTCAATTCGGTTCACCCGGACGCGGTTTTCGATACGGCCCTGTGGACGGACGAACTGCTTGCGAAGCGGGCGGCTCACTACGGGATGACGATCGAGGAGTACAAGCGGCGCAATCTGATGAGCGTCGAGATCACGAGCGCCCACGTCGCCGACACGGTGGCTGCGATGCTCGGTTCGTCGTTCTCCCGGATCACGGGCGCTCACATTCCCATCGACGGAGGCAACGACCGGGTGATCTGATCTTCACTCAATCGATCCCGCCTTGCGGGCGGGATCGGGTGGTGATACGCTGGTTGCACGAAAGTGCGAATACTGCACAGGTGTGCAGTGTTGACAGGAAACGCTACGACGAAACGATCTCCACGTGAGAGGAAGGCCGGAAATCATGGATTGGGGTATGCAGAGCAGGATGGCGAGGCTGATCCCGCCGGAGACGGGGAAGGCATTCTTCCTCGCGATCGATCACGGCTACTTCCTAGGACCAACGAGGAGCCTCGAGAAGCCCGGCGAGACCGTTGCAGACCTCATGTCGATCGCCGACGCTCTCTTCGTGACCCGCGGCGTACTGCGCTCGGCCATCCCTGCGGAGGCGACTCCGAACATCATCCTCCGTGCAAGCGGTGGAACCAGCGTTGTCGGCCCCACGCTCACCGATGAGCATCTCCTCGTCCACCCGGAAGAGGCGATCCGTCTCGACGCAGCCGCCGTCGGCATCTCCGTCTTCGTGGGATCCGAGAACGAGACCAAGACGCTCAACAACCTTGCGGAAGCTGTGAGCGAGTACGAACGCTACGGCATCCCCGTCATGGCCGTCACGGCCGTCGGCAAGGAACTCGAGAAGCGGGACTCCCGCTATCTCGCCCTCGCCTCGCGGATCGCCGCCGAGCTCGGCGCCAGAGTCGTCAAGACCTACTACACCGAGGACTTCGATCGGATCACCGAGTCGTGCCCGGTCCCCGTCGTGATCGCCGGTGGTCCGAAGACCGACGATGCTCTCGAGGTCCTGTCGTTCGTTCGCGACGGCATGGACAAGGGTGCCGTCGGGGTCAACCTCGGCCGCAACATCTGGCAGCACTACGACCCTGTTGGCATGGCCAATGCGCTTCGGGCCGTCATTCATGAGGATGCCGCACCGAAGGATGCCCTGGATCTGGTTGCACCGCCTCCGGCGAAGGGTTAGACCATGGAGTTCCTGGCCCGCATCGAGCAGGACATCCCCCCGGATATCGACCCCGAACGCCTCGCGGCCGTGAAGGCCGCCGAGGCGGTGCGAGGTCGGGAACTCGTCGACGCAGGCAAACTCCAGCGAATCTGGCGGATCCCAGGCCGGCGGGCCGTCTACGTTCTGTACGAGGTGGATGGACCCGACGAACTCCACGACATCCTGGGGTCGCTTCCGCTGTTCCCATGGATGGACATCGAGGTGACGGCCCTGGGATCTCACGCACTTGATCCGACCGACAGATAGACGAGAGGAAGACCATGGCAGCCGACTACGAAATCCTGACCCCGGCGACGATCCCGGCTTACATCGATTCGATGCCGAACCTCGCCGGGATCGTCGACACCTCAACGCTCATCGTCGACGAAGTCGGCGACGGCAATCTCAATCTCGTGTTCGTCTGCCACGATGCTGCGGGTAACGGTATCTGCCTGAAGCAGTCGCTCCCGTACGTGCGGCTCGTGGGGGAGGCATGGCCGCTCACACCCGAGAGGGTCATCGCCGAAGCCCGGGGTCTCGCCGCTGCTGCGGAGTTCACCCCGCATCTCATCCCGGCCTACTACGGCGTTGATGAAGAGCAGCACGTCCTGGCCATGGAGAACCTCATGGGCTGGGAGATCTGGCGCGGGAAGCTCAACGACGGCTATGTCCACCGCGGCGTCGCCGCTCTCCTCGGCGAGTACGTCGCGAACCTCGCTTTCTCGACATCGGTCTTCGCCCTCGACCAGATGGAAGCGAAGGAGCGGACGGCCGAGGCCATCAACCCCGAACTGTGCCGAATCACCGAGGACCTTGTCTTCACCGAGCCGTACATCGAACACGACAACAACAGCTTCGTCGACGAACTCGGTCCGGAGGTCACGGCGCTGCGCACCGACGAGCGGCTGCGGGCCGAGGTCGGGATGATGAAATTCAAGTTCATGACCGGCGCCGAGGCGCTCATCCACGGTGATCTTCACACCGGATCGGTCATGGTCAGCTTCAAAGACGACGGCACCGGCGATGCTCGCGTGATCGATCCGGAGTTCGCCTACTACGGACCGGTCGGCTTCGACCTCGGTGCCGTGTTCGGCAACTACCTGGCCGCCCGTGCCCGCGCCGAGGCCATGGGTCGCTCTTCCGAGTTCAGGGAATGGCTTTCCGGACTCGCCCAGGAGACGTGGGACGCGTTCGAGGCCGAGATGAGGCGCCTGTGGGCGACCCGCCCCGATCGAACCTGGACCGAGTCGTTTCTTGACGCCTGGCTGGTCCAGATCGCAAAGGACTCACTTGGATTCGGCGGCTGCAAGGCGATCCGTCGGGTCATCGGCCTCGCGAAGGTATCCGACATCGAGACACTGCCGGAGGGCGAACATGCCCGGGCAGCCGCGATCGTGCTACGGACCGCAAGCACGTGGATCAAGGATCGGGACCAACTCGTGACTATCGCAGCCTCCAACGAGGTCTTCGACATCGTCGTTGAAGACGTCATGACCCGCGGACTCCGGACGAACGCACAGGAGGGTTGATGCCCCGGCTCGATCTGGACGCTCTCCGCCCCTCGGTCGCGTGGGTTGGCGACCGGATCGAGATCATCGATCAGACCAGGCTTCCCGGTGAGTTGGCCGTTGTCGAACTTGATTCCGTTGACGCCGTCGTCGACGCCATCTACCGGTTGGCCGTCCGTGGCGCTCCCGCCATCGGAGCATGCGGGGCCCTCGGCCTCGTTGTCGGACTCGACGAGCGCGACTCGCGTGACGCCTCCAGCGCGCGGGTCGCCCTCGGCGAACTTGCTGAGATCATCGGATCGGCCCGCCCCACCGCTGTGAACCTGCGCTGGTCTGTGGACCGGGTCCGTGACGCGGCATCGGCCGGAGAGACCGTCGATGAGATCCGTGCGCTCGCCCTGGAGGAAGCGCTCTTGATCATCGACGAGGACCGGGACGCTTGCACTCGCATCGGCGAAGCCGGTCGAGCCGAACTCGCGGGAGTCGTCAACATCATGACGCACTGCAACACCGGCCGACTCGCCACGGCAGGCTGGGGAACCGCCCTCGGGGTGATCTACGCCAAAGCTGCTGCCGGCGAACCCGTCAAGGTGATGGCTTCAGAGACGCGCCCGCTGCTTCAGGGCGCACGCCTCACAACGTGGGAACTCCAGGACGCCGGTATCGACGTGACCCTCATACCCGATGGAGCCGATGCGGCTGCGATGGCGCAGGGCAAGGTCGAGGCCGTCATCGTGGGGGCCGACCGAATCGCAGCGAACGGTGACACGGCCAACAAGATCGGGACGTTCTCACACGCAGTCAACGCCCGGCATGCCGGCATCCCGTTCTACGTTGCGGCATCGCTGTCGACCTTCGACCTGAGCCTTCCCTCGGGTTCCGGGATCGAGATCGAACTGAGAGCGGGCCGTGAGTTGACGTCCTGGCGCACGGAGCCGACCGCGCCGCACGACGTTCCCACGTGGAATCCTGCGTTCGACGTCACGCCGGCCGATCTGATCACCGGCATCATCACAGAGGTCGGCGTATTGCACCCGCCCTTCAAGGAATCAATCAGAGGCGCATTCAAGACGGGAGGCGACGAGTGAACCCTACCGACGCGAGCGGCGACTGGAGCGACGACACACAATCGGTCGCAGACCGCATCCGCACCCGGGTTCTCGATCACGTACTCCGCCACAACGGGGGCTACATGAGCCAGGCTCTGTCCTCGGCCGAGATCTTCGCAATGCTGTACACCCGGACCCTCAACCTCGGACCGAGCACGGCGCCGATGATCCCACAGCCCTTCGCCGGCGTACCCGGGCCGAATAACCCCGACTTCTTCAACGGCGGGGCCTACAACGGTCCGAAAGGACCGGAGTACGACCGCTTCATCTTCTCGCCCGCCCACTACGCCCTCGTGCTCTACACAACGCTCATCGAAGTCGGGCGACTCGCCGAAGAGGGACTTGCCCAGTTCGATCGGGATGGCAGCACGGTCGAGATGATCGGTGCCGAGCACTCGCCCGGTGTCGAGACCACCACCGGATCTCTGGCGCAGGCTCTGAGCCAGGCCGGCGGGATCGCTCTTGCTCGCAAACGGCGAGGCGACACCGGGAACGTCTGGGTGATGATGTCCGACGGCGAGTTCCAGGAAGGGCAGATCTGGGAAGCCATCGCCGAGGCGGCGAAGTTCGATCTCGACAACCTCAAGGTCATCGTCGACGTGAACGGCCAGCAGTGCGACGGCTGCATGGACGCTGAGACGTACGTCGATCCACTCACCGGCCGCATCCGGGCCTTCGGAGCGAGCGCGATCGAAGTCAATGGCCACGATCTCGGAGCTCTCGACGAGGCGATGAACGCTGAGACGGGGAAGCCGCACTTCGTGATGGCGCTCACCGACCCGACCCGTGGACTCCCGATCTTCGAGGAGCGTGCTCCGTTGCTCCACTATCTGCGGTTCACCTCCGACGAGGAGAGAGATCGATATCGGGCCGTCTACGAAGGGATGGTGACCTGACATGGAGATCGTTAAGCGCCCCCACGTTGAGAACTTCATCGCCTGGGCGGAGGACAAGCCTGAAGTCGTCGTCCTCACCGCCGATCTGACCAACTCGAGCGAGGTCGGAAAGTGGCGGGACACGTATCCGGACCGGTTCTTCGGGATGAGCATGGCCGAACAGAACATGATGGGATTCGCCTCCGGTCTTGCCCGAGAGGGGTACGTGCCGTACATCCACACGTTCGCGGTGTTCATCTACCGCAGGCCCTACGACCAGCTCGCCATGTCGATCGCGTACCCGAATCTTCCCGTGAAGTTCATCGCGTTCCTGCCCGGGATCACGACACCGGGCGGTGTCACCCATCAGGCGATCGAGGACGTATCGATCATGCGCGCGACGCCCAACATGACGGTCATCGAGACCGGAGATGCCACCGAAGTCGAATCCGTCCTCGACGTCGCTCACGGTGTCGACGGTCCCGTCTACGTCCGGATGCTGCGCGGGGAGGTGCCGCGCCTCTTCCCGAAGGATGAGCCGATGCGACTCGACGAGGTCCGGATGCTCAGCGACGGCGACGATCTCGTCGTCATCACGGCAGGCATCACGACGGAGGAAGCGATGCGAGCAGCGAAGCCCTTGGCGGACGCCGGCGTCGGGATGCGGCACCTTCACGTTTCGACTCACAAGCCGTTCGACGATCCGGCGATCCTCGACTCGATCGAGCGATCACGCTTCGGGGCGATCACGCTCGAGAACCACACGATCGTCGGTGGACTCGGCTCGGCCGTTGCCGAGAAGATGGCAGAGGCAGGATCGGGGAAACGCTTGCTGAGGCTCGGGCTGCGCGATACCTATGCGCACGGGGCCGGCAAGTCCTACCTCATGAAGGAGTACGGCCTTGACGCAGCCGCACTTGTCGCCGGGGTAGAGGATCTGACCGGGATGGCCACGGGTATCACCGAGGGCGATCTCGCTGCTTCGCGGGTCGAGGCAACGCACAGCCTCGCGAAGGCTGAAGGACTCTGATGATGGAGCCGACGACCCTCATCGTCTCAGGCGAGCGGCTCCGGGCGACGTACGAGTTCAGCGGCTCGATCTCCGATGCCCGGGAGCGTGCCGAGGCGTTGTGCGTTGAACAGACGATCGAGTTCCCCGCGGATCTCGTTCCCGACGATGACATCCGCGGGGAGATCATCGGGCAGATCGAATCGTTCGACGAAGTAGGACCAGAAGCGGTGAGGGTTGAGGTCGGCTACGCGATCGAGACCACCGGCTTCGAACTCCCGCAACTTCTCAACGTGCTCTTCGGGAACAGCAGCCTGCTGCCCGGGGTCAAACTCGTCGGGGTAGCGGTTCCGCGCAGCCTTGCGAATCGCCTTGGCGGTCCCCGATTCGGGATCGAAGGCCTCCGTCGGTTGTTCGATGCGCCGGATCGACCGCTCCTTGCAACGGCCCTCAAGCCCATGGGGCTGTCGCCGGATCGGTTCGCCGACCTGGCGTACGAACTGGCCCTCGGTGGCATTGACATGATCAAAGACGACCACAGTCTCGCGAACCAGCCGTTCGCCGAATTCGAGGCACGGGTGCGGGCATGCTCCGATGCCGTGCAGCGAGCGAACCAGGAGAGCGGGTTCAACACCATCTACATGCCGAGCATCAACGCCCCGCATGGTCTGCTCGACGAGAGAGTTCAGATCGCTCTCGATGCCGGTGTCGGGGGCCTGCTCATCCTCCCCGGTATCACCGGATTCGACTTCATGCGAACTGTTGCGACCCGGGACGACGTGGCTGTTCCGATCATGGGCCACCCGGCGCTGCTCGGTGGATTCGTCTCGTCACCGATCGGAGGCATCGCCCACGGCGTTCTGTTCGGGACGCTGATGAGGCTCGCCGGCGCCGACGTGTCGATCTTCCCCAACTTCGGCGGTCGGTTCTCATTCAGTCCCGAAGCCTGCTCAGAGATCTCCGCCGCATGCCTCGAGCCGATCGAAGGAGTTGCTCCGATCTGGCCCGCCGCGGGAGGCGGGATGACCACGGACCGCACAGAAGAGATGCTCGACTTCTACGGCAAGGACATCGTGCTCCTGATAGGAGGAGACCTGCATAGGGGCGGAAGTCTGAGAAGCAACGCTGAGGCGTTCCGAGCTGCAATCCAGTAGCCGGCTACTCCGCTACTCCGCTACTCCGCTCCTCTTTCAACAGCGCTTCTGCCAGCGTTTCGTCGATCGCCAACTCGTCGAGAATGCCGGCAGCGATGGCGCCACGGATCGCTTCTACCTTCTCGGTTCCTCCGGCGACACCGATCACCCTCTCTGCGCTCCTCAGCTCGTCGAGCGTCAACGCCACCGGGTGGAGGGTCGGTGCTTCAACGCTGGCGCCATGGGCATCGAAGTACCAGCCGAACACCTCACCGACGGCGCCGGCCGCGGTCACCTCGGTCATCGCCTCTTCGGTCATGAAGCCTTCGGCGACCAACAGCGAATCACATCCGATGATGCCGACCGAGACGAGGATGACATCGGCCGAACGCGCGCGCTTGAGTGCCCGGGCAACCGGTGGGGAGGAAAGGAAGGTCTTGGCGATCTCGGCTGACGGGGCGAATCCCGGTGAGGGCACGTGCATCACGCGGGCATCGAACTTGCGAGCCAGCGTGTTCGTAACCTCGACCGCTGCGGTCGTGTCGTCCGTCGTCGTATGGCCGAACGCATCGACGAGGGTGACATCTGACGTAGGAACGGGTCGTGTCTCGCGGGCTGAGAGCGCGATCGTGCGGCCCCAGCCGGCAGCGATCGTTACGGACCCCGACGCTGCGATGCTCTCGAGCCGTCGAGCCGTCGCGATTGCGGCAGCGAGGGCGGGCGAATCACCGTAGATAGCGGGGCCGACGATGGCGCCGGAGAGTCCGTATTTCTCGATCAGAGCCTCTGCCAGTTGCGCTACTTCGGGGAGTGGCTGTGTGATGACGACGCGAATGATCCCCTCGCGTTCGGCTTCGGTGAGGATGCGGCTGATCGTCGAACGGGAGATCCCCAGCCGATCGGCGATCTCCTGCTGCGTGAGTTCCCTCTCGTGGTAGAGCCACGCGACGCGAATCGCCAGGTCTCGTCGCGGATTGTTCTCAGCCATGGGCCGGAGTATCATCGATGAACGCACAAATGTCCAATAGGGAACATTCGTGCACATCCTCGAGCGTCAGGGCGAAGACATGAAGAAGCGTGGCATCCTCCACCCCGAACTCCTCGATCTCATTGCATCGGCCGGCCACGGTGACATCATCGTGCTCACCGACGCCGGACTCCGGGTCCCGAAGGGAGCCCGACGGATCGACCTCGGTCTCACCTGTGGTGTCCCGAGCATCGTGGATGTCGTGCGATCCGTCCGCGAAGAGCTGGTCATCGAGGCGGCCACGGTGGCGACAGAGTTCCGGGAGTGGAACCCGGATGTCTACGCAGCAACGATGGAGGCCCTCCCCGTCGAGCCGGACGAGAAGCCCCACCAGGAGCTGATGGACGACATGGCCGGTCGGGCCTACGCCTACGTGAAGACGGGGGAGTGCTCGGCGTACGCGTCGGTGGCCCTCGTCTGCGGCGTCAACTACCTCGAAGAGGCGATCGACCTCTACACGGAACTCCACGGCGAGCCACCCGCCTGAAGTCCCTCTCCCATCGTTTGTGCTTACGTTCACAATAGTTGTGAACGTAAGCACAAACGACGTGGTGGTAGTTGACGTGAATCGCGTCCCGAGACAGCACGGTACGCTCCTGCCTGGAGGAGAGCATGGCCCGAGTTGTTGGAGCGGACGTTTGGAAGAAGGGCTGGATCGCCGTTGTCACCATTGACGGGTGGATCGCATCGATCGACGCGTACGACAGCATGGCCGATCTCGCCTCATCAGAAGCCGACGCCGAGATCATCGCCGTTGACATCCCGATCGGTCTCCCGGTCGCCCCACCGCGCGTCGCAGATGCTGCCGCACGACGCTTCATCGGCGTCCGCGGATCAAGCGTGTTTCCGACGCCACCGCGTGACGTGCTTGAGGCCCGTACCTACAACGAGGCGCTCAGACTCTCTCGGAAACGCTACGGCATTGGAGTGACGGCACAGAGCTACGCGCTCCGCGACCGCATCCTCGAGACGGACGCTGTTGCTCGCTCGGACGAACGCTTGATCGAGATCCACCCCGAGGTCACGTTCCGAGCACTCGCGGGGCGCCCGCTTGGGTTCTCGAAACGGACCTGGAACGGCCATACCGAGCGTCGGCGTCTGCTGTCCGGTGTCGGCCTCTCGCTCCCGGACCGTCTCCCCGACGCCGTCGGTGTGGTTCCGCCCGACGACATCCTGGATGCCACGGCCGGTGCGTGGACGGCAGCTCGCTACGCCGCCGGCGAGGCCCGGACCATTCCGAGTGAGATGCCGCTTCCCGGCTTCGGTGAGGTCATCTGGTACTGAGGGCCATGGCTCCGGTCGCTCGATCCGAAGAAGAACCAGAATGTGTCACAGCGCGTCTCTACGCTGAGGAACAGAATCGAAGTAGGGAAGAGAGAGGCACTCGCAGTGGAAATCGCACTGATCGTTCTGGCAGCAGCCATCCTCATCGGGGCGGCGATCGTCGCTTGGGCGGTGATGCGTGGCGGCGAAGGGGGAAGCGAGGAAGCCGACCGGCGCGCTGAACAACTCGCTGCATCCCAGCAGGCGCTGACCGGACAGCTGACATCGCTCGCCAACCAGCAAGCGGCTTCTGCGGCCGCGACAGCGAAGGCCGTTCAGGAGTCGTCGGAGCGACTGACGAAGTCCATGAACGAACGGCTCGAGGCGGTGCAGGATCGCATGGGGGAGAGCCTTCAGAAGTCATCGAAAGAGACGGCCGAGTCGGTCACCAAGCTGACCGAGCGGCTCACCGTGATCGATCAGGCCCAGCAGAACATCACGAAGCTCTCCACCGAGGTCGTCGGCCTCCAACACATCCTCGACGACAAGCAGGCCCGTGGCGCCTTCGGAGAAGTTCAACTCGAGGCGATCGTTGAAGATGCACTCCCCAATTCGGCGTATGAGTTCCAGAGCGTGCTGTCGAACGGGAAGCGAGCCGACTGCCTGATCAAACTCCCGAACCCCCCGGGCTCTGTGGTCGTCGACGCGAAGTTCCCACTGACCGCCTACCGGAGCATGCTGAACGCCGAGGACGATGCGGGTCGGGCGGCCTTCGCCAAGCAACTCGGGGAAGACGTGAAGAAGCACATTCGTGACATCTCGGATCGGTACATCGTCGAGGGAGAGACGGCCGATTCCGCGATGATGTTCCTGCCGTCCGAAGCGGTCTACGCCGAGCTACACGCCAACCATCCGGCGATTATCGACGCCAGCTACAAGGCACGGGTCTACATCGTGTCGCCGACCACGATGATGGCGACGCTGACCACAGTGCGGGCGGTTCTGCGCGACGTCGAGATGCGCAAGCAGGCGGGGGTCATCCAGACCGAGGTCGGCACGATGCTGACGGACGTAGGACGGCTCTCCGAGCGTGTCGAGAGCCTCCGGAAGCACTTCGGCCAGGCGAACCGCGACGTCGACCAGATCGAGATCTCCGCCGGGAAGGTTCAGACGCGCGGAACCAGGATCCACGAGCTAGACCTTGGTGAGGCCGACACCGAAGTGCTGCAGGCCCCAGACGATCCCCCAGCCCTGAACCCAGAATCAGACGCCCCCTAGAACACCAGCCCACAGAATGACGGCAGAACAAGAGCAGATCTCATGAGACAATTTCAGGCCACCGAGTCGTCCGACCGGGTACCTCGCCACGAGCACCGTGTGCGGGCGTTCAGCCGCGACTACGACCTCATCACCGGATTCGGCGACCGTTACTCCGTCGAGCGAAGAGAGGCCGAGGCACTCGTGCGGTCGGTCACGGGGCGGTTCGGCGTGCCCATGCCCGACCTGGCCTTCAACCGGCGCCGCCGACCCGACACCGGCGAGTGCTGGCCGCCGCGCTCTGTGATCGTCGAAACCAACAGCGAGGAACGCGTCGCCGCCTGGGAGACTCGCCGGCGGCGCTCGATCCCCGAGCACGGACAGATTCGTCTCGGTCAGACAACGATGCTGCGAACCATCGCCCACGAACTCGGCCATCACCTCGTTCACCACCTCGAGCCGAAGCAGACGCCGGCCCACGGCAAGGTCTGGGTCGGTCGGTTCGACGACGCTATGGAAGCGGTGGCTGCGAGTGTGCGATTCGCGTCAGCCCGCTGAAACGCGAGATGTCAATTCCGCCGGCGTCGGCCGAGCAGATTCCCTATTGATAGCCGATCGCCACAGGAGCATGATTGAGGCTGGAGGTTCGATCATGAGCGTTCGAGTGTTGGCTTCGGTGGCCCTTCTCGTGGTGGCAATCGCCGGGTGCGGCGGTACCAACGCCGACCCTCCCGATGCTCAACCCGGCGGCCAGCCGGCTTCGACTACGGCTCCGGCGAGCACTCTGGACGTCTCGGCGGTGACGGTCGCAGAGACGACCACAACAGAGTCGGCGACTACGTCTGCGCCCTCGACCACAGCACCGCCGGAATCCACGACGACTGC
>JAYEIJ010000169.1:0-30379 GCA_034660035.1 Actinomycetota bacterium | reverse complement strand
CTTCGACTACGGCTCCGGCGAGCACTCTGGACGTCTCGGCGGTGACGGTCGCAGAGACGACCACAACAGAGTCGGCGACTACGTCTGCGCCCTCGACCACAGCACCGCCGGAATCCACGACGACTGCAGCGCCGGAATCCACGACGACTGCTGCACCGGCGACGACCCGGGCCGGTGTCGAGGATCTTCCGTCGGGTTGGTACTGTCGGGATCTCGTGGCAGCCCGGTATAGCTACGCCGAGGCGGTCGCCTACTGGATCAGCGAGGGATCCCCGGATCGCATGGACGCCGATCTCAACGGCATCCCCTGCGAGACCGTGTACAGCGAATCTGACGTGCTGACATTCTGGGGAGACTCTCTGCCCACAACGACGACCATGGGTGGCATCGAGGCGGTCTGGTGGTTTTCGCCCATGGAACCCTGGGAGTATCCGTTTCCGATGTCATCGGACCGCAGCCTCTATGGCTCGGGTTGCAGCCCCGGAACAACGATCCTTCCCGATGGTGCTTGGTTCGGATTCGTCGTGGACGCCACGACAACGGAGGTCCAGTTCGACCTGGCATGCCTGGTGATCCCTGATGAAGGCCATCCGGCGGTTCGCAATGACAATCCGAGTCTCCGATCGATTGAGGTCGCGGATGGAACCGTCGTTCACCACCTCAGGATGGGCGAGGAGGCCGCCGGCATTCGATCCTTCGACGAATGGCGGATTCATGGGTGCACAACGGGGGGCGACGCCTGTCCGATGTGGCTCTTTGTCAACGATGGTGTGGTGACCGCCATGGTCGAAGTCCGTCTCTACGGTTCGTGATTCACTCTTCGCCAATGGTCGGATTCCCGACCGTCATGGGATGAATCTCCGTCCGGCCACGGTTGACATCGAGATGACCACCCATCCTGTTGTCCGTACCGATACTCGCCGCCCCCTCATGTGGGGTGCCCTTCTCGCCGTCTTGTGGGTGGCAGTCGCCATCCTTCGGCCGGGGACGACTTTTCACCTGGCTCCGTTCCTGATCGCCGCGGCACCACCCGCGCTTGTGGCGTTGGACGACGGGGCCACCGCCGACATGGCAGTGGTGGTGAGGGCCGGGGCAATCGCCGGCGCCCTCTCACTCGTCACTGCGATGCTGCTCCTCGCCATCGGGGCGATGAACGGTCCCGCGTTCGAGATGTTCCCGGGCCCGGTCGTCGAGGCGGTCGTATTCACAGCGGTCGGAGCCATCGGTGGGATCGGGTTCGGATTGTGGCGGGCGCACCGATCGATCAGCGCCCGGCCGCCGCAGCAAGCGCTTCGCGATCGCCGAGGGTGATGACGCGGTACCCCGTCTCGACTGCTCCCTCGTCTCGCAGTTCGGAGAGGGCTTCATTGACGGACTGGCGGCTGGCACCGAGCAGTCCGGCGAGGCTTGCCTGCGACAGATGGAGTTCACCGTATCGGTCGGAATCGTCGAGAACCATCTCAGCGACCTGCTCCTTCACCGTGCCCCGCATCAACCGGAGCACGCGGCGCTGGGTCGCTTCGAGTTGGTTCAACCCGGCGACGAGCCACCGCATCGCGATCGTTGGATGCTCGATGAGGACCGGCAAGAGCTTCGAACGATCGATCCTGAAGGCTTCCACCGGCGTTACGGCCCGGGCGCTCGAGATGTAGGGCTGGGCTCGCAGCATCGCGATATCACCGATGACGGCTCCCGGTCCGACGCGTCCGACCACGAGCCTGCCGCTCTTGCTGTTTCTGAACAGCTCGACATCTCCCCTGCGGATCACGAACGCCGCTACGGAGTCCTCGCCCTCCTTGATCAGGTGGGTCCCCGGGTACTTCTCGACATAGCTCCCCGCGCCCGAAAGGGCATTGAGGTCGTCGGGCGTGAGCGGGAGGTAGTCGGTGCGTCCGAACGAGCGGGCGAGCCAGGCGAGATGTTGTTCCTCTGCAGAATCCATGGTCACAGCAACGCTCGATGTGGTGTCCCTATTCTCGAATGCTGTCGCCTTCGCGAGTCCGCTCCACGACTACTCCTAGGCTCATCGGATGACGCGGTCCGTACGTTCCTCACTCGGCTTCCTGACGGCCGAGCGGCTCGTCATGAACACGGCGTACAGATTCGTGTATCCCTTTCTCCCGGTTATCGCTCGCGGTCTTGGTGTTCCACTCGAGCAAGCGGGGTATCTCGTCAGCGTCCGGCACATTGCCGGGCTCGCCACTCCGGGTATCACGAGGGTGGTCGGGCGGGGAGAGCTCCGACGCCGTCTGATCGTCACCGGCGTGCTGTTGTTCATCGTCGGTTCGGCCGTCACGGTGCTCACCAATACCTATGTCGGAGCGCTCATCGGATTCGCCCTGCTCGGCTTTGCGAAGCCGGTCTACGACGTGTCGTCACAGGCCTACATCGCCGACAGGGTTCCATACGAACGGCGGGCCCGATACCTGGCGGTGTTTGAGTTCACATGGGCCGGAGCGCTCCTCGTCGGTGCCCCGGCAGCAGGATGGCTGATCTCCAAAGGCGACTGGGCAACACCGTTCTGGGCTTTCGGAGTGTTGACGGTGGCGGCGTTGTTGCTCGTCCCGAGATTCGTTGACGCGGATCATCACCACGCGATGGCGCAGAGGGCGAGCGTTCGGTTCGGCCGATCAGGGCTGACATTCCTCGCTGTTGCCGGGCTGTTCTCGCTCGCATCCGAGATGATCATCGTCGTATTCGGCGCATGGCTCGAGGACTCCTTTGGGCTCTCTCTGGCGGCGCTCGGTGGTGCAGCGATCCTCATCGGGGCCGCCGAACTGGCAGGCGAGGGCGCCACGTTCGGCTTCACCGACCGGATCGGGAAACGTCGCGCCGTTCTCATCGGCCTCATGATCTCGGCAGTCGGATTCGCCCTTCTGGTACCGGCGCGCGACGAGATCGTGGTCGGTCTGGCGATCCTCGCGATCGCCCTCTTCGGATTCGAATTCACCATCGTGTCGTCGATCCCCCTCGCGAGTGAACTCCAACCGTCATCCCGGGCCCAGTATCTGGCATGGATGGTCGTCGCCATGAGTCTCGCCCGCGGAGTCGGGGCCGCGACCGGGCCAACCCTCTTCCAGACCTTCGGACTCCCCGGTCCGGCTCTCGTGGCGGTTGCGGCCGACGTTCTCGCCATGGTCCTCCTCCTCGTATGGGTTCGCGAGGGCGCCGGGTCCGGTGAAGAGGCGGAACCGGGCTGAATCATCGGTTCGACAACACCGTGTCGACTGGGAGGGCTCGTCATTGTCCTGCCCGACGGTGCTATCACCGCGTCCGAACCCACCGGCGGATGGCGAGCTGGGCCGCAACGTCGTCCTCGTTGTATTCGAGCAACCGGCGTCGCTGGCCGGCGTCTCCTCGCAGCACGTCGGCGTACCAGAGTTCGGACTGCGCGCCACCGGGATCATCGTCGCGCCATGCGAAACCGCAGAACGGTGCGATCACCTTGAGGGAGTAGCCGTTGGGTGACACGAATCGTTGCTTCGTCCAGGCCCACAGATCGCAGGCGTAGCGATCGAACCAGTCGTCCACAGAACGCTCAGATCGCAGTGACAGCCCGTGCCGCTGAGCGGCGGCACTGAGGATGGTCCGCTCGTACCCGGTCCAGTGGTAAACGACGGCGTTGCCCGAGGCAGCAACGTTGTCGAGGAATGCGAAGAGGTCGGCGAGGACCTGTCGTTCTCCGTCCGGGGTACCGGTCCAGTCTGCGATCGGCTCGAATCTCGAATCGCTTTCATCGGTGATCAGGAGTCCGGCGAGGTAGAGCACACCACCGTATGTCTCGATGTCGAAGTCGATCTCGACGGCGGCATCCGGAAGGGCGAGATCGGCCCCGGCTCGGTGAAGCAGCGCTCCGGCACCGCGTGCCCTGGCCTGGAGAATCGCCTCGTCGGCGATCTCGATGTCGCCCACGATCGCTCCCGGTATGAAACCGGCAACCCGGGCCGTGGTGGCTACACCGGCGGCGAGCAGTTGTTCTGTGTCGTTCGCACCGATGGCGGGCAACAGGGAGACGTGGTCGACACTCTCGAGTTCGGCGCGGCAGAAGTCGGCCCACGGACACGACCGGCACTCCCCCCGCCAGACCGGTGGAACCAGCGGTATTTCGGGGTTGTAGCGACCCGCCTCGACCACGGTGATCGCTTCGTCGAGAGCAGCCTGATAGCGGCTGAGGAGCGAAGGTATGCCGCTCTCCAGGTCGACCCAGAGGCAGGTGACCGACGGTTCGGAGCCGATGACGCCGGCCAGACGGCGCTGGTTCGCGTGACCGAGGGTGTCGAGCAACTGCCAGTAGTGAGCGATCTGGAACAGGTCGATGAGTCGCCCGGTGCGGAACCATCGGTGCGCCCCACCGGGGTCTTCGAGATGGTCGACGGAGGTCAATCGGGCCGGGATACCAGTTTGGCCGATCACCTTGTGGTGCTTGATGTCAACGGGTGCGTAGCCGTCGTCCAGGCGTACGAGCAGATCGGGAACCCCGACGGAGCGCAAGCGAGGGGACGAGATGCGCGCACCGAAGATGAGGGGGACGCCCGCCCGCAGCAGCAGGGCGGTGATCTCTTCCCGTTTCGTTGCACGTGTTTCTTGGTCGATCACGACGGGAGCGGTCCGGTCGAATCGGTCTGCAGTGGTCGAGACGGTTGCCCATGACTGATATCCGCCGAGGATCCGTGCCACCACGGTCGCCTCCCAGCGGTGACCCTCGGCGATCCTGTGTTCGACGACCGCGTCGGTGGAGCGGTCGGCGTCGTTGAAACGGCTGTGGTGGATCCGCGTGGGGCATCGCCCGAGTTCTCCGCCGCCGATCAAGACCGGTCCTCTGTGCGTAGCCGTCGTTCCCATAGGGTCCATCTTCGCATCGCCGAGTGACAGGAACCGACGCCTTCGATCCAACGCCTTCTAGCGCCGCCAACTCTCGCGGCTGAAGAGAATCAAGATCGGGAGGATTTCCAAGCGCCCGATGATCATCAGGCCGGCAAGCAGCCACTTCCCAAGAGCAGCTATCTCGAGGTAGTTCCCCGTCGGGCCAACCGAGCCGAGTCCTGGACCGACGTTCCCGATTGACGAGGCGACGGCCGACACCGTGGAGATGATGTCGAGATCGGGACCCCAGATCGAGCTGATCACCGCGAGAGCGAAAGAACCGGTCATGAAGGCGAACATGTAGAGCATGAAGAAGGTCTGCACGGCCTCGACGATCGTGTCCTTCACGGGTGCCTTGCCGATGCGGGTCACGAACACGCCACGGGGATGAATCAACCGGCGAACGTCGGCTCTGGAGGATCCAAAGAGGATCTCGTGTCGGTAGATCTTGATCGAGCCGGATGTCGAACCTGCCATGCCGCCCACGAACATGAGGCCGACGATCATGATCTGGAGTGCCGGCTTCCACAGGCCGAAATCCGCCGTGCCGTACCCGGTTGTTGTGATGAGCGTCGCCGCTGCGAAGATCGCGTCTCTGATGACCTCGTGGACGGGTCCTCCCCACGTTCCGATGGCCATCACGGCCGCTGCGGCACCCATCACGCCGAGGTAGACGCGGACTTCTGTGGTTCTCCAGTAGACGCCCGGCATGCGGATGGCCCGGTAGTGCACGGCGAACGATGTCCCGGCCAGGATCATGAAGACGATCACCACCCACTGCGAGTACGCGGTGAACGCGCCGAGCGAGCCGGCGTTCGTGCTGAACCCCCCGGTTGAGAGCGTCGTGAGCGAGTGATTGACCGCATCGAAGAGGTTCATGTCTCCGAGCCAGAGCAGCAGCGTCTGAGCGCCGGTCAACGCGAAATAGACGATCCAGAGTCGCTTGGCCGTCTCCTTGAACCTGGGTGTCAGCCGGTCGGGTGTCGGACCGGGAGATTCTGCACGTGCCAACTGGACGGCACCCATGCCGAGAAGAGGGAGGATCGCGATCGAAAGGACGATGATCCCCATGCCGCCGAGCCACTGGGTGAACGAGCGCCAGAACAGGATCCCATGGGGGAGGGCGGCCGGATCGGGGACGACGGAGGAACCGGTGGTGGTGAAGCCGGCCACCGTTTCGAACACAGCGTCGGTCACGTTGGTGATCGATCCGGTGAGCAGATACGGGAGAGAGCCGAGCAGTCCGATCGCCATCCAGGCAAGTGCCACGGCGGCGAATCCCTCGCGGGTGCTCAACTCTCCCGGGAGACCGAAGAGCTTCCATAGGGCGAAGCCGATGGCCGTGGTGATGAGAGCCGCCAGGACGATCCAACCCGCAGTCGACCACTCCTGGTAGATGACAGAAACCATCGCAGCCACCAGCATCGAGATACCGGCCGATCCGACGACGGCTCCGGTCACATGGAGAAGGTTCTTCCAGGACATCGCCGGTCAGCCCGAAAGCCTTTCGGCTTCCGCGATCGCCTCCGGGCGAGCGATGACGATCAGATGATCGCCCTCTTCGATCACGGTGCTTCCCCGAGGCACGAATGCCTTGTCTCCTCGCTGGATGCCGCCGATGATCAGCGACTCCGAAGGATCGAGTTCGTTGAGGGATTTCCCGATCGCAGGGCTTTTCGGACCGACCGCGAGTTCGATCGCTTCGGCATCCGAATCGGAGAACGTCGCGACCGAGTAGATCACACCGCGTCGAACGAAGCGAAGGATCTCGTTCGCCGCGGAGAGACGGGCGCTGACGGTGGCATCAAGGCCGGCTCCACCGAGGATGGCGACCAGATCGGTGTTCGTGAACCGTGCGATCACCTCACCGGCGCCGAGCTCCTTGGCGAGCAGACACCCAAGAAGATTCTCCCCATCCCACCCGCTGAGCGCGATGACGGAGTCGGCGGCAGCTACTCCTTCCGCCTTGAGAACCTCGGGATCGGTCGGGTTCGCGCACACCGTCACAACTCTCGGGAGGTTCTCGGCGATCGTCTGACACCGGTCGCGATCCTCATCGATCAGGGTCGTCGCGATGCCGTTGTCGGAGAGGAGGGACGCCGTCAGTCGGGCGAGGCGGGTGCCACCGAGGATGATCACCTTCTCGGCGGCCCGATCGGTGATTCCGAGCAGGTCGTAGGCTTCGGAGGTCTTGTCGGCACGGGCCATCAGGAGAACGTGGTCATGAGATTCGAGCATCGTCGAACCGCGAGCGATCAGGGTTTCACCGTGACGGATCACCGCTACGACGAGCCAGTTCCAGCCGTCGACGGCTTTGCGGAGGTCTGCCAGCGTCGTTCCTACGACGTTCGCCTTGGGGCTGACAAAGGCTCCCATCAGGAGCAGGTGTCCGTCGGCGAATTCGACGAGTTCGGAGACGGCGCCCCGTTTGACGAGCGTGAGGATCTCACGAGCGGCGGCTTCGCCCGGATCGATGATGAGATCGACGCCGAACTCTGCGACCTCGGCCTTCAGTTGTGTGTCCTCAACACGGGCGACCTTCCGCGGGATCCCGAGCGTGTTCGCCGAATTGCAGGCGAGCACGTTGATAGCGTCGGACGAGGTCACAGCGATCAGCAGATCGGCATCGCCGAGGCCCGCGCTTCTGAGGACCGAGGCCGATGCGCCGTTGCCCGTCACGACCATGCAGTCGATCTCGCCCTGGATCGCAGCGGAGCGCTCGGGATCCGACTCAACGAGGACGACGTCCTGACCTTCGAGAGCGAACCGTTCGGCGAGGTATGAGCCGACAGCTCCGGCTCCGACGATGACAATTCTCATGGCCAGCCAGGATAGGTGCGCCGTGGGGTCCGTACGAACCCGGCGGTGCCCTGCGAGTCCGGCCCCGGTGGTATCAATGTTGTGATCGGGCTGCGCGAGAACGGTGCGATCCAGCGAAGGGAGGCCATTCGTCCCTTCCCTCCGACCCGAACGAATGGCATGATCACTTCGGCACTCGATCAAGAGCAGGTACGACGATGACTGCAGGTGAGTGGTACATCGCGGTCGTTTCGATCGCGATAGGGATCGGAATGCTCGGTTTCTGGATTTCGGCGATTCAGGGGCGGAACGTTCCCGAGATCACATCGGGTGGGACCGAGATCTGGTTCCACGTCGCAGCCGAAGTGCTCACCGGAGTCCTGCTGATCGTCGGGGGAGTCGGCGTTCTCGTCGACGATTCGGCATCCTGGGCGATCATGCTGTCGACCTTCGGGTTGGGGATGCTGGCATACACGTTGATCGTGTCGCCCGGGTACTACGTGGAGCGACGGAACACCCCGGCCGTTGTCATGTTCGGAGTACTCTGGCTTCTCGCTGTTCCGGCGATCGTCCTGTGTCTCGCAGTGGTTTGAGTTCCTGCTGAGGCGGGTCGTCAGTCTTCCCGGCTCGATGTTTCCCAGATGTTGATCCCGCCCTCGACCGCGTGACGGTCGATCGCTGAGAGTTCTTGTGCGGTGAACTCGAGGTTCTCCAGGGCTCCGAGGCTGTCCTCGATCTGGGACCATCGACTCGCTCCCACGAGCGCCGTCGTCACCCGCGGGTCGCGCAGCACCCACGCGATCGCCATCTGGGCCAGCGTTTGATCCCGTCCGGCTGCGATCTCGTTCAGGGCCCGGAGTCTGACCAGGTTCTCCTCATTGAGGAATCCCCTGCTCAGAGAAGCGTCCTCGGCTGCTCGCGAATCCTGTGGCACATCATTGAGATACTTGTTAGTGAGCATCCCCTGGGCCAACGGTGAGAACGCGATGATCCCGATCCCCTCTTGGTTGACGACGTCGAGGAGATCGTCTTCGATCCATCGGTTGATCATCGAGTAGGACGGTTGATGGATGAGGCACGGCGTTCCTGCAGAGCGGAGGATCGCGGCCGCTTCGCGGGTCGCGGCCGGACCGTAGGACGAGATACCGGCGTAGAGAGCCTTGCCCTGTAGTACGGCCGTGGTCAACGCACCCATGGTCTCTTCGAGCGGTGTTGTGGGATCGAACCGGTGGGAGTAGAAGATGTCGACGTAGTCGAGACCCATGCGGGTGAGACTCTGGTCGAGGCTTGCCAGTATGTACTTGCGCCCACCTCCACCCTGGCCGTACGGACCGGGCCACATGTCGTAGCCGGCCTTCGTCGAGATGATCAGTTCGTCGCGGTACGGGGACAGGTCGTTGGCCATGATCCGGCCGAAGGTCTCCTCCGCCGTCCCGTACTCGGGTCCGTAGTTGTTGGCGAGATCGAAGTGGGTGATGCCCCGATCGAACGATCGAAGCAGCATCTCCCGGGCCGATTCCAAGGGCGCCCGACTACCGAAGTTCTGCCACAACCCCAGGGCGATCTTCGGAAGATCAAGCCCGCTTCGCCCACATCGGGCATACGGCATCCGGTCGTAACGTTCGTCCTGTGCTCGATACATCGCGGCTCCATTTGCATGAGTGGGTTCGGCCATTATGGCTGAAACGTGCTCATGGGTCTTTCTCCTCTGACCCGGACTCGTTTCGTTCGCGACGCTTGACGCAGGCAACTTCCGAGGTGATCTGGTGACTTGTTCCCAGTGTGGCCGCGAAGCGGTCACCGGAGATGTGTTCTGTCGTGGTTGCGGCGCCGGTCTCGGCTCCCAAGCGGTTCCGCAGAGCGCCCCACCGCCTGATGGCGCATCGCCGTCTGCGCCGTCCGATCGTGGGCGCCGGGTTCTCATCGGTTCGCTGATCGCTGCGTTCGTTCTCCTTGCCGCCTTCGGACTGTTCCTCACGACGCGAGGTGATTCGGAGGACGTTGCAGCCGGGACGGATGGCACCGCAGCTACGAGCGGCGACGCCGTCCAGACGACGACCGCTGCGATCGGCGGTGATGGTGTCTCGGCGCTTGGACCCGGCGAGACATCGGGCGAGATCTTTCTCGAGCCGGCCGGTACGCCCGGACCCGACAGCTTCACCGGGGGCGAGGTCTTCACCGAACCGGTAGTCGCCACGACGGCTCCGATCGTGACGACGACGACCGCACCGGCGACAACCCTGACGACGCTCCCGGGACAGGTCATCGTCGAAGGCAGGAGCGGTGATCGGCCCGGTCTGTACGGAGGAACCCGGGACTCGGCGCGATGCGACGCCGCCGGGATGCTGTCGTTCCTCCAGGCGCATCCGGCCCAGGCCGACGCGTGGGTGGAAGCACTCAATAGCGATCCGGCGATGCTGTGGGGGGAAGATCGGACATCCCTCACAGCGGCCGATCTACCGGACTACTTCGCTGAGCTGACACCCTTGACGCTGATCGAGGACACCCGTGTTACGAATCACGGCTTCCGTGATGGCAAAGCGACGCCGCGTCAGTCGGTGCTCCAGGCCGGAACCGCGGTTCTCGTCGATCGGTACGGTGTGCCGCGCGCCAAGTGCGCGTGTGGGAACCCTCTCATCCCGCCGAAGCCCGCTCCGACAACGCCGACGTATGTGGGCACACCGTGGCCGGGGTGGGGGACGACGATCGTTGTCGTCGTCCAACCGACCGTCGTCATCATCGAGGACTTCATCCTGATCGACGTGTGGGACGGTACCTTCTTCGGGCGCCCCGCAGGAACCTACGGCAGCGACGATCAAGACGGTACGGGCGTTGCAGCGGCCGGTACGTCTGCGTCGGTGTTCGTCCTCGGTCCGATGGCCCCCACCGGCGGGTACGCGATCGACGCACCGTACGACACGGTGACGTTCACCGTCGACCTCGATCCTGCGGCGCTTTCATGGATCGCATTGAGTGGTGCGGAGGCGCCGTTGGATCAACCTGCCGGCGTCGGGAGTGATCGAACACCCGACGGCATCTTGGACATCATGTTCCCGGACGTTGATGATCTGCTCTCCATCGAAATCGCCAAGGATGGTGAGTCGATCACGGTGGTCCTGCACGACAATGACGCCTCTGGGACTCCGATCGGCAACCAGGCCGTCATCTACGGCTACCACCCGAGCGTCTGGCACGTCAGCAACATCGACTGGTCGACGAATCCGCCGATCACCTCGACGGTAACGAATCCGGAGACGGGAGAGTTGACGGCGTTCTTCGACGAGTACGGCGGCGCCGGTTCCTATCAGTTCACGGTCACCTACGTGAACCTGTACACCGACATGGTCGCTCACGGTGACCTGTACCTGATTGCAGGCAACTGAGAGGCACCCCGATGATGCGGATCCTCGCTGCCGCGGTCGGCGCAACGGTTGTTCTTTTCGCTTCGGCTCAGACGGGCCCGACTGTTGACTCGGAAACGGCCGGATTCCGGATCCAGGAAGTCTCCTGCATCGCCGAATCGTCGGACGGAGGATCTCTGCGCTGTGTGGCCGAGATCCAGAGGACGCGCGACGATGTCGGATTGCTCACCGCGGCGTGGGGCCTCGACGGCGGCTACTTCGCCACTGATGCCGTCACAGGATCGGTCACGTCGTGGGCACTCGACGATCCACCATCGGGAGACCATGTCGCGCGCGTGGTCGTCGTCGATCCGGAGACAGGGCTGGCCGTTGAAGCAACGACCGACATCGCGATCGGAACAGGTGGTTCGTCGTGGCTCCTCTGGCTGGTGCTTGCAGGTGCACTGGTGACGATCGGAGTTGTCGGATTGTGGTTGTGGCGTCGGCGGCGAGTTCAACAAGACGGTTCGCTGCGATGCCCGGCGTGCTCGTCCGCTCTTGTGGCGGGTGACAGATTCTGCCCGGCGTGTGGGGTTCCCGCTGGCAAGGCTGTGCCGTCGCTGGTCTGCCCATCGTGCGGTGCCGCTGCCGAGCCCGGCGACCATTTCTGCGCAGTGTGTAGCAGCCGATTGCTTGAACACGAGCCGATCAATCCTCGATGACGTGAAGCGCGAATGGGAAGTCCTCGTAGACCCCGGCGATCCATTCATCCTCGTACGCGGTGAGTTCGAGGGTCCACGGCTCCGTGAACTCGTAGGCATTCTGCTCGTCGTAGCAGCCGCAACCGTGGCACGGAGTCGTGCGCATGTCCTCCCCGTGAACGGTGATATCTATCACAGCCGGTAGCCGCGGTCCGATCTGCTGTCCCTTGGTGATGGTGATGGTCCAGCGGTCGTAAGCGGGGCACCCGAAGAATGCCTCGATGTCGTCGAAGTGCAAGCGCGCTGATCCAGTGATCGTGCCGAATTCGTCGATGGTGATCGAGGCCTCGTTGACTCGAGCGCTCCTGTAGTCGGCGTACGTGAGCGGGATTGCCACGTCCTCGTCGAAGGTTCCTTTGTAGGTCCCCGGTGGGATCGCGAGCCCCGCTTCGAGCGTCGGCGCAGTCGATGTCGAACTGCTCTCGTCCCACGGTGCGCCCTCTTCTTCCGTCTCTTCTTCTTCGGCTTCGACGATGAAGGTGTAGATCGGGTTGTCTTGCGGCTTCAGGTAGCAGACGAAGAACTGGACCTCACCATCGGGAATGTTCGTGTCGCTTCCGAGCGTCGAGGCTGCTCGGAGATAGGCTTCCACGGATTCAGCCTTGCACGTGACGATCTTCTGACCCAGGGCGGTCCGGATCTCGCGGCTGTGATCGAGTGTGTCCTTCTGGATCAGATCAGCGACGCGCTGCCGCATCTGAGGGCGGCGGGCAGGATCGAGCACGGGGTTCTGCTCGAGGACGAGTGTCGTGATGGCTGCGGCAATGGCGTCGGCGCTCGCCTCGTTGCCGCCCCCCGCGGGGACGGAGATCTCGACCGGGTTGCTGGCCTCCTCTGCGGACGACCGGGAGCGGCGATCGGCGTTGACCTGGACCTGGAGTTCGGCGCTCATAGCGTTGACCGTTGCGAGTGCCTCGTCGGCTGCCCCGACGCCGCCTTCCCTGATCGTGTTGGCCTTGGTCAGCAGGCCGTTGAGTTGTCGGTCGAGAGCCGACGCTGCCTCACCCCCCAGGATCTTGAGTTGCTCCCGCAACTGCGGAATGTCGGTGACCTTCGACGCCAGTCGATCAAGCGCAAGGTCGGGTGAGCCCTTCTCGAGAGCGGCTCGGACTTCTCCAATGCGTTCGGCGAAGTCGTTGAGGCTCCCCTGGATCCTCCCGAGGAGTTCCTGGCCCCCCTTGCTCTGAACGAGCGCCGTGACGAGTGTGTCGCGGACCGTTCGGTGGAACACGCCTCGCGCCCCACGCTTCTCGTCCTCGATCAGTTCAGTCGCGAATGCCCGGCGGTTCTCGATGTTCTGAACCAGGCGCAGATAGGTATTCGCCTTGGTTTGGTCGAGAGCGTCGTAGGTCTTGATTCCGTTGTCCGAGTGGAGTTGGTCACGGGCCATGTCCCGCAGGCCGTCGTAGTAGGCATTTCGCTCACCTTGGACGATGCGGGCATCGCGGTACACGCGGTTCCTGGCGTTGAAGGCACCGAACAGTCCGACGAGGCCGGTGAGGATGCGCACCTTGCGCATCGGGAGGTTCAGCAGTTGCTCCGGTCCGGCGGCGACCGCTTCGGTGGGCTGAATCGGGGCGACACCGGCTACGAGGGCGAAGACCAGGGCCGCGGCGAGCACGATTCGCGCGGGGCGTCGAATGCGGATCACGATCCACCCCCATCATCCGCTGAGAGGGCGAACGTCTCTATGTAGATGAGGACGTCATCGACGAAGCCGAGCAAGATCTGGTCGCCGGCGAGCAACGTGGCCCCCTCATAGTCCTCGCCCCCTTCGGAGAGGTCGACCGCCGTTGCGGACTGACTCGCAGGGGAGAGGTCGGCGGCGACCGCCTGCGCTTCGTCGAGTGCCATCAACAACTCGAAGTCCGATGGCGTGTACCAGATCGGTAGAAGCGATCCGTCCGGGAGGTCGTCGATTTCGATATTCCAGGCGACCGCCCCATCGACGAAATCGATTCGGGACCCGAGATCGTGATAGGACCACGACTCGAAACGAACCATGACGCCCTCGATCTCATCCAGGGTGATCTGGAACGAATCCGGGGCACCGAGGCGTTCGAGGACGGCGGCTCGGTCATCGACGAAGGTAGCGCTTGCGGCAACGGCTTCGTCAAGGCTCGCTTGATCGATCGCCGACCCGCTCGAGCACGAGCCGATCAAGACGAGGGCCACAGCGATCGCCGCCGCTCGAGACACCGCTCGTGCTCGGCCGGCCATGGGCAGGGCCTCCCTCCCTCCGCACAGCACAGCTTTCCGCATCTCGCGGCACGGGGATAGGGCCATTCGTACCGACGGCCGCTGCTGTCTTGCCGGCGTCTACTCGATCACGACGTCGAACGTGGCGAGGATCACGTCCAGCGCCTCGAGATCGGCGTCGGTGACGACCTGAATCTGGACCAGGGCGACGAACTCCTTTTCCGGCGGATAGGCCTCGAGAACGACGAAGGCCGTGTCTGTGCTTCCACACTGCACCCACACGTCGTATGCACCGGTGTAGACGGCGTCCTCGTAGTCATGGCGGTCGTCGTATGTGCAGTTGTCGGAAAAGTCCGACACGTCGAGGAGGTCACCGGGTTCGGTCTCGTCGAGAAGAACCTCGGAAGCGCCGAAGAAGGCGCCGGATGTCTCCCAGGTATCGAAGAAGCCGAAGAGGCTCGTTGCTGCCACGATCTGGTTCCCGATGGTCTCGCCGTCGATCACCCAATCGCCGCCGTCGATCTCCGCCCACGTCGTCGGCACCTGCATGACGAGGACGCCGGCGTCGTCACGAACTTCCATGTACTCGTATGCGACGCCGGAATCGCCACCGACTTCGTCTCCGAGTTCCTGGGCGAAGGAGAATGAGAGTGTCAGTTCCTCATCGCTGTTCAGCGTTCCTTCGAGGACCTCCTCTGTGTCGAACCGAAGGATCTCGATTGCGAGCGGGTCATCTGCCTCGTGGCTTCGAAGGATGTCGCAGTAGGAGGACATCGTGCCGTCGGCGGCCAGGAAAAGCCCCTCGAGCTCGGTGATGATGTCACCACCCTTGACCCCAACATTGGCGGCCGCTGAGCCAGACTTGACCGCGGAGATCCAGATGCCGGAGAACTCGTCGTTCACGAAGGCAGTGCCGTTGACACCGATCGAATTGACGTCATTTCCCGCGGCGAGGTCGTCGAGCACCTTTGCCGCTTCGTCGCGCGTGATGGCACGGTAGATGTTGAGATCCTGTGCCCCCTGGTAGTTGATGCCGATGACGCGACCCTCCGACGTGATGAGGGGTCCGCCGGAACTGCCATTCAGAATCTGAGCAGTGTGTTCTATGACGGAGTCGACGGACGACCGTCGCGTCTCTCCGTTGGCGTTCTCCTTTGAGATGATCCCCTCGGAAAGGGTGTACTCGGGGTCTCCGAGAGGGAATCCAGCCGCATACACGTCGGTTCCGGCTGTGATCTCGTCATCGCTCCACTCGAGATAGGGGAACCCGGCACCGTCGATGTCGATCACCGCCAGGTCGGAGCACTCGGAAGCGCCGAGGATCTTGGCATTGCGCGGTTCGTCTTCACCTTCAACGTAGACCTGGAGGAATGCCGCACCGGTCACGACGTGATTGTTCGTCACGGCGATGCCGCTCGGGTCGACAATGAAACCCGATCCGTAGCCTGAATAGCTGACCTCTCCCTCCTCTGGATCAACGAAGCTGCCCTCGCTGGTGATCCTTACGACCGCACTTCGAACGCTCTTCAGCCCGGATACCGCTCCGCCCACTTCGGTGGTGTCGTCCGGCGCGATCGTGGTGGTAGTGGCTGCGGCTGCGGTCGTAGTTGTTCCTGCATCGGTCGTCGTGGTGGTCTCCTCCGCTGCACCACCGCACGCGGCGGCGAGCAAGGCGACGACGAAGAGGACGACTATCGAGTGTTTGACGGATCCCATCAGGCGCTCCTCCTAGATTCCTAACGCCACGCTACACAATCATCAGCGGGGCGGAAGGGCCGAAGGACCGTACGATGTCGTTTTCGGTACGCCTCGGGTTGTTTCGATGGACTTGGGTCAGTGGTGGTGGCCCTGTGGCTGGTCCTTCCCGATTCGCTGGGGCCTTCGTACGGGGACGCTCGGCCCCGTCACGTTGAGATGGATCTTGGGGTTCTTGGGGAACCGTCGTCCATACGTGGGCTTGCGTGGATCTTTCACGACATCACCTCACCCCCAACTCTGCCAACCGGACATGTTCGGGTCAAGGGCCGAATGGACCGTTTCTGACTCTTCGGATTTGAGCGGGGTGAAGCCTCGGAACGTAGTACGTAGAACATAGAACGAAGTACGACTCGGAGGTCTTGTATCGGTCGGGGAATCCGCCCGGGTTCTACGCGAGTGCCTTGAGGAGCTCAAAGCGTCACCCACGAACCTCGAGATGCGGACGTCTGCCCTCTGATCCGGGGTCGTACTACGTCGTACGTGGGGCGTACTACTGCCTGCAGTCCCCCCGGTTCCAGCCGACCCCGCCCACTTCCGAAGTGCCCTCTTCTTCTCGCGTGCGCTGTAGGCACGTCGGGATTCTGAGGCGATTCTCACGTGCGATGGTCGTGGTGTAACCGTTCCATCCCTAGCCTCACCCCCTCGTCTTCTTGTGAAGGGATCTCATGAAACGTCTACTCCTGCTCATCGCCGTCTTTGCCGTCGTCCTGGCCGCGTGTAGCGGATCATCGTCAACCGCTGCGACGGTCAACGGAACCGATGTGACGGTCGGCGACGTCGAGGGGTTGTTCTACGAGATCGACGCAGAGTTCACGGACGAGCAGTTCGCCGGGTACCTGAACACGGTGATCCAGTGGACGGCTACCGAGCAACGAGCGGAGACCGATCTCGACTACGTACCGTCCGAGGAGGAGATCGACGCCCAGGTCGATTCGATTCTGCTCGAATCCGGGTACGAGGGCGATCTCGAGGCCTTCATGTCCGAGCAGAACGTTTCGGAGGAGGGACTTGACCGATTCGCGACGCAATCCCTCATCGGGGATGCCGTTACCGAATCGCTGACCGCCTCGGGGGAGATGCCGACGATCGAGGATGCTCAGCAGGAGATCGACGAGAATCCGCTGGAATCTACTCAGGTCTGTGCCTCACACATCCTTGTCGCTACCGAAGAGGAAGCTCAAACGGTCACCGCTCGCCTCGACGACGGCGAAGAGTTCGCCGTGATCGCAGCGGAAGTCTCGATCGACACCGGCAGCGGTCCGGCAGGAGGATCGCTGGGATGCGACACTCCGGCACGGTATGTTCCCGAATTCGCGGAAGCCACGATGACGGCAACCATCGGAGTGGTCACCGATCCGGTCGGGACCGAGTTTGGGTTCCACCTCATCCTCGTCGAGGACCGGACCCTGGCCACCGCCGATCAGGTGTTGGTGATCATGGAGCAGACTGCGGTCAGCGACTGGATGGTCGAAGCGGGCGCCAACGCCGATGTGACGGTCGAAGAGGAGTACGGCACCTGGCAGAGCGATCCTCCCCAGGTCATCCCGCCGGCAGCCTGACCCGAGAACGCCGGCTCCTCCGGTCGCGCGTGTTTGGGGAACGCTGCAACCGACATCCACACACGCGTGGCGGGTTAGATGGGTTCTCTCACAGAACTGCGCGGGAGGAAGGCCGGGATCACGACCAGCGCCGTGAGGGCACCCGTGATCATCGCGACCCACATGACCATCGAGATCTGCGGGTGGATCTTCAGTGGTGAGAGCCACAGAGCGGTCATGGCGACAGCGATACCGAGGGCGTTGGCAACGATCGGGCGGCCGGCCCGGTCGATGGCACGCAGCACGTAGCCGCCTCCGCCCGGACGGGCGTGGTTGATCGCGGCGATGAAGTGGATCGCGTAGTCGATGCCGACGCCGATCACGATGCTCGACATCACCGCCGTAACGAGGTTCAGATTGATCCCCGAGGCAGCGAGGAAACCGAGCACGGCCGCGATCGTCAGCGCGATCGGAACAAGAGCCACCAGTGTCTCCCGGAGATTCCGATATGACACGGCCAGCAGCAGCGCCACGAGTATGAAGGCGACGATGATCGACGTCATCTGTGCCCGCAAGACGAGACGCGAGATGTCGTCCCAGATGATCGGCATCCCGGTGAGGGTCCGGATTTCGGGCGTGGTCTCGGCGAACGCGACCCAACCCTCGAGATCGCCGGTGGTGAAGTTCGACGGGAACAGGATGAAGCGCAATCCGTCGGCGCTCACCATCTTCCCGAGCGGCAGCGTCACGCCGCCCGATGCGAGTTGCGCCAGCTCCTCGGGACTGAGCGTGGCCGCGACGTCGGCCACCGAGAACACACGTCGAACTCCTGGGAGTTCTTCGAACTCCCTCGAAACGCCGGCGATACGAGCGATGCCCTCGAGGCCTTCCGACGGTTCGAGCACGAACTCTCCGGCGAGGGGCGTGGCACCTCCGAAGACCTCTTCGGTCTTCTCGAACGCCTCACGGATCGGGTCCCCGTCCTTGAAGAAGAACAACTGATTGGAGTCCACGCCGAGTCTCGGAATGAAGACAAGGGCGAACGCGACGATGACGCCCGTGAGCACGATCGCGGGGATGCGGGAGCGAACGAGTGTCTTCAGTCCGGTCGTCACCCTCGGGCCGAGGAATGCCCTCTGTGTTCGGTCCTTGACGGTCAGGCGACTCATCAGGGCAGGGAGGGAGAAGAACGAGATGAGTCCGGCGAACCCGATGCCGACCGCTGCGAAGAGGCCCAGTTGCCGGATCGGCGAGACGTCTGTGACGAGCAGCGAGAGAAAACCGGCTGCAGTGCTGATCGTTGTGAGGATCATCGGCACTCCCACCTCGGAGAGAGCTGACTTCACCCGACTGACAGAGTTTGACTCGGACGCCGTCTCCTGAAAGTGCGTTACGAAATGAAGTCCGTCCGCGGACCCCATGACGATCACGAAGATCGGCACGAGCAGCGTCACGATGTCAATCTCGAGACCGAGTCCGAAGATCAACCCGAACGTCCACAGAGCGCCGACAGCGGCCGGGAAGAGAGCCAGCGCGCTGAGTCGGAGATCGCCGATCGTGAGGAAGAACATGCCGATCAGGAGTGCGATCTCGAGGGGCGGAATGATCAGCAGGAACCACGACATGATGTCGAGCACGCCCGCGAATATGACCGGGTTGCCAGAGAGGGTGATCTCCACACCGTCGGGTGGTTCCAGATCCGCGAGCGTTCTCGCCAGCGTCGTCGCGTCACCTGCAGGGATGACGAGCATGAGGGTGTTCTGCCCGCTCTCGTCGAGGAGGAGGTCGGTGACCGGACTCTCCGTCAGGAGCGCGGCGACAGCCTGATCCGGCGCCGTAGAGATGTCGGTTGCGGTGATCGGAGCACCGGTGATCGGGTGCTCGTCGGGAACAATCGTTGCCACTGTTGCGACGCCATCGACGGCGAGGAGTTCGTCGCGGAGGTTCACCAGAGTGGCGAGTCCGTCCTTCGACCGGAATGTCTCGCCGTCGGGGAGGGTTGCGATGACGTTGATGGGATCGGCGGTGTCGTACTTCTCCTGGAGTTCCAGGAACGCGATACCACCTTCAGTTCCCTCGAGAGCGAACGAACTCACGTCGGCGTTGAAACTCATCCTGAACAGCATTGCCACAGAGAGGAGGCTGATCAGCGCAGTGATCGCCATGATCGGGCGACTGTGCGTGACGATGATTCGAGCGAGGCGGTCCACGCTGTCATCCTAGAGACCGCGGAGCGACCTCGGCTCCTGATCTCTCGGGAGGCTCAGCCGTCTTGGCCGATACCGGCGCGGAACTCGGCGAAGATGTCCCGGCATTGCTCGTCGGCTGCGATGAAGTCCGGGTCGGTCGGGTCGATCGGGGGATCCTCGCCACGCATGATGGCGGTCATGTCGATCCGATCCGGTATCTCCTCGAATCCGTGCTCGCGCATGCATGCCGCGTACTCGAGGAACGTGTCGTTGAACTCGGCGGTGTCGAAGTCGGGGAGTCCGAGCACAACGCCCTCGAGAAGATCCAGGCACGCTTCGCCGGCTTCGAAGAGAGCGTCGCGGTCGATGTCCTCCGGATTCGCGAAGTCGAAGCGGGGATAGCCATCGGCATCGACGATCGGGTCCGGGAAGTCCACGCCCTGATCGCGCATACAGCGACTGAAGTTCAGTAGAGCCTGTTCGTCGTTGGTCGGTTCTGTGGTCTCGACGACCGGCGATCCCTCGGTAGTGGTGAGCGACGCCACGCCGTCGGCATCGCTCCCGCTACTGCATGCAGCGGCCAAGAGAGCGATAGCCACGGATGCGACGGCGAGACGATGCATGGGAGCGTTCTCCTGGTTGGTCATCATCAAGGTACCGCGCTGCACGGATAGTCGCGCACCGAACAGTCGCAGCAAAGCGGCTCTTCGGATTTGAGCGGGGTGAAGCCTCGGAACGAAGTACGTAGTACGTAGAACGACATCATACGTAGGGCGTACTACTGCCTGCAGTCCCCCCGGTTCCAGCCGACCCCGCCCATTTCCGGAGTGCGCAGCAAAGCCCCTACCGGGCGCTTGGTTCCAGTCACCTCGATGGGTGCGGGTCTATGGACCCGATGTTGTGCGCCGCAGGGGCTTTGCTGTCTACGGGGGCATCGTCGCACCTGGATCCCCGCCTGTCTAGGGCCTTTCGTCTCACAGAAGACCGGCGATGCAATCGCTAGCCCTCGCTCTGGATGCTACGGATCAAGTCGTCGACGGCCCGGTTGCCGACCGTTTCGCCATACCGCCGGTCGAGGAGGTCGCGCATGTGGCCGACGATCTCTTCTCGTTCCTCGTCCTCGGTCTTCGTCGAAGCTGTGAGCACCTTTGTTCCGTCGAGCCACGGCTTAGAGTCCGACGCCCACGGGATCAGGATCAACCAGGACCACACCGTGTTGCGTCCCGAGACAGCGGTCTTGCGGATGGCTCCGACGCATGAGTAGGGAAGTGGCAACCATCCCATCGTTCGGATGAGATCACGTCCGTCCGGGAGCGGGGTGGCATCGGTCATCGGTCCTCGATTCGTTGTGGAGGCCGACACGGTACCGGGGTGCAGGGCACAGTGGAACGGTTCTGAGCAGCATTCGAAGGACGGGGCAACGATTCGCCGCCCCGTCCTCTCTGGAGAGCTCACGCCCGTTCGGAGTGGCTCGCCGTCCGCTCCCCCCGTCCCGGAGGGGTCTCCGGGTTCGTGCGGCTTCAAGCGCGCTCCGACTGTTCACGCCTCTCGTGTTGCACCATGGTGCAACATCGTGTTCGACTCCGCTATCGGGGTTCTCCCCGATGCCTTTCGGTGTCGTCGGGCCGGACGAAACCCGTGTCGAATGCCAGACGTGACAATTCGTGACGGCTGGCGATGCCGAGTTTCTCGAAGATGTGATGCATGTGGGTCTCGAGTGTCTTGACCGAGATATCCATTCGTGCAGCGGTCTCCCTGTAGGTGTATCCGCGAGCGATGAGATTCACGACCTCGCGCTCTCTCGGCGTGAGCTTCTCGATGCCGGCTGCCTCAGCGATCTGCTCGTCGATGTCGAGGAGGTACCCGGCGACGTCCGGCGAGACGGGTCGGCGTCCCGCGGCGGCCGCCTCGACGAGGTCCGGCAGATCGGGACCGAACGTCCCCTTCGTGACGTAGCCGTCGACACCGGCGTCCAGGAGTCGAAGCACGTCCTTTCGAACGGCGGAGACGGTGAAGGCCAGGAAGCGGATGTCGGGGTGGGTAAGGCGGACCTGGGTAACGACCGAAGCTCCGCCGCCACCCGGGAGGTGCACGTCGAGCAGAACGATGTCCGGCGCGCGGTCGCAGATCATGTCCGCAGCGTCCATGGCGTTGTCCGCCTCGCCGACGATGTTGTATCGGTCTTCGAGGTAGTGCCTCGCTCCGGCTCGGGCAACATCATGATCGTCGACGAGGAAGACGCGCAGTCGTTCTGTCATCGGCAACCTCCGGAGCAGATCTCGATCTCGGTCCCCTCGCCGACCGTGCTGTGGATGTGGACGAACCCGCCGACCGATTCCATCCTCTCGCGGAGGGAGTAGCTGAGACCGCGCCCGTACTCCGTTTGCTCCGGGTCGAAGCCGACCCCTCGATCGCGAACGAAGACGTGGACGTGGCCTTTCACCACTTCGGCGTAGAGGTTGATCTCCGAGGTCCCTGAGTGTCGGGAGGCGTTCGTCAACGCTTCTCTCGTGGCGTCGACGGCTGCGAGGACGGAGGGGTTCAGGGGAATGTCCTCGCGAATGACCGCACGGATTTCGATCCCGTACAGATCCTCGATCTCGTCTCTGACGGCGAGCAGTGCTGCCTCGAAGCTGGCGTCATCGGTGCGCCGGAATCGGTTGATCAACCGATCGACCGCTCGTTCCTCGCTGCGCACGAGATAGCGGACTCGATCGGGGTCGTCGGCGTCTGTGCGTATGACCTGAAGCGTCTGCAGAACCGAGTCGTGCAACTCGTTCGCCAGAGCGAGGCGCTCCTCTTGACGGGCGCGCTTAGACCGCTCTACTTGGAGTGCGAGATCGGCCTCTCGTCGGAGAGCGTCGTTGCGCCGCAGCGTGTCGATCGTATAACCGAAGATCACGGCGTAGACGATGAACACGAGCGCGCCGGTGGTCTGGATCGGCGTACGTCCGGTGAGGAGGAACCCGACGACCTGCTGTGCGCCAAGAACGAGGGCAGCGGCGATGGCGAGACGCATGCCGCCGGCGAATGCGGCGACGGCCAGCCATGAGATCGGGTATCCGCCGTGGAAGAGGTCGCCGGCTCCAGAGACGAAGGAGGACGCCGCTACGAGGAGGGCAACGACACCGTCGATCGCTGCGAACTTCCATGTGCGCAGGGCCAAGGGGTTCCTGGCGGCGCGAACGGTGACGAAGGTCCACACGCCGGCGAGGATCTCCGCCGCCGCCACGATCGCAAGATTCGCGGCGTCGTCTGTGAACCACGTGATGATGACCAGCAACGTCATCCAGACGAACCCGAGGACCCGCACGTAGAGGACGAGTTTGACGAGTGTGTACTCGATCTGCGGTACCGGCGGACTCCCGTTGCCACTCTCGGTCATGGTGCAACGGTACCGCGCGGATGCGGACCGGTCGACTGAGACCTCAGGCGTCCTTCAACGCTTCGATGAGCGGAGCGTATCGGTCCAGTTTGGCGAGGACCTCATCGGGCGACCTGGACGCGAGCGGGAGTACGGCCCGAACGACCCCGGCCTGGGCGAGGCTCCGAAGGTCGTCGGCGTCGGGCGGTGCATTGAAGACACCGACGGCAAGCGACGCCGGATCCCGGCGGGCGGAATGGAGTGCGCTGCGAAGGGCGGCGAGTTTCGTGGTGAACTCGTGCCGTCCGGCGATCGGCATCCACCCGTCGCAGAACTCGGCGATGTCACCGAACGTCTTTGGACCGGCGCCGCCACCGAGCACGATCGGGGGGTGGGGCTTCTGGACGGGCTTCGGCCACGACCACGAGGCATCGAAGTCGACGTGATCCCCGTGGTACTCGGCCACGTCCTTCGTCCAGATCTCCTTCATAGCGAGAACCTTCTCGCGCAGGATCGCTCTTCGCTCGAGATAGGCGATTCCATGGTCGGCCATCTCCTCTTTGTTCCACCCGTAGCCGATCCCGAAGATGACCCGTCCGTTCGAGATGGCGTCGAGCGACGCGACCTGCTTGGCCAGCCAGATCGGATCTCGCTGGGCAACGAGTGTGATCCCGGTGCCGAGCACAAGCGTCTCGGTGGTTGCAGCGATGGCGGCGAGCGCAACGAACTGATCGTGGGTCCGCCAGTACATCTCGGGCAGAGGAGGGGCCCCGGCGGTGCCGCCCCACGGAGTGGTGCGCGATACGGGGATGTGGCTGTGCTCCGGGAGCCAAAGGGATTCGAAGCCCCGTTCCTCGACGGCCCGGCCGAGGGCAACGGGTTGGATGGTGGTGTCGGTTGCGAAGATGGAGACGCCGATATGCATCCCCCGAGCGTACCCCAAAGGCATACCCAGGGTTCACAGCGTTCCATATGGCGCCGACAGCCCGCGGAATGGAGCAAGTAGCCCAGTGCTCGCGGTCCCCTACGATCACTGTCATGAGTATCACGCAACGATCCATCGCCGTCGGTGTCCAGCTTCCCGAAATCGAGTGGCCTGCCCGGTGGCCCGACCTGCGCGACATGTCGCTGGCGATCGAAGGCCTGGGGTTCGACTCCATCTGGATCGGTGACCATCTTCTGTACGACACCCCGGATGGCCCCGCCGCCCCGTGGGAGGCCTGGTCGCTCCTCGCCGCTGTCGCAGCCATCACCGAGCGGGTCCAAATCGGGCCGCTCGTCGCAGCGACGAGCTTTCACAGTCCGGCGATGCTCGCCAAGAAAGCCACGACGGTCGACGAGATCTCTGGCGGCCGTCTCGTCCTCGGTCTCGGCGCCGGGTGGAACGAGATCGAGTATCGGGCCTACGGGTTCCCGTTCGATCATCGCGCGAGTCGATTCGAGGAGGCGTTCACGATCATTCGGACCTTGCTGAGCGAAGGAGAGATCGACTTCGACGGCGAGTACTACACGGCTCGGGATTGCCATCTCGTGCCCCGGAGCCGGCCTGAGGCACCGCCGATCATGATCGGGTCGATCGGTCCCCGGGTGCTCCGAGCGACGCTGCCGTATGTCGATCTCTGGAACACGTGGCATGCATGGCACGGCAACATTCCTGAAGGCTTCGAGAAGCTGAACGCGACGATCGACGACGCCGCCCGCGGTGTCGGTCGGGATCCGTCGGAGATCGGTCGCACCACGGCGCTCTACTGGCAGTTCTCGGGTGGCGGAGGACGCCGCCAGGGTGACACCGATCGGCATTCAGCGGATCCGACGAGCGGCACACCCGAGGAGCTCGCAGACACGCTGCGCTCATACGCGTCGCTCGGGGCCGATCATGTCCAACTCGTCCTCGATCCGATCACGATCGACTCGGTCGAGCAAGCGGGCAGGGCTCTCGAATTCCTGGCTGAGTAGAAGGGGCGCGACCGGTAGCGTCGCCTCATGCACACCCGGGTACTGACCGCGCTGCTGGCCGCCTCACTCGGGTGGGGGATGGCCGGTGTTGGCACTCGCTTCGTGTTCTCCGAAGGCGTGACGACGTTCACGGTCATCGTCGTCCGCATCCTGACCGCTACAGCGGCCGTCCTCCTCGTCTGGTTGGGAAAGGGCGGCGGTATCACCCGAGCGGCTTGGCGGGACGGAGCCATCATCGGGGTGCTGCGCATCGGGCTTGCTCCGATGCTCTTCATCTCCTCGCTGCAATATGTCTCCGCCGGCGTCGAGGGCATCTTCATCACGATCATCCCGGCGTCGACGGCTGCACTGGCCGCCGTGACGCTGCACGAGCGGCTCGGCAAGAACCAGGTCCTCGGATTGGCGATCGGCCTGGTCGGTTCGTTCCTCATCGTGGCGTTCGGTGATTCGGGGATCGGCGGCGATGGCGGCAATGTCCGGATCGGCGCGATGTTCGCTCTCGGCGGTGTTGTTGCCGGTGCGACGAGCGGCGTTCTCAGCCGGAAGTACGCCCCGAGGCATCGCACGACCGAACTCGCGATCCCGATGTTCCTCGCCGGAGCCGTAGTGGCCGTGGCCGCCGGGTTGCTCGTTCGAGATATCGACCTCGCAGGTGTCAACACGACATCGTGGGTCGCTCTGGTCGCCCTGGGTCTTGGCAGCACGTTCCTGCCGTTCTTCGCGACGCTGTTCGCGTCGCGACACACCTCGGCAGCCCGCGTTGCCCTGACCGGTTACCTGGCGCCGGTTGTGGGCGTTGTTGCCGGCGTCGTCTTGCTCGACGAAGTGTTGACCGTTCCGATCCTCATCGGAGCCGTGTTCGCTCTGGTGGGCGTGGCCGTGGCAGGTCGAGCACGGCACCCCCGGCGCACGGCCGATCGCCCGGCGCATTTCTAGCCGAGATCCGTGACAGACCCGGTCCGCTCTGCATCCTTGAGCGTCCGGGCGTTGTCGATCGTGTAGATGGCGAGAGCGATCCACACCAGTACGAAGCCGAACCACTCGCCGCTCGATACGGCCTCGCCATAGAGAACGACCCCGAGCAGAAGCTGGAGGATCGGAGCGATGTACTGAAGGATGCCGAGAGTCGAGAGCGGGATGCGTTGGGCCGCGGCTCCGAACAGGACGAGCGGGAAGATCGTGACCGCACCGGCAGTGATCAAGAGCATCGTCGTAGCTGCCGAAGATCCGAGGGCGCCGGTTCCGCTTCCGGCAAGGATTCCGAGGTACAGAAGTGCAGGAACTGCCACGAAGGTGCTTTCCATGAACAAACCCTCGATCGGAGGTGCCGCGGTGACCCGCTTCTTGAGAAGACCGTACGTCCCGAACGAGAAAGCCAGAACGAGTGAGATCCATGGCAGCACGCCCGACAGGATCGTCATTCCTGCAACCCCGATAAGGGCGATCCCGACGGCGACGCGTTGGGCGGTGCTGAGATGCTCTCGTAAGACGATCACGCCGAGCGCCACCGATACCAGAGGGTTGATGAAGTAGCCGAGGGACGCCTCAACGATGTGGCTCGTCGTGATCGCCCACACGAAGACACCCCAGTTGATCGAAAGAAGGACACCTCCTACGAGTGCCGTGACGGCTGTGACCGGCGTCCGGAACGAGTCTCTGAGCACGCCGAGGTGCTTCCTCCCGACGATGATGAGGAACAGGAGCGGCACAGACCATACGATCCGATGGGCGAGAAGTTCGAGGGCGGGAACAGCGTCGAGGGCCTTCCAGAAGATCGGAACGAACCCCCAGAAGGAGTAGGCCGCAACGGCCAGCCAGGTTCCCTTCCGTTGTTCCACTCTGTCCCTTCCTTGCCCTCTCAGTGTCGCAGACCGTGCAGAACTACCGAGCGGAGGCGGAAACCCCGGATCGGTCGTGGTCTATCGTCACTGGATGAATTCGACCATCGACACGCTTCTTCTTCTTGCTCTCCCCGCGTCCGGCAAATCGGAACTCCGTCGGTACCTTGCTCACCTTGAGAAGGATGTCGCTGAACGGGACTTGCACCTAGGACCCGTTGTCCCGCTCGACGACTACCCCTACGTGCACTTGATGCGGCGGATCTCAGAGGAGTTGTTCTTCATGGGGGAGTCACCGGTCTTCTTCCCGAAACGAACACGAGCGTTCTCAGATCCGCGGGATTGGGGAACGCTCATCCATCTCCTCAATGAGGACTACGCCATGCTCGGGAGTGCGTTGCCGCGGCCGGAGTCGGCAGCCACCTGGCTCTTCGACCGACTCGACCGGGCAAGAGAGAAGGTCGGTGCCGCTCCGGCGATGCGAGGCCTCACGTCCGATGTCCGGGGCAATCTCGCCGAGGCGCTGGAAGACGAAGCGGCGGCTCTGTGGACGGAGCTTGCTTGGGTCGGTTCGTTGTGGAGCGAAGGAGCCTCGGTCGTCATCGAGTTCGCCAGGGGTGGTCCGGCCGGGGCCGAGATGCCACTGCTGCCTCCCTTCGGCTATGCCTATTCGCTCGCGGAACTGTCCGACGAGATCAAGAGGCGGACGTCGATCCTCTACGTGTGGGTCACGCCCGAGGAGAGCCGTCGCAAGAACGCGGAGCGTGCGAAGCCGGGCCGGGACGGGGATGCGTCGATCCTCTTCCACGGCGTGCCGGATGACGTCATGTTCCGCGAGTACGGTGTCGATGATTTCGTCTGGCTCGTCGAGGAGAACGGTGGCGATTCGATCGCGGTCGGCGGAGAAGGCGCTGTTCGGAACATCCCGGTCACCGTTTTCGACAACCGCGCCGATCGCACATCCTTCCTCAGGGCGGATCCGGGCGCCTGGTCCGAAGATGAAGTAGCGACGCTCCATGCGGATCTGAGCAGGGCGTTCAGACAACTGAGCCGATAGCCCGCGATTCCGACATCCAGCCACGAGGTATGGCCCGCTGCCTGCCGCCTGTCCCCTGGTACCCCCGGCGAGCAGACCGTCGAACGGCTCCCGTGGACTCCCCGCGAGTGACTACACTCAACGAACATATGTTCGACGTATCTATCCCGGAAGATCCTGCCTGGCTCGACGGGCTCAATGATCGACAGTGCGAGGCCGTTCTCCACGGGGACGGGCCGCTCCTCGTCATCGCCGGCGCCGGTTCCGGCAAGACCCGCACGTTGGCCAGCCGGGTCGCACGTCTCGTTGATGAGGGCATCCCCGCCGAGCGGGTTCTCCTGCTCACCTTCACTCGCCGAGCCGCTTCAGAGATGCTCCGCCGCTCGGGTGCCCTCATCTCGAACCGGTCGGTAGGGCGAGTGTGGGGCGGTACGTTCCACGCTGTCGCGAACCGGCTGCTCCGGCAGTACGGAGCGGCCGTGGGTCTCGCGGACGGTTTCACCGTCATCGACCAGTCCGATGCTGCATCACTGTTCGGAATGATCCGCACCGAACTCGGATTCGGAGGATCGAAGCAGCGGTTCCCCAAGAAAGAGACGATCGCGGCCGTCTACTCCCGTACGGTGAACGCCAGAACACCGCTCAGCGAGACTGTCGAAGAGAGATTCCCGTGGGTCGCCGACCACGTCGACGCGCTGCGAGAGATCTTCCGTGCCTACACGGCGCGGAAGAAGGATCACAACGTCGTCGACTACGACGATCTCCTCCTCTACTGGAACGCTCTTCTCGATTCGCCCACGGGTGGCACCGTCCGCAACCTTTTCGATCATGTTCTCGTCGACGAGTACCAGGACACGAACCGGAGTCAGGCCGAGATCCTCCGGTCGCTGTGCGGAGCCAGCGGAAATCTCACTGTGGTCGGCGATGACGCCCAGGCCATCTACTCGTTTCGCGGAGCCACAGTCGAGAACATCCTCGGATTCCCGGAGGCCTACGAGAACGCGACCGTCGTGACGCTCGAACAGAACTACCGTTCCACTCCCCAGATCCTCGACGCGGCGAATGCTGTCATCGATGCCTCGTCCGAGACGTTCCAGAAGGAACTCTGGACCGAACGCCCGGCCGGTCGTATCCCGGACCTCATCACGTGCTTCGATGAGGCGGCTCAAGCGGATCTGGTTGCCGATCGGGTGCTCGAACACCGGGAGGCCGGCACCCCTCTCCGGGATCAGGCCGTGCTGTTCCGCACCGGTCACCATTCGGCGGGCCTCGAGATCGAACTGTCCAGGAGGAACATCCCGTTCGTCAAGTACGGTGGCCTGCGGTTCCTCGAAGCGGCGCACGTCAAGGATTTGCTGGCTCTGTTGCGCATCCTCGATAACCCGAAAGACGAACTGGCGTGGAACCGGGTGCTCCAGATGATCCCAGGCATCGGGCCGGCAACCTCGCTGAAGATCACCGACCACCTCGACGGGGAAGCCGCAAAGGACGACACGGATCGCCTGGTAGCACTCACCGTTGCGCAGTTCCCCGTCGTGGCGGAGGCGAGGGAGCCGATGAGGGAGTTGCAGAGCGCTCTTCGCGATTGCCGGGGTTCGGAAGGAGTCGAACCGGGTCCGTCCCAGCAGATCGAGCGTCTGATTCCGTTCTGTACCCTCGTTTTTGACCGCGCGTACGAAGATTCCACGGCCCGGTTGACTGATCTCGGACAACTCGCCGCTCTCGCCTCCGAATACGGAACGAGGAGTCGATTCCTGACCGAGATCACGCTCGATCCACCTGCCAGCACGAGTGACCTCGCCGGACCGCCCCACCTCGACGACGACTACCTCACCCTCTCGACCATCCACTCAGCGAAGGGCGGTGAGTGGCGGGCCGTGTTCGTCATCCATGCCGCAGACGGGAACATCCCGTCCGACATGGCGATCTCGGATCCCGGAGGCCTGGATGAAGAGCGACGCCTTCTCTACGTCGCGCTCACGAGGGCGAAGGACCATCTCCACGTAACGGTGCCGCAGCGGTTCTATCACAAGCGCTTCAGCTCCAGCCGGGAGCACTCGTACGCTCTTCCGAGCCGGTTCCTCGACCCCGCCATGGAGCAGTTCGAAAAGATCACCGTTGGGGTTTCTCAGCACGGCGACGGCGCTGAGACGTTGGTGGCAGGCAAGGATCCCGTCGCCGACGTGCTCGAAGATCTCTGGCGCTGAGCGTCAGCCTTCCGAGACCGGCACCTCCGGGAAGTGGGTGACCTCGGGATAGCCGGCCTGAATCTCGGCGGCGACACCGCGGGCGTTCCCCTCCCGGATGTATGAAACCATGCCGGTCCAGAAGGTTCCGGTGCCGACCGACGGGTGCATGCTGTCGGATCCGTCCAGTCGAACAACGTTGGCTTGACTCAGAACATCAGCCATGTGACGGTCGAGGTCATCACCGTACGCGTCTGCGTCGAATGAAACGTGTGGCGAGACGAATCCACCCTCTCCGGCCCATGCCTCACCGGCTTCGGGCGTTGCGAGGTACTGCATCAAAGCGTGCACCTCGGGGCGATCGGTGAATGCTGCGGCGAATTCCCCAGCGGCGAGGATCGGAGGCTCACCTCCGTCCATAGAAGGGAGCACGAAGACGTCGGTCTCGGTCCCGATCGTGACCCGGGAGGGGAGTTGCGCCTGTTGGACCGAACCTTGGCGATTGAGCAGACAGCGCGGCGGGCTCTCGAACATAGGGTCCTGGGCCTGTG
>JAYEIJ010000168.1:0-7749 GCA_034660035.1 Actinomycetota bacterium | reverse complement strand
AGCACGTTGACCGGGTCGGCGGCCTTGTCGGTGCTGATGTTGATGAATCGCTCAACGCCGGTTTCCGATGCCGCCATGAGCACGTTCGTCGTGCCGCCTACGTTCGTTTTCAATCCCTCGGAGGGGAATCGCTCGAGGAAGGTGACATGCTTGTGGGCTGCCGCGTGGAACACAATGTCGGGATGAGTGGACTCGAACACCGTTCGCACGGCGTCGCGGTCCCGAACGTCGCAGAGGACCAGGTCGGGGGATTCGAGCAGCGCCCGACCCTCGATGCCCAACTGGAGGCGGTGGAGGGCATTCTCGTCGTGGTCGACCATGATGAGACGGGCCGGTTCATAGGTGAGGATCGTGCGACAGAGCACCGAGCCGATCGATCCACCCGCCCCGGTCACGAGCACCCGCTTGCCGCTCACGAGTGCCCGAACTCCAGCATCGTCGATGTCGACCTCATCCCGATTGAGGAAATCGGACAGTTCGAGGTCGCGGATGTCGGTGATTCGGGCGGTCGGGCCGGTCAGGGTGCGGACGGACGGGATGATCTTGATGGCAAGGTTCGCAGCCTGTCCGAGATCGACGACGGTGTTGATGCTCTCCTGGCGAGCGCCGGGGAATGCGAGCAGCAGCGTGTCCGCATCGAAGGCGCGTGCCGCTGCGGCGATGTTGTTGCGCGTGCCGACGACCCGGATTCCGTTGACGACGAGTCGCCGTTTTGTCGGATCGTCGTCGAGGAACGCCACAGGGTCGAGGTCGGTATGTGGGTCCTGCAGGAGGGCGCGGCTGATCTCGTCGCCGGCCGAACCGGCGCCGAAGATGAGCGTGCGGTGGGGACGGGCATGGGTCGAGCGGGTATTGATCTCGACGACGAGTCGGCCGAGGTAGCGGGTGCCGAGGGCCCCGAGTAGCTGGTAGGCGCCGGCGGCGAACACCGTGCTAAGCGGAACCAGATTCGGCGGTCCGGTGATAGCCACGACGGCGAAGGTGACGCCGGTTGCAACGAAGGTCGAGAAAACGACGAGACGGACCTCTCCGAACGAAGCGATCGTTCGACGACCCCGGTAGAGGCCGGTGGCGATGCCGGTGGTCAGTTGGACGAGGGCTGCAATGGTTGCGACCTGGAGTAAGGAGGCGACATCGACGTTCGCAACCGTGAAGTCGAGACGAGCGAGCACGGCGACGAAGAACGCGCCGTACCAGAAGAAGGAGTCGAAGATGGCGGAGAGTGGGAAACGCCAACGCTGCAGGGTGCGGAACCAAGTCTTCTGTTGCATCGGCCCCCCGGACTGCCAGCGTACGCGCCGATGATATGCGCGTAGCCGGCTTGTGTCATATCGAGTCTCGTTCAGCCACGCGCCGGTTGGGGAGGACGGGTGGGGCCGGACGGTTCTCTTCAGCTTCGGTGCGCGGTCCCTGCGCCTTCTCCTTCATCGGTACCTCCCTCCGAGGAGGAGGAAAAGATCCGAGCCCATCGGCGAAAGCAGCGACGAAGGTGACAACGGTGCCTGGGGGTTCCGGCCTGGCTTCTTCGCGGATGGTGCGGTCGTCGGGCCGGCGAAACCGACCGTGCGTGTCGATCAGTGACGAAGATGCTTGTGGGACGAAGCGCATGACTTGAGGGAGATCGTGTGGTTGCGCCCGGCGTTTGGATATCGGGAGCGGTCAGGGGGAGGGTCGGGCGGTGGCGATAGCGATGTTGTCGCCCGCTCCTCCAGCGAACGATGCCGCCATGAGCATGTCGATGGAGCTGTGTGGTTCTTGCTGCGCGGCGCTTCGCATGGTGCGGTCGAGAGGCTTGGCGAAGTCGGTGACTCCATCGGTGGCGACGAAGACGATGCTCTTGGCAGGCAACTCGACGATGTCGATGTGGACGGTGCCGGGATCTGTGTCCGGGGAGAGGAATGGACTCGTCGTTCCGATCCGCTGCACACGGCGCTTCGTCGCGATGAGACATGCGGTGTCGCCGATGGTGGACGTGGCGAGGGTACTGCCGCGGATGACGCAGATCGTGAGCGCGGCACGGCTCGTATTGCGCGGTGGATCTAGGTTCGGGATCGTATGGGACACGGCCTCGATTGCTGCCGCCGTGAGGTGCCGGACGATCCCGTCCGCGTCGGTGTTGATGACCGACGGTGTTGTATCGGCGATGGTCAGGATGATCTCGCGGGCGGCATCGAACCCGTGGTGGCCATCGGCTACCACGAGCACAGTCGTGGTGTCATCGGTGGCTGCGAAGACGGCGTCCTCGTTGGGGTCGATGTGGGCGTAGCCCTTCGGGAAGCGGCCGCAGGAGATCCCAATCGCGAGGTTCGGGGTGATCGCCTCGATCGTGACCTCGCCGAGGTCGGTGTGGTCGGACCCGAGAAGGAGGACGGATCGGTAGGTGGGCTTGGGGATGCCCCCCTGCGTCGCTTCGGTCCGCGTCCCCCCATCCTTCGGCCGGGGGGACGGTTCTCGGGCGGGGTCTTGGGGTTTGGGCACGGAGGTCAGTCGGTGTCTTTGCCGTAGCCGTAGCCGTAGCCGTAGCCGTGGGTCTTCGTCTTCGCCCGGTTGAAGACGTAGCCGAGGATCGGGGTTCCGGACATGGCGAGGCGCTGGCGCGTGTCCGCGAGGTCGCGCAGGGGGGTGTTGTAGCGAACGACGACGACCACACCGTCGGCCTGTGCAGCGAGGTCGGTGGTCTCGGCTGCGGACATGACCGGTGGGGCATCGATGATCACGAGATCTCGCTTGGACGCGAGCGCAGGGAGCGCCTCGCGGAATGGGGCTGACCGGAAGTATCCGGCGGTGCTTCCATCGAGTTCGCTGCCGGCCGGGACGAACGGCAACGTGGTGTTGTCAGCGATGGCCCACTCGGTGACGACATCGGTGACGGGCGTCCCGTTGCCGAGATCTGTGATGCCCGGCTCTCCGTTGAGTCCGGCGAGGCGGGTGAGTCCTCTGGCGCGCTCGTCTGCGTCGATGAGGAGCGGTTTTCGTCCGTCTTGCGCCGAGGCGATCGCGACATTCAGCGCCGTCGCACTCTTGCCATCACCGGGGGCGGCGGATGTGATCACGACGGATTTGCCATTGGTCTGTTCCAAGGCGAAACCGAGTGACGACACGGCGAAGTGATATGCCTCGGCGGCGCCGGAGCCCGGATTTGTGACCGTTGGATTGGGCGCCGTCGCACCCACGTCACCGAATTCGGGGACAACGGCGAGGAGCGGAGCGTCGAGGATCCCGGCGGGGATGTTGCGATGGTCGGCACGCTGATCCTGTTCGGAACGCCACCATGCCCATGCTCCGGCGGCGATGACGCCGAGGACCATGGCGATCGCCGCATTGCGCAGCGGCTTCGGCTGCGCCGGGCTACCCGGCGTCTCCGGTGCGACATACAGTTGAACCCCGGAACCGTAGAGGGCGGCGTTGGTAGCGAGTTGCTCGATTCGAGTGTCGTCCGCAACGAGTTGGGCGATCGCTGCGGTGCGTTGCGCTTCGAGTGAGACGTTGCCGGGGTCGTCTGCGAGTTCTGCATCGATCTCGGCGATCTTTGCCTGAATCTCAGCCTTCGACTGTTCGAGCGTTGCGATCGAGTCGTTCACCTTGGAGGTGATGCCTTCCTCGACGATCTCCTCATAGGCCTGCACGACGGCATCGACTACTGCAACGGCACCGTCCGCTGTTGGTCGGGAACCGTGAACGGTGAGGACATCGAGGTCGCGAGCCGGCGTGGCAGAGACCGAATCCTGGATCTGCCGTGGCGTCGGTGTCCCCCCGAGGTTCTCCGAAGCACGCGTCGCAACCTGGGGTGATTCGACTACCTGTGCCTGATTGCGAACGTATCGATTCGGGTCGAGGACGATGCCGATCTCCTCGGCGACTCCGCCGGAAGTGCGAGGATCGTTGAGGAGGAGTTCGCCCTGCGCCTCGTAGACGGTGGGTTGCATCATCGACACGCCGTAGCCGACGGCGGCGGCGAGCACAGCAGCGGCAACGATGTACCACTTGAAGCGCCAGAGCGACGCGAAGAGACTCGGTTCAGTTTCGATGCTGTCCACCCCTCGAGTAGTGGCTGCATGATAGGGCAGTGCCCCGACTGGTCGTCTCTGTACCTATCTACGACGGGGCGGTAGCGTTCCGTTTCGATGAACCGGGGAACCTCGTGACACGCAAACGCATCATCTTGCTCGGTGTAGGCGTCGTCATGTTCCTCGTGGTCGGATTCTTCGGGTTGCAGGGTGCGCGGGCCTGGTGGGCGTGGAACAGCATCGAACGGATCGAGTTCGACACCGCCGAGGCACGAAACCGGTTGATCGAACCTGCTGAGCCGGATACGGCTGCGGATACGGATGCAGATCGAGACGTCGACGCGACGCCATCGCCGACCTATGAGGCCGTCGAGTACGACACCGTGCTCGCGATCGGGACCGACTTCAATCCCGAAGCTCCGGATCGCCAGGAAGGCGTCTACGCCGACGCTGTGCTTTTCTGGCTCGCACCCACGAACGGAGGAGATCCGGTGCTGGTGTCGCTGCCCCGGGATCTGCTGGTGAGCGACCCGTGCACCGGGGAGGAGACGAAACTCGACCGGACGCTCACCGGATGCGGTGAAGACGTGTCCGGACCGGAGTTGGTTGCGGTGGCCGTCGAGGACTACACGGGGATCGGTGTGGATCACTTCGCCATGTTCAATCTCGACGGATTCGTAGCGGTCATTGATTCGATCGGCGGCGTCGAGATCTGCGTCGAACACGCCCTGCGGGAAGGGAGTTCGGAGATCCTGCCCGCCGGGTGTTCGGCTGTCGACGGTGCAACGTCTCTGCGGTGGGTTCGCTCTCGCGGTACGCAGGAGTTCGTCGACGGCGAATGGCGATTCATCGAGGACGTGTCGGACGTCAACAGGATGGAGCGCCAACAGACGCTCATGTTCGCGATGCTCACGAGGTTGAAGGGAATGAGATCCCCTTCGGCTCTCGCCGGGATCGCAGGCGGTTTGGGGGATGCTGTGATGCTCAGCGAGTCCCTGTCGATGAGCGACTCGGTGGCGATGGCATGGGACCTGCGGAGCGTCCCCTTCTCCCGAATTCGGCGGATCGTTGTGCCGACGGAACCCGCGGTTGCGGCGGACGGATCGTTCGCTCTTCGGGCGACGGTTCCGTTCCGGGAACTCCTCGAAGGCTGATTACCCGAGGTGCAGTCCTCACCGATGTCTGGCAATCTAGGGGTAGATGAACTTCTGAACCCGGCCGAGATCTCGTTCGACTGTGTAGACCGTCTTCGCTCCGGCGGTGACCGCGATCGGGCCCGAGAACTCCCCTTCCCCGAATCCGAGGCTGCCCCAGGAGCCGAGGAACTCGCCATCTGCGGTGAACCGTTGAATCCGGCCGGCGCTGTCCGCCACGTAGACCGAGTCATCCGGGCCGATGGCGATCTCCCTGGCTGTGAGCGGCTCCGTGAGCCACGGTGCTTCCCGGAGATGGAAGGAGTCGATGTACGTTCCGTCGGGTTTGAACCGGAGAACCCGCGCCTCAAACTCCCGCACCCCGAAAGCGATGTCGCGGGCGTAACTTGTCACGTAGACGGTGCCTTCCGAGGAAACCGCAAGTCCGGTTGCCCTGAAGTTCTCCTCAGTGGGACCCAGGTTGCCCCACCAGGCGATGAACTCGCCGTCTGCTGTGAAATGCACGACCTGGGACAGATACCTGAACGCGAGAGCGAACACGGATCCGTCCGGCGCAACATCCAGGTTCATGTAGCCAGGGGACGGCGCATACTCCGTTCCGAACGAATCGATCACCTTGCCGTCCGGCGAAAGGTGGCAGATCTCCCGCTTCCATGGATCTTTCTGTCCGCAGTCCACGTAGACGGAGCCGTCCTGGGCAACAGCGACATCGCGTGGCCCAACGTAGTACCCGGGCCACGAGTCGACGAGGGCTCCCGTCGGTGAGAACACTTGGAGTCGCCGGTTCGCTGAGTCGGCGACGTAGACGGTGCCGTCGGTAGAAACATCGATTCCCAGCGGATACTCCAGCTGATCAGGATCAGAGCCAGAGCTTCCCCAGGCCAATGCGAATTGCGGCACAACGGGAGGCGGCGGGTAGATGGGCGCCATTCTGAGTGCCCTCGCGAGAAACGATGCCATCTGATCTCGCAGGACGGGATCGTCGGGGCAGAACCGGTCATTTGCCGGTGGGTCGCAGCCCTTCGTCACCCCGGCAGCACCAAGCCGATCGATGTCGCCCTCGAAGATCGAGGTGTCGTCATCAACGAACAAGTCACCGCCGCCGTTGTCCTTGTAGCCAAACGCCCTTACGAGGAACGCCGCCATCTGACCACGCGTCACGTTTCCCTCCGGACAGACGTGGTCATTGACGGGAGGATTGCAGCCCTTCGTAATCCCCGAAGCCGCCAGCCGATTGATGTCCCCTTCGAAGATCGACGCGTCATCATCACCGAAGAAGTCCACTCCCGTTGCCGGGAGGTCGAGTGCGCGGTTCAAGAACGCCGCCATCTGACCACGCGTCACAGTGTCTGTCGGGCAGTAGAGCGTGTTCGCTGGCGGGTTGCAGCCCCGAGTGATGCCCTCGGCGGCAATCGCTTCGATGCTGGGTTCGTGGATGTTCCCACCATCATCAGTGAACGACCCGCCAGGCGGTAGCTTGGCAGCGAGGGCTGCTCCGATCACACCGCACAGAAACGCCACAACGGCTAGGGAGAAGAGAGCTTGTTTCATCGCCGCTCCAAAGTGCCGCCCATCCGGCTTGCCTTCCACGCTATCAGGCGACGGCACGTGTTACTAGGCGTTGATGATGCCCACGATCGCCTCAGCGGACCGCTGTGAAGCGGATCCATCGCCGTACGGACTCTCCACCGTAGCGATTCGTTGGTGGACACGGTCGAGGTCTTCGAGCCAGCGCATAGCGACCTTGTTGATCCCATCGCCCGGTGGAACCAGCTCCGCGAAGGTGCCGAGGACTTCGGGGCGTTCCGTGGATCGTCTCACAACGATCAGCGGTCGCTTGTAGACCGAGACTTCCTCTTGCACGCCGCCGGAGTCGGAGACGAGGAACGCCGAGCCGGCACCCAATGCCAGGAACTCCTGATACCCGACCGGGCCGACAACCCGAAGACCCGATAGGACATCGGCGAGTCCGAAAGCAGAGATTCTCGCTGTCGTTCGCGGATGCATGGGGATCATGACCGGGATCGGAAGCGCTACCAACTGCCGGAGGATCGTCTCAAGGGTGTCGGGGTCGTCGACGTTCTCTGGACGGTGCAGTGTGGCGAGCACGTAGTGGTTGCGAGCGACATCGTGGCTTCGCAGGATCGCATCCGATTCGTCACCGGTCGGGATGAGTCGGCGGACGGCCTCGACCACCGTGTTCCCGGTCACTTCAATGCGACGTTCGTCGATGCCTTCGGTTCGCAGGTTGTTGAGGGCTGTCTCGGTGGGTGCGAGCAGGAGATCGGAGAGGTGATCGGTCAGAACGCGATTGTGTTCTTCGGGCATCGAACGGTCGTAGCTTCTCAATCCTGCCTCAACATGGACCAGTGGCACCTCCCGAGCATTGGCGGCGATGGCTGCCGCCAACACGGTGTTCGTGTCACCTTGCACTACGACCGCTGCCGGTGATGCTTCGGCGAACACCACATCGAGAGCTTGGATCGCCTCGCCGATTTGTCGCCCTCGTGTTGAGCCACCAATGCTGAGATGGATGTCGGGCTTCGGGAGGTCGAGTTGGCGGAAGAAGATCTGGGATAGATTGGAGT
>JAYEIJ010000167.1:0-1812 GCA_034660035.1 Actinomycetota bacterium | reverse complement strand
ACTACGGGCATGTCGGATCTGTGAGTGTCAGGGGAGGATCAGCGATGAACTGTGCCAGCGAATCCCTGTAGGTGGATCCTCCCCGGCAGCCGGCGATCATCGCCGATACGAACGGCGCCGCGAACGACGTCCCGCTCCACCGTGCGAACCCGTCCCAATCAGGGTACGTGCTCACGACTTCGGTGCCCGGTGCCCAGACAGTTGCCCCAGCCCAGTTCGAGAATGGGGCCGGACTCGCAGTTCCGGATTCCAGTGCACCGACTCCGAGGATGATTGGGGATCCCCCGAGGAGAGCCGCCATTGCGTCCGCAAATTCGGGGTAGTCGGCGTAGTACCACGATGCCATTCGTTCCTCGAGGACCGCCCGGTCGGCGAATCCGGCTGGCCAGAAAGGCTGGTAGCCCGGGTCTTCGCCGTCGTTGCCTGCGGCGGCGACAAACACAATATCATTGTTCGGGGATTCTGACTCTGGAGAAGCGGCGATACCACCAAGGTACACTGCGAGCTCGAGCGGTATCTGATCTTCCGCACATGCGTAGGTTCCCAGGGAGAGGTTCACGACGCCGCCCCCCTTCTCTGCCTCGTTCAGTTCGTCGTCGCTCTTGCGTAGTTCACCATCTACCGCTGCAGAGATGGCGCGGACCACGCTGTGCTCGTCGAACACCGTTGTTCCACCGCGACCGTACGTCGCCGACCGGATTGAGACACTCGTTCCGGGCATCAGTTGTCGAACGACGCCGGCAACGAACACGCCATGCCCGAAAAACGTCTCGTCCATACCAGCCGGCTCGGGCTCCATGGGATTGGGAGCAGGATCGGTGAGGAGCCCGGTCCAGGCCTCGGCGAAAGCCCCGGGGAACGGTGACGGCGCAGAGCCGGTGTCGATGACGACAACAGTATCGCCCGAGGCATCAGTCAATTGATTCGGCGCATATTCGTGGTACTCGCTTGGAGTAGCGGCGGCCGCCTCGTCGGCTGGTCCGAACTTCCACCTTGCCGCCGGCATGACGATGTGGCGAGGAGAGGCTGGGATATTCTTCATCAGCAGCAGGCTTGAGGCAAAGACCGGGTTCGGTTCCGCATCTGTGAGAATGTAGGCGTTCAGTCCCACGGGAAGTGGGAAAGGCCGTTCATCGTCGGGCTCGAGCATCTCAACCGAGATACCGTGGTCGTCGAGGATCTCCCATACGACCGAGGGAGGAGCCGGTGAGACCAACTCATCTTTGTCGTATCCACAGACCTCGAATCCCGAGTCCGCGTCAAGGACGAACACCGTGCCATCCGGTCCGGGTATCGTCGTCACGGTCTCGGCGCTCGGTTCACTGGTCTCGGTGGTCGTGGTTTCTGCCGTTTCAGTTGTCGTAGTCGTCTCTGTCTCGGCAGTCGCCGTGGTGGTCGTGTCGTCACTGCCAGAGCTGCATGCGGCAGCAACCAGGGCGAATACGATCAGCAGGACGAAGAAGCGAACCGAACGCACGAGATACCTCCCAATAGATCGTGGCAATTTCGAGCCTACGCGAGCCGGGAGCCGCGCGTAGGCTGAACCTATGAGTTCCACAACGCACACCGGAAGTGGCCTTTCCGACCGCGCACTCGGTTCGTCCTGGGATGACGCTGTTGATGTCTTCGCCCCGGGGCTGTGGCGCAGGCTCCTCGCACAGGCGCCCTACTGGCAGGCAGTCGATGCCAGCGACGTCACATGGCTCCGACTGGCGGACACGCTCGGTGACGCACCGGTTGACGAACTGGGTGCCTGGCTGGATCGCAGTGCCTGGGACGCTCTCATCGAAGTGCGCGACTCCCCGTGGCGGA
>JAYEIJ010000166.1:0-1821 GCA_034660035.1 Actinomycetota bacterium | reverse complement strand
TCGTCTACTACTCGAAGGTCGTCAAGTCAGTCCTGTTCGATGCCGTCCCCGACTCGGTCGACCCCGACGCGCTCGGCCGCATGGAACTCGTCCCGACGTTGCGGGTTGCCCTCGCCGTGACGGCCGTCCTGGTGCTCGTCCTCGGCGTCTTCCCCGGCGTGATCGCCAACCTCTCGAGGTTCACCGCCGAGGTCCTCGCCTCCAGCTTCTAGGCGTCTTGCGTAGAAAACGGCACGATTCCGTCGGTTTTCTACGCAAGAGTCCAGAGGGCGTGCGGGTTCCAGAGGATCGTGCCCGGACTCGCGGAAGGGCCGCCCGGTTGGGCGGCCCCTCTCGTCTCGTTGGTTGGTTCTCGACCGGTCGGTTATCCCTTGTACCCGGAGTGGATCTGGAGGTTGCCCGTGTCGAGCACGTCATGGCCGTAGTCCCAGATCCCATCGGTTCCACAATCGATGTAGATCCAGAACGCGTCGGCGACGTCCGGCTCACCGTGGTCCTCCGCCCACGCATTGAAGGTGCAGGTGTCGATCCACTTGGCCTTGCCGTCCTTCACTCTCGCGGTGCCACCGAACTCCGCAGCATTCGCATTGGCTGTTGGCGGATCCGCGGGATCGCCGCCGATCATGTAGAACTGCAGGTAATCAATCGACAGCGAGTGCATGTTCAACTTCGTGGCGCCGTCTCGGAACTGCCACTGCCCGACGATGGAGAAGTCGTCCAGGAACCCAACGTTTCCGCCGAAGTTCTGTGCCGTCTTGGCCTTGCCGATCTGCCCGCCGCCGGTGAGGAAGCCCTCAGGTACCTTGATCGTCTTGTACTCGTAGATGATCAAACCGGCGTCGTCGAGCATCGGCTCGCCGTTGATGAGCGCCCAGTCCACGCATTCGTACGTCCCGCCCGGTGCATCTGCCGCGACCGCGATGGTTTCGACGAACACCGCGTCCTCGCCGCTCTCTACGGTGAGAGAGTCCGGTGAGAACGTCGTCGAGATCGGATACGAGCAGTCGCTCTCCATGGAGACGTCGACGTCGATCGCCTTGAGGGCGGCGAGGATCGCATCGGCGATGTCCGAACTGGTGCTGGTCGTCAGCTCCACTGCACCGCCCGTTGCAGCCGCGAGCGCATCGAGTTCGCCCCCGGCACCAGGTGCCTTGAGGCCGATCACGGTGATGTCACCGTCTACGAGTGCATTGGTTGTATCGACTGCCGATGCTCCCGGATAGGGGAACGGTCCGCCGCCGTCACCGGCATTGTGGAAACTGGCGTCCGTCGTGAGCATCGCTACTTTCGTGGCGTCCTCTCTGAAGTTGCACTGCTGTCCGGTCGGGATCGTCCCAGGCTCCTCGACATCGTTGCCAGCGCCAGTGGCCACCTGATAGAAGGCCTCATACTGGCTCTCGGGTTCGTCGTAACCCCATGTTGTCGCCATGGCGTTGACTGCGGCTACCCAGGTCGCCTTGGTTGGCGTGAGCTGCTGGTCCAAGCGATATGCATAGTCGCCCGAGGCGAAGTCTCCCCATTCGTTGAATGGGAAGTCGACGAACGACGCAAGACCCATCTGCAGGTCCGAGACGCCGCCTGCGACGATGTCGTCCCAGATGCCGGGTGCAAGCATCTTGATGTTGGGCAGGTCGTCCCCGTAGCTGCCCGACAGGTCCACGATCAAGCAGACATCCAACTTGGGTGGTAGCTCCGGTGTATGGACCGTTTTCTCGACTACGTAATCCCCACCGGGGAAGACCACGGCTTCGACCGATTCCGGTGTCAATCCCGGACCGTCGACTGCTGATGCCACCGGCACGACGGCGAATACCATCGTCA
>JAYEIJ010000165.1:16899-25614 GCA_034660035.1 Actinomycetota bacterium | reverse complement strand
CCGGCTCCGTGAAGGAACAGCACCTCCCCGGCCTACTCCGCTACTCCGCTACTCCGCTACTCGGCTACTCCTTGCTCCCGAACCGGCGACGCCAACCCCATCGCGTGACGAGGAGCATCGCTTCGAATGCGATGCTCGGGGTCATCTTGGACGTGCCGGCTTCGCGATCACGGAATCGGATCGGGACCTCGGTGATCTTCAGACCTGCCTCCGACGCGCGCCATGCCATCTCAACCTGGAAGGCGTAGCCGGATGCGTCGCAGGTCTCCGGACGCAGACGCCGGACGGCGTCCGCACGGAAAGCCCGGTACCCGGCCGTCGCATCCTTCACCTTGAGGCCGAGCATGAGTGCCGCGTATCGATTTCCGCCGCTGGAGATCGCCCTCCGGTGCCACGGCCAATCGTCGGCACCACCTCCCGGGACGTAGCGACTCCCGATCGCGAGATCTGCGCCACCGTCGATCGCTGCGACGAGTCGAGGAAGATCTGCGGGGTCGTGGGAGAAGTCGGCGTCCATCTCACAGAGCACCGCCCCATCGAGTTCCAGGGCGCGGGCAAATCCTGCGGCGTATGCCCTGCCCAGACCGGCCTTGACATCACGGTGCAATACCGCGATACCTTCATCCGCCGCCACAAGGACGTCGGCGATCTCTCCCGTGCCGTCCGGTGAACCATCATCGACGATCAGCAACCGGTAGCCCCGCGCTCTCACCGCGACCGCAATCGCTTCGATGTTCTCCGCTTCGTTGAAGGTCGGAACGATCACGATGACGTCGTTGGGAACGGTCATGGTGGGGGCCTCATCGACCGGCTGAGCCGCAGCCGGAGAGTGGCGGGATACTCAGGCGGCGCAGTCTTTGCAGATCTTCTTGCGGGGATTGGCGAGTTGGCTCGCCTTCAAGACGAGGAAGCATCTCGTGCACACGAACTCACCTTCGGTGGCCTCGGCCACGCCTTGCTTATCCATGGCGAGTTCAGCGCGCCGAATCGCACGCATCTCGGCTGCCTCATCAACGACGAGCGCCTCACTGCTCTCATCCTCAGTGAGCATCTCAAGCTCTTCCGCTTCGAGTTCGTCGAGAGCCTCATCCCCGTCGTCACCGGTCGCTTGGTCGTTCGACTCGTCATCGTCGTCGACATCTTCACTCAGCACGTCCGCGTCGGAATCCTCGTCCACTTCCGAGAGATCTTCCGGTGGGACTTCTTCGCTGGTTTCGTCGGTAGACATGGATTCAACCTCCTGCGGCGCGGGAGCATACACGGGCGCGGCGATATTCGGGAACGGTTCTAGATCTTGAAGAAGAGCCGGCCCCCCTCGAGCTGAACCGTGAACGATCCCGTGCCCAGGATCTCGCCATCGGCTTCGACCAACCACGTCTCGGGAACGTCGACGATCACGCTGCCACCGGTAGTTCGCAGTACCGCAGCGAGCCCAAGATGAGTGCCTTTGACGACTCTGCGAATCACCAGCGGGGCTTCCCGTCTCGGACCGGCGAAGACCTGAACGTCGAACAGTCCGTCACCGGTCGTCGCCAGGGGTGCAACGTGCATCCCCCCACCGAAGTACTGGCCGTTGGCGATCACGACGTTCCATGCCTTGTCGGCGATCGTTCTGCCGTCACACTCCACACGCACGTCATCCGGAGCGGTCTTAGCCAGTGCAGACCAGAACCCGGCCAGGTACCGACGTGCCCCCAGACGTGACGGCAGGCGGTTGGCTTCAACGACGGTCCGGGCTGCGATTCCGGCGTTGGCCGCATTGAGAAAGTAGCGCCTTCCGAAGGAGCCCTCCAACAGTCCGACATCAACCGGATACCTGCTGTCATCGAGAAGATGATCCGCGGCCGACTCCAGTCGATGAGGAATCGCGAACGAGCGAATGAAGTCGCTTCCCGATCCGGCTGGGAGGATCGCGAGTGTCGGAGGTGACACCCAATCGAGTTCCAGAAGACCGTTCACGACGAGATTCGCGGTTCCGTCTCCCCCGACGGATACGAACGCATCGTATCCCCTGGCGTGGCCCTCAGCCACGATCTCCGCCACAGCCTCGGGAGAGCCAGACACCCTCGCCTCGTGCTCAACACCTCGCACGGTGAGCGCAGCGGTCACACGCTCGACGAGATCCGCCTCCCTGCCTGCGAACGGGTTGATGACCACCCACCATGCACTCATGCCCGCCCTCCCACAGCGACGATCCCTCGATCGGTCGCTGTGATCGCAGCGGCCGCCACAGGGGCTAGCGAAGGGAACGCATCTCTGATCTGACGCATCAGGTCGAGGAGTTGTCTGCAGTTTCGCACGAAGTCCCCCGCCGCGAAACCATCCTCGCCGAACAGATCGTCGAGGCCCGCACCCGAGACCCAACCGTACGCGTACGGAGCGAACCCGGGTTCCGGCATCCGCGAGACAGGAACACGGTGCCGCTCCTCCGCTGAGGAGACGCCCTCCCAGATCTTCGCTATTTGTTCGTATCGATGAGCGATCGCTCCGACGAGCATCGCGGCTTCGCCATCGGTCACTCGAGGCTCGAAGGTGAACATCGAAACGACCGCCGCGAACTCAGCGGCGGAGAGCTCCTCGAGGGCCCCCGACTCCACTGCCTCTGTGAGCAAGAGGTCGAGTTCGTTGTAGACACGACGCAGGCTCCGACCCTTCTCAGACAGGTCCCACCTCTTCACGTAGCCAAGCTCGGAGAGCACGGTCATACGGGCGTGGAATCGATCCACAACGTCGTCGCCGCTTCGCGTCCGTCGTCGCACCAGCCTCCGCAGGTCCTTGGACGCTCGATGCGAACGAGCCAACCACTGAAGGTGCTCGTCGAGATCTGGACACGTCGCGACCGTGGCAACGACGGGCTCCGTCTCCTCCATCGAGCGCGGAGCCTCATCGGGGACCCACGTCCGGAGCAGCGCTGCGGTGGCGTCGAGGTATCCGCCATCAGAGCTGCGAACGGGTTCGACCAGAGCGAGCCTTCCGAGGTGCATAGGAAGTGCACCGAGTTCGTCGGGCGTCGCCTTCTTGCGCTCCCCGCGATCTGACAGAAGGAGGTAGCGAGGATTCCTCCCGTAGCCACGGACGAGGATCACCCACCGTTCACCGTCACCGAGTTCGAGCACGTCCCCCGAATCGAGACTTGCGAAGAACTCACGAACCGCATCGGATCCCTCTCCCGAACCGAGCGGTGCGTCCGCATACGCTTCGATGTCCCCGTGCTCGCACTGGGCGGCCTGAAGGAACTGCGCGACTTCGGCGGTTCGTTCGGCGATTCGATCCTCGAGTAGACGGACCCTTTGCTGAGTCCTGAACTGGGCGAACGAAGCCCGCAGGAGTTCCTCGGCTTGTTGCTTCGGGTAGTTCGCGACCAGATTGACCGCCATGTTGTAGGACGGTTCGAATGACGACACGAGTGGGTGGCTCCCCATCGCCGCCACGTCGGCCACCTTCTTGAACGGCACATAGGAGCTGTAGAGGATCACAGCCGTTCCCAACTCGTCCATCCCCCGCCGGCCGGCCCGCCCGGTGAGCTGGGTGAACTCTCCGGCCCGAAGGAGTTCATGCGTCTCTCCGTTGAACTTGCTGAACGATTCGAGCACGACCGCCTTCGCCGGCATGTTGATCCCGAGAGAGAGCGTCTCCGTTGCGAACACGAGCTTGATGTGGCCCGAAGAGAAGAGCTGTTCCACGGTCTCCTTGAACGCAGGCACCATCCCCGCGTGGTGTGCGGCCACGCCCGCCTCCAGCGTCGTCAACCACGAGTCGTAACCCAGGACTCCAAGGTCGATCGGGTCGAGATGAGCCGTGGCCTCGTCGGCGAAGGAGCGGATCTCCTCGCGCTCGTCGGCGGATGTCAGTCGGAGGCCGGCAGCGGCCACCGTCCGAGCAGCCTGATCGCACCCGGCCCGTGAGAAGATGAAGTAGATAGCCGGTAGCTTCCCGGCCCCGAGCAGAGCCTCGGAGACCTCGAGCCGTCTCGGGGTCGCGAACCTGCGGTGACGGCCTCTCCCTTTTCGCAGAAGGTTCAGGACCCGCTTGTTGGGATGAAGGCCGTCTTTGCTGAACACGGGGAACCACTCCACGGCGTCCCCGTGATGTCGATCCCGGAGCAGATACATCGATTCCAGTGGCACAGGGCGACGTTCCTCCACCACCAGTTCGGTCGTGCCTCGACGCGCCCGGATCCAATCTGTGAACTCCTTCGGATTGGCGATCGTCGCGGAGAGGTTCACGAGTTGAATCCCCGGGGGGAGATGGATGATGACCTCCTCCCATACTGATCCCCGGTACCGGTCCTGCAGATAGTGAACCTCATCGAGGATGACGACGCCAAGGCCTTCAAGTGCGTCCGAATCCGCGTAGATCATGTTCCGCAGGACTTCGGTGGTCATGACCACCACCGGCGCCTCTCCGTTGATGGTGTTGTCGCCGGTGAGCAACCCCACGCCCTCTTCGCCATACCGCCCGACGAGATCGTGGTACTTCTGATTGGAGAGCGCCTTGATCGGCGCCGTGTAGAAGGTTCGCCTCCCTGCGGCGAGAGCGATCTCGGCAGCGGCTTCCGCGATCAGCGTCTTGCCGGAACCCGTCGGTGCGGTCACCACGACCGAGGCACCGAGTTCGATAGCCCGGATGGCCTCGATCTGGAACTCGTCCGGTTCGAAAGGCTCTCCCTCGAGGAACCGACGAGCGGACTCCCCGAGCGTGGTCGTCATGTCGACAGAGCCCGGAGAGCGGCGAGGGTGGCCATCGTTCGCTCGGAGAAGGGCGGAATCCTCATGAATGCGATGGTAGAACCTTCGGGGACGGTTCGGGATCGCATCGGGTTCGCACACGCGAAGTGCCTCCGGGACGAATCCCGGAGGCACCCATGGCCCCTCAGCTCATGTCCGCCCGGTCAAGTATCTGATGCGGCGATCTCTCTGAACCAACCGCTGCCGTCAAGGCATCTCGAGAATGCTTCGATCTCCTCGTCGGTAATCGGACCCGCCGTTGACACGACATCGTATCCGACCCCGGTGGCGAGGAGTACGCTCACAGCCCGTCGGCCGACGGGGTGGCGCTGCGTCGATCCGCACGTCGTGCAAACGAAGCGATACCGCCCCTCCCCTGCACCGGCGGCTAGTTCGAGAACAACGTCGGCAGTTGTGAGTTCCACGACCCCGCATGTAGCGCAGGTTGTTCGGATGGTGGTCATGATCGGTCGCTCCATTGCCGTCTCCGAGTATGTCATCGGCACGGGAGCAGGACTCTGAATGGATATTTCCAGCCTGTTGCCGGAAGCTCCTCAGGAGTAGTGCTTCAGGATCCTCGATCGGAGATCGTCGGTCGCCGCTGCGGCCTCGGCGCCGTCCACGATCTCGGCATTCTCCCCCAGTCGGATCATCAGACGCGCGGCAACCGCGGCGTCGCCGACGCTCATTCGGATCGTCAGCGCATCGACTCCATCATCGATCACGTCGACCGGGTAGTACTCGGCCACCCATCGCGCCTCCCCGGATAGGCGGATGGTCACGTGGACGTCGTCGTCGCCGGGCGTGTAGCGGATGCTGGCCTCGTGCGGCGTCGGATCCGGAGTGAATCGTTCCCCCGACGGCACCGCTGTGCGGATGCGGTCGATTCGAAACACCCGCTCTGCGTCCGCACTCCTGCAGAACGCCGAGACGTACCAATTCCCGAGTGTTGTGAAGACCGCCCAGGGTTCGATGTCGCGGATCTTTCCCTCTCCAGAGGCGATCGACGTGTGATCGATCCGCATCACCGTTCCCTCGAGAGCGGCGGCGCGCAACTCCCCGACGAACTCCGGTTCGGGGATGTCGATGACAACGGCTTCCGCGCCTTCGGGCAAGAGCACCCGCTCCAACTTCACGATGGCCCGATCAAGAGCATCGCCTCCTGAACCCGCCGACTGCACTGCTTTGCCGGATGCGAGGATGCCGAGCGCCTCTGGGGCCGTGAGACGGAGCGGGCGGGAGAAGTACTCGGCCATCTCGATGACGATCTCGTCGTCGTCGATCGAAGCATCCATGAGATCCCCGGGGCCGTAACCGGGAAGACCGCAAACGAACACGGTATTGAGGTCTCGGATGAGGTCGCGCCGCGTGTATCCGAAACGTTCGCACACCTCGTCCACCGACGATGCAGGGTTCGCGATCACCCAGGGAAGCATGGCCAGCAGGCGGTTGATCCGTCCGGCGGTCTTCGGCGAGTTCGTCATCCCGCCTCCACGTATGAAACGAAACGCCGGCGCAGTTCCGGTGGTGACGTGAGTTCCGCCCGGTCCTCGAATCCGACGAGCCAACCGAGGAACGCCGCAGGCGCGGCGACATCGATCTCAGCCTCGATCGATCCGTCGGCCCGGCGGTTGATCGCCGCCCGCGACCCGAGTTCGCGTTCCGCTATCCATGCGACCTCTTCGTCGAAAACGACCGTTGCGATCTCCGTTCCATCTCCCGCATCCCATGGATGGTGCAGCACCTCATCGGCAGGGTTGAGATCGTCCGGCGGTTCGAACGCTCCCGGGTGATCTCCCGGCACCAGGTCTGAGGCTCGATCGAGCCGGTAGACCTTCGTCTCGTCTGCGTTCGCCCCCGATCCAACCAGGTACCAGTGTCCGCGGCGATGAACGAGCCCGTACGGCCGTATCCGTCGGGTCCGGTCCCTATACGCGAACGTCAACAGGCGCCGCTCCGAGACGGCACGGAACGCTTCCGCCACGGTGTCCGCCCGCTCGCCGAGGTCCGCTCCAAGCTGCGTGCCTTCGAGGCTCCCGACGGTGCCGCCGAGTTTCATGAGCGCCTCCTGGCCCGAGGGGCGACCGCCGAAACCGACAGCCTGCACGGCGAGGGAAAGGGCGGCTCTCTCCTCGTCTGTGAGATCGGGATCCTGGAGTGCGTATCGATCGTCGTGCACGACATATCCGAACTCGACCTCGAAGACGTCGGTTGCCTCACGCTCGATCGGGATTCCGAGGCGGCGCAGGAGATCCTTGTCGCGTTCGAATGATCGGTGAAACGCCGAGTCGTTGTCGCGGTCGTAGCCGGCAACCGTGTGCCGGATCTCATCGGCCGTCACCGGACGCTCGACCGTCAGGAGATAGGCCAGCAGGTTGAGAATTCGCTCAATGACTCTCTGCATCAACCGCGACGCTACAACGAGGCGATCAGTTTCTCGACCCTTTCGTCGACCGCGCGAAAGGGATCCTTGCATACGATGGTCCGTTGGGCCTGATCGTTGAGCTTCAAGTGAACCCAATCCACCGTGAAGTCTCGCTTCTTGAGCTTCGCCGCTTTGATGAAATCACCGCGCAAGCGGGCGCGCGTTGTCGAAGGAGGAGCGGTCTTCGCTGCCTCGATCTGCTCGTCGATGACCACCCGATCCATCATGCCGCGGCGTTCAAGGATGTAGTAGAGACCCCGGTCCCGGTTCACGTCGTGGTACGCGAGATCGATCATGGACATTCTCGGAGACGAGAGTGCCAGATCGTGTCTGGCTCCGTAGCGATCAAGCAACTGCAGCTTCGCCACCCAATCCACCTCACGCGACAGCGTCATCGGATCCTTCTCAAGACCCGTGAGCAAGTGCTCCCACATCCGGATCGCCCGATCGATCTCGGGAGGGAAACCCCGCGTTCGCGCGTACCGCAGCGTCCGGTCGAGGTACTCCCATTGCATGTCGAGAGCGGAGAGTTCTCGTCCGTTCGCGAGCCGCACGGGTCGGCGGCAGGTCCTGTCGCGTGCGATCTCCCGGATGGCCCGGATGGGATTCTCGAGGGTCATGTCACGGAATATGACGTCGTCCTCCAACATCTGGAGCAGAGCGGCGGTGGTTCCCACCTTCGCGTACGTCACATACTCCGACATGTTCGAGTCACCGGCGATCACGTGCAGTCTGCGATATCGCTCGGCGTCGGCGTGAGGCTCATCACGAGTGTTGATGATCGGCCGGCTCCGCGTCGTGGCAGACGAACTGCCCTCCCAGATGTGCTCGGCCCGCTGGGCGATCGAGTACACGGTCCCCTGCGCCGTCTGAAGCACCTTCCCTGCTCCTGCGAATATCTGCCGACTGATGAAGAACGGGATCAGCGTGTCGATGGTCCGCTGAAAGTCATCCTGACGACCGACCAGATAGTTCTCGTGACATCCGTAGGAGTTCCCAGCGGAGTCGGTGTTGTTCTTGAAAAGGTAAACGTCCCCGCGGATGCCCTCATCGGCCAGGCGCTCCTCCGCCGACTCGACGAGTCCTTCCAGGATGCGTTCCCCCGCCTTGTCGTGAGCGATGAGATCCGACAACGAGTCACACTCAGGTGTCGCGTACTCCGGGTGGCTGCCGACGTCGAGGTAGAGCCGGGCACCGTTCTCGAGGAACACGTTCGATGAACGGCCCCAAGACACGACCCGGCGGAACAGATAGCGCGCCACCTCGTCTGGTGACAGACGGCGCTGACCGCGAAACGTGCAGGTCACCCCGTACTCGTTCTCGATGCCGAAGATGCGTCGTTCCACATGGTCAGCGTACCGTCACACGAAGAATGGGCGCGCCGGCACTCAGGAGATGCGAGAATCGAGCCATGAAGAAACGCGATCAAGACGAGCACCACGTCGATCATCTGGAGCCGCTCGTGCGGATCGGTGATCCCGGTGAGGCCAACCTCCTGGCCGCCCAACTGCGCGCCGAGGGTATCGCCGTGCACCTCCAGGGTGAGTTGTCGGGGCCGTACCC
>JAYEIJ010000165.1:0-16799 GCA_034660035.1 Actinomycetota bacterium | reverse complement strand
CAGGCGACGGAACTTCCTTCGACCGAGAGAACGATCCAGCACACCTGCTTCCCAGTCCCCCGGCGGGATCGCGGCTTCGGTGGCCTCCTGAATCGCCGTCGTCGTCAAGCTGATCGCATCCGCGAGACCCATGTCTGCCTGATGGCCGCCGGCGATCTCCTCGATGAGCCTCTCCTCATCGCCGCCGAGCACCGCGAAATCCTGCTTGTCGCGCAACGTGCCGTCGTAGCGCACGTGGTAGAGATGGTTGTCATCGTCGCCGAGTTCCGCCACCACGACCTCCACCTCGTACGGCTTGACCTCATGCGTGAAGATCTGGCCGAGCGTCTGCGAGTAGGCGTTGGCGAGGCCTTTCCCCGTCACGTCGCCTCGAGCGTACGCGTATCCCTTGACGTCGGCGTAGCGGATCCCTGCCACGCGCAGCATCTCGAACTCGTTGTAGCGTCCGACTCCGGCGAACGCGACCCGGTCGTATATCTCGCTGGTCTTGTGCAGCGAACGGTTCGGGTTCTCACCGATCAGGAGGATGCCCCCGTCGTACTCGACGACTGCGATGGGACGACCCCGTTGGATCCCTTTCCGAGCGAACTCGGCCCGATCCTTGATCAACTGTTCCGGTGGAACGTAGAACGGCATCGTCATGGTCGGCCCTCCATCACGTCGATGGCGATCGGAGCGATCTCCTCGTCGGGGATCTCGCGATACCCTTCTGCTGTGACGGTCACCACGTTCGGATAGATCCCTCTCTTCGGATCGGGTCCGCCCGTCGCTGAGTCCTCCTCGGCCGCGGCCACGAGCGCTTCGATCGCGACGTGGAGGGCGGCAGCCTCGTCCAAGCCGTCATTCCACGCGGACTTCAGGAACGCCCGTGCTTCCGCTCCGCCTGATCCGGTGGTCGCGTAATCCTGCTCGTCGTATCGGCCGCCGACCACGTCGTAGCTGTAGATCTTGCCTGCTTCCTCCTGATCGTCGTACCCGCAGAAGAGCGGCACGACGATGAGTCCCTGGAAGGCGAGAGGAAGGTTGCCGCGCACCAACCGGGCGAGGAAGTTGGCCTTGCCGTCGAGACTGAGTCGGGTGTCCTCGATCTTCTCGTAGTGCTCCAATTCCGTCTGGAACAGCTTCGTGAGTTCCACGGCCATACCGGCGGTCCCGGAGATAGCGACGGCGGAACGGTCATCCGCCGGGTAGACCTTCTTGATCCGCCGGTGTGCGATGACGCTCCCGGCAGTGGCTCGTCGGTCGCCTGCCATCACGACGCCATCGGCCCAGCGCATCGCGAGAATCGTTGTGGCTTCCGGCGCGTCGATCGATCCCGGCGGGATCTCCCACGACGGCGCCAGGTGGTGTTGCTTCAACACGGCAGAGAAGCTTGCCGCGGGGACGATGGTTCCGTCGTCGGGCGGTATCGGCATTCCCGTGGTCATTGGCCGCCCTTCTGAACGTAGTTCTTCACGAACTCCTCGGCGTTCTCTTCGAGCACGGTGTCGATCTCGTCGAGCAGGTCGTCGATCCTCTCGCCGATCTCCTCGGCGGCGACGGTTGTCTCGATCTCGTCTCGATCGGTCTTGCCGTCGGTCCGGTCGGACGAACGTCGTGCGCGTTCCTGTTCAGCCATCGTTCCCTCCAAGGGCCCGGATCATCGTTGCCGCGGTCGGTGAGGCACCGAGCAATTCCGCAACGTGCCGTCTCGTGCCTTTCAACGGTTCCATCATAGGAACGCGTTTGAGCGTCTCTTCACCAACGTCGAAGACGAGCGAGTCCCAGTTGGCGGCCACCAGAGCTTTCGGATAGCGACGGACGCATGCTCCCCGGAAGAACGCTCTCGTGTCTTCGGGGGCTTCGGCGACGGCCGACTCGACTTGCTCGTCGTTGAAGAGCCGTCGGATCGCGCCTCGATCCACGAGGCGCTGGTACAGGCCCCGTTGCGGATCCACGTCGTGGTACTGAAGGTCGAGGAGACGAAGCTTCGGATCGCTCCACGTGAGTCCGTCCCGCCTCCGGTAACCCTCGAGGATCCTCAGCTTCGCCGTCCAGTCGAGGCGATCGGCCGTCGTGAGTGGGTCCTTATCGAGATCAACGAGGATCTGCTCCCACTCGTCGAGCACCTGTTCCCACACGGGGCCGACGCCGACCGATCGGGCATACCGTCGAACGGCCCCGAGGTAGTGCCACTGGATTTCGAGGGCGGTGAGTCGGCCCCGGTCCGTCGTCTCCATGGCGTATCCGAGTGTCGGATCATGGCTGACCGACCACACCTCGCGCACGGGATCAACGAGTTCGATCGGATCGAAGAATGCGCCGTCCTCGATGGCATCGAGGACCAGCGCCGTCGTTCCGAGCTTCAGGAAGGTCTGAACCTCGCTGCGGTTCGCATCGCCGATGATGACGTGCAGCCTTCGATATCGGGCCGGATCCGCGTGGGGTTCATCACGGGTGTTGATGATCGGCCGCTTGAGCGTCGTCTCGAGGCCTACCTCTGCTTCGAAGAAGTCAGCGCGCTGAGTGATCTGGTAGTCGACGGGAGGCCGACCGTTCTCCGAACCGATCTTCCCCGACCCGGTGAAGATCTGTCGCGTGACGAAGAACGCTGTGAGGTGTCGCACGATCACGTCGAACGGAATCGAACGAGCGATCAGGTAGTTCTCGTGGGCACCGTATGAATTGCCCTTGCCGTCGGTGTTGTTCTTGTGGACGACCATCCGTTCGTCCGGACCGAGCATCTGCTGGGCTGCTTCCACTGCATCAGCCATCACTCGCTCACCCGCCTTGTCGTACAGGGCTGCAGATCGTGGGTCGGCGCACTCCGGGCTGGAGTACTCGGGATGCGCGTGATCGACGTAGAAACGCGCCCCGTTCGTGAGCACCGTGTTGACCACATCCGTCTCGATGTTGATCCGGGGGCTACCGATGACGCCGACTCCCCGTAGATCCCGCCCCGGGCTCTCCTCATCGAATGACCACTGGATCCGTGAATGGTCCCCTGCGTATGAACTGACGACCAGGGAGGATGCCACAACCGGGTTGAACCCCGCCTGTCTGAGAACGGTGATTCCGAACTCGGTCTCGGTGCCGATGACCTTACGCAGCGCCATGCATGCTCAGAGGTACTGGCCGGGAGTGACGGCCTCGACCGTGCGGCTCTCGCGATCCCCCTCGATCAGCGTGCGTACGTACACGATCCGCTCGCCTTTCTTTCCCGAGATCTTCGCCCAGTCGTCCGGGTTGGTCGTGTTCGGAAGGTCTTCCTGCTCACGGAACTCCTGCGTGACCGACTTGAGAAGATCGTCGGTGCGCAGACCACTGTCGCCGCCTGCGATCTCCCGCTTGATGGCTTCCTTCTTGGCCCGTCGCACGATGTTCTCGATCATCGCTCCCGATGCGAAGTCCTTGAAATGCAGGATCTCACGATCGCCGTTCGCGTACGTCACCTCGAGGAACCGGTTGTCCTCGTCTTCCCGGTACACCTTCGCGACCACCGCTTCGATCATCTCCTCCAGCATCGAGTCGACATCCCCACCGTGACGGGCAAGCTCGGCGACGTCATATGGCAGCTCACGGGTGAGGTAGATACCGAAGATCTGTGTCGCAGCTTCCCGCCCCGGTCGTTCGATCTTGATCTTCACGTCGAGCCGCCCTGGACGAAGGATCGCCGGATCGATGAGGTCCTCGCGGTTCGACGCCCCGATGACGATGACGTTCTTGAGCGCCTCGACCCCGTCGAGTTCCGACAGGAGCTGGGGAACGATCGTGGATTCGACGTCAGACGAGATGCCCGTGCCTCGAGTCCGGAACAGCGAATCCATCTCGTCGAAGAACACGATCACGGGCACGCCCTCGTCCGACTTCTCCTTCGCTCTTTGGAAGATCAGTCGAATCTGACGCTCGGTCTCGCCAACGTACTTGTTGAGGAGCTCCGGTCCTTTGACGTTGAGGAAGTAGGAACGCGTGTCTTCGCTCCCTTCCTTCTTGGCGACAGCCTTCGCCAGGCTGTTAGCTACAGCCTTGGCGATGAGTGTCTTCCCGCATCCGGGCGGTCCGTAGAGCAGGACGCCTTTCGGAGCGGCCAGGTCGTACTCGTCGAACCGCTCTTTGTGAACGTATGGAAGCTCGATGGCGTCCTGGATCACCTCGATCTGATCGGCGAGTCCGCCGATCTGCAGGTAGGTGATATCCGGAACCTCTTCGAGGACAAGTTCTCCAACCTCCGGCCGGATGAGTCTTTCGAGAACCAACCCGGTGAGCGGATCGATGCGCACGTGGTCGCCGACCCGCAAGGGCTCCTCTTCGACAGCTTCGGACCTGCCCACGACCCGCTGCTCATCCCCCCGACCGAGAACGATCAGCCGGTCGTTCGAGATGACTTCCTTGATCGTCACCACTTCGCCGGCGGGGTCGTAGGAACGCATGTCGATGACGTTGAACGCCTCGTTGAGGATCACCTCTTGCCCGATCCCGAGAGCCTTGAACTCAACGGTCGGCTCGACGTTGACCCGGAGTTTGCGTCCGCTCGTGTTCACGTCGACCGTTCCGTCTTCGTTCCGTCGCAAGATCGTCCCGAACGGATTCGGAGGAGCCGTCAGCTTCTCGACCTCTTCGCGAAGAAGGGCCAGCTGATCGCGTGTCTCCTCGAGAGCTGCAGCGAGCTTCTCGTTCTGACCCGTGACCTGAGCGATCTTGCCTCTCGATTCGAGGAGCCTCTCCTCAAGGAGGCGGACCCGGCGCGGCGCGTCCTGGAGGCGGCGCCTGAGGACCGCTATCTCTTCGTCAAGGAGCAGGATCTTCCTGCTCAGTTGATCATCTTCGTACTGGCTCACGATCTGATCCTCTTCGCCTTCATCCACGCATCGCTTCCAACTCGTCATCCGAGTGTAGGCCTCAGGCCCGTTTGCGGGAAGAGGTTGGATGTCGTCGATGGGCCATACCCGGGTCTCCGGATGAACTCGTCGTTCTACGAATCGGCGACTATCTTTCATCCGTCACGCTTTGAAAGGACACAGGCCATGAAGGTTTGGATCGATCAGGATCTCTGCACCGGCGATGGGATCTGCGAAGAGATCGCACCCGACGTCTTCGTACTCCTCGACGACGGACTTGCGTACGTGCGCGAGGGCGAGAAGGTCTTCGCCGCCTCAGAGGGGAACCCGCAGGGCGCCGAAGGATTGGCGAACTTCCCCGACGACCAGATGGATGCCGTGGTCGAATCAGCAGAAGAGTGCCCGGGCGAGTGCATCTTCATCGAGCCGTAGGCCGGCCTTCGGCCGGCAGTAGTCAGTATTCGGTAGTCAGTAGTCGGTAAAGACACGAAGAGGCCGTACTTTCGGGTGCGGCCTTTTCCGCGTCCTGCCATCGCCCGGAGTCTCCCTGGGTCGACCAGTTCGGAATACCGAATACCGAATACCGACTACTGACTACGCCGCCGCAGGCGGCCACGGACTACGGAGTACCTTTCTCCCCACCGTTATGAATCCCGTATGTCCCACCATCCTGTGGGACGGACGGACCGAGCGGCCGTTCACGGACCAGTCTCGCATCATCACCTCGAACGTCGACACTTCGATGAATCGACCGGTGTCGGCGATCGCCGACCGAACCGTCTCGACCTGCGGCACGTTCGGGACGTAGCAGGCGAAGCCGCCGCCGCCGGGGAGGTGTTCCGCCGCTGCTTCGACGATCTCCCACGGCTCGGGTACGTCGAGCACGATCCGCTCGGGACCAACTTCAGCGACCGTGTCGACAACCTCTCCGACTCTCAGGTCTACCCATCCGGGAACCCCTCCGAAGAACCCCGCGATCCTGCTGCGGGCGAGGGTGGCGTGGTCGGACCTTCGTTCAACGCTCACCACTCGACCGGTCGGACCCACGGCCCTGGCCAGCATCATGGTGAGGCCACCGGATCCGGTGCCGGCTTCGAGCACCGTCATCCCCGGCCCGATATCGGCCCAGACCATCAACGCCGCCGCATCCTTGGGATAGAGGACGTTCGCTCCCCGCGACATCTTCAAGACGTAGTCGGCGAGCCGCGGTCGCACAACCGTCAAGTGCGTGCCGCTCGTCGTTTCGAGAGATGAGCCTTCAGGCGAACCGATGATCTCGTCGTGCGGAAGCGCTCCGCGGTGCGAGTGGAAGCTCCGACCAGGGATCAACTCGATGAGGTACCGGCGACCTTTGACGTCGAAGAGCAGGCAGGCGTCCCCCGGAGCGAACGGAGAACCGGTGATCATCCCCCGAGGGCTGGGATGATCGCCACGGAGAGCGAGAGAACCATCGTCGCGACGATGACCCAGATGACGACCTTGGTCCATTTCGGGTTACTGCGCATCTCGTATCGTCCTATGGGAGAGGGGAGGTCTCGGCGATGGGGTGCCGACCTCGCATGACGCGGATGGTCGTGCCTTGGTCGACATCGATCGATGTCTTATAGATCCGGCGGCGCTCACCGCGCCCCTTCATGAGTCCGTATCCCAGGAGCGCAATGCCGATCCCAAAACGAGGCATGTCGTTGGTCTTCATCGCGGAACTGACGGTTACCCAGCCGATACGCACTGTTCGGTGAAACCGTTTGTACCACCAGTTGCGAACGACGTAGCCGAGTTTCATGTTGTCTGGTAAACCTCGATATGGATCCGGCGACGACGCGACCGCCAGATTCCATAGGCAACGATCGCTACCACCACAACCACCGCACCGCCGATGTAGAGAGCGGCGTTCCTCTTCGCCCCTTCTTCCGTCTCTACGACGACACCCTCGATCTCTCTCAGCTTGCCTTCGAGATCATCACGACTGATGGTCATGTTGTGCCTCCGGTCTGGGCAGTCGGATCTTCAGGTTCGGGACTCGGTCCTGCCTTGACAACGATCGCGGCGATAGCAACGAACACGACTACGGCGATGACGTATCCAAGCGCCTCCCAGTACGGACCGTTCGGTAAGACGTCGACGAAGCCGCGCATGACGGCGATCCCGATGAGGATCATCGCCAGGGACCATAGAACGGCTGCACCCAACGAGAAACCGGCGAAACGCCCGAGCTTCTTCGCCTGCCCGACGGTCTCCTGGAGGAGGTACTCCTTCGCGAGATCACGGAACTCGACGATCAGGGCGGGAAGCTCCTGCAATGTGGCCATGTGTATCCCTCAACGTGTTCGACTGATCTACAGGCTAATCGCCTTCGCGACCATCGCGCTCCGTTCCGATCTTCGCGACACGGGTACGCTGCACGCATGTTCGAAACGCTCTCCGCCACCCTCGGTGCCGGCGACTGCGAAGCCCTCGGCAGTGGATGGCTGATCCAGCCGGTGGCTGCCTGGACGAGCCTGGCGTACGCGGTCGTAGGAATCGCCCTCATGATGTCGGCGCCTGCGACCCGACACCGCGAGCGATCGCTCCGCAGCGTCTTCGGGATTCTTCTGATAGCGACCGGTATCGGCAGCTTCCTATATCACGGACCGCAGCCGGCGATCGCGGCATTCGCTCACGACATCACGTTCCTCACGACCTTGTGGTTCCTGATCATCATGAACCCCGCATCGCCATACGGCATCCTCCGCGGATGGGCCTGGGGCGCCGTTGTGTCGGTGTCTGCGATCATGACGATCGCTCTGATCCTCGTTCCCACGTCGACGAATCTGCTTGCCGCCGTCTCCATTGCGGCGTTGGTCGTCTCCGATCTCCTCATGCACCGAGTGGGCGGGATCGACGGCCGTTGGTACGCGGCGGCGCTCGCTCTGTTCGCCGCTGCGCTCGTCTTCAACGCTCTCGGGCGAACGGGGGCGCCAACGTGCGTACCCGACGATGTGATCCAGTTCCACGGTCTGTGGCACATCCTCTCCGCCCCGGCATTCGGCGCCTACTTCGTCGCTACGGTCCGGCCGCGCAATCAGGAGCCATCGTCATGACACTCCCCGTCGACTACGCGGACGTTGAAGCAGCGGCCCATCGCATCGCTCCGTTCGTTCACCGGACGCCCGTGTTCACCTCATCGACTCTCGACGGCGAACTCGGTGCCAGGGTCTTCTTCAAGGCCGAGAATCTGCAGAAGGTCGGTGCCTTCAAGGCGCGCGGCGCAACCAATGCGGTCCTGCAACTGCCGGAGAGCGTTCCCGGCGTGGCGACGCACTCGTCGGGGAATCATGGTCAGGCCGTTGCCTACGCGGCAGCCATCCGGGACCTGCCCGCGTGGATCGTCATGCCGCGCACCGCGCCGAAACTCAAGGTCGATGCGGTTCGTTCCTACGGCGCCGAGGTCGTGTTCTGTGATCACGCCGATCGGGAGACCGCTGCCGCTGCCGTTGTTGAACGGACCGGAGCGGTCCTCATCCATCCCTTCGACAATCCGGCGGTCATCGCCGGACAGGGCACCGCCACGCTCGAACTCGTGAATCAAGTCCCGGACCTCGACGTGATCGTTGCACCCATCGGCGGCGGCGGGTTGCTCTCCGGAGCGGCCACCGTGGCTGCGGCGCACGATGCGCCGATCCCTGTGATCGGCGCCGAGCCTTTCGCCGTCGACGAGGCCTTCCGCTCGCTCCGGTCGGGCCGGCGCCTTGCGGGGGTCGTGAACCCCGTCACCTTGGCCGACGGCCTCCTTACGGGGATCGGTGCCAGACCCTTCGCCATCCTCACCGCCCTCGACGCGGACGTGATCCGTGTGACCGAGACATCCATCCTCGCTGCGGCCCTGTTCCATCTTCAGCGGATGAAACTCGTGGTCGAGCCCTCCGGTGCCACGCCCCTCGCGGCACTCAGAACTGAGCCTGACCATTTCTCTGGTCGACGCGTCGGCGTCATCATCTCAGGAGGCAACACCGATCTGTCATGGCTGGAAGCGGCGAACCGCCTCTGACCGATCCCCCGTCCGTCAGGTGATCGCCGAGAGGCTCGTCAACGCCTCCGCAAGGCGCCTCCTGGACTCAGCGAGGTTCTCGGACGCCCGTTGTTCCCGGTCCCGCGCCGAAGAGAGCCGGGATGACCGGTCCGGCTGTCCTTCCCCTTCCGCCTCGGTCGCCCGGTAGGTGTATCGAGCCTCTGCCCTCGCGTCGACGCCCGCACGGGTGTCGTTGAGCCGATCGACAACGCTTCGCGCCGTCTCCGCGGTCCTGGTGTCGGGCGCCGCTGCCTCGAGAGCGTAGAGATGGTCGGTCGCGGCGTTCATGCGGCCGGAGAGCTTCTGCCACGTCTCGGCACTAGCGGTCTCCGCCGTGGCACCGACATCCGTCTTCTGGTCGTACTTGGCGTTGCCGCGCCACAGAGCCAATGCCTCTGTGAGATGGTCGAAGAGCCAACGTGAGTCGGCGTAGCCGCTTCGTGCCAGTTGCTTCCACGACGGACCGGTAGCGGCAACCGTGACGTCCTTCTTCTTGCCCGAAGTGGCAAGAACGATGATCAAAACGAGGACAAGGAGTCCGCCGACGATCAGTATCCACCAGGGCGCTTCACCCTCGCTCTCGTCACCGGGAGCGACCGTGGTATCGGGCGCCGCGGTCGTGTCAGGCGCCGCCGTTGTATCAGGCGCCGCGGTCGTGTCGGGCGCCGCGGTTGTATCGGGGGCCGCCGTGGTATCGGCAGGTTCGGTCGTCTCTCCCCCACCGGCTGCGGTCGTCGTCGGCAAGCCGTCACCGGAACATGCGGCGACGCCGGCTCCGAGTGCAAGGAGCATCGCTCCGATTGCGAGCAAACGCACGATTCGCGTCATGAGGTTCTCTCCCGTATCGATTGGCGCAGATTGTAGGGGTCCGACTCTTCGCAACCTTGCACCATCCAGGGGATCGGTAGGAACGACATCATCTCATCCAGCCGACTGCGGGCGATGTCATCACCGGGCGAGCCGCGCGCGTTTCGTGCTCCAGCCTCAACCGGGCGGCTCGGTCACACCGCCGCCTCCACCAAGAGCCAGGAACGAGATCGCTTCGTAGACCTCTCCGGTGCAACGCTCACCGTTCTCCACAGCATCTGCGCCCAGGGCCTGCCGAATGGCGGTGGCCGTGTCGCTCCCGTACTTGCCGTCCACGGTCACTTTGGGACTTACGGCAGCGATCCGATTCAGCCGGGCTTGCAGCGCTTTGACATCTTCGATCCGGTCGGTCCGTCCCGTTTCGAGCCCGTCCGTCTTGATGAGTGGCAGGAATGCCATGTCGTTCCCCTGTGGCGGCAATTGACCGCCCGTCGCTTCTGTCATGATCCGAACAAGATTGAGAACCCCGGTGTCGAAATGTGTCTGTCCCGGTGGAGCACCGTGTGCGGTCAACCCATCGAACGAGTACCACGCTTCCTTCGTCATCCGGTGCTTGCTGTTTGCTCCCCCGAACGTCGTGAACCGATCGGGCCCGTGCACACGGTTCGAGATCAGCCTGTTGTCGAGACACCACTTCACGAACCGGGCAAGATCGGTGTACATGCGGTCGGTGAAATCCCCGACCCACAGACGCGTTGGATGCCCGTCCGCAAGCTTCTTCGATGAGTATCCGATGATCTCGACCTGGATGGATTTCTCATTGGCGAAGATCTTCGTCGTCGCTGAGCCCTTCATGGTGCCGACCCGGCGATTCAGGTCCGCCATCTGAGTCCATGCGCCGCTCTTCGGCTCGTACACGAAATGCGGTGCCGTCCCCCCGGATTTGAATCCCGGCACGCCGGAAGTCTCCGTCGTGTGGAGCACGAGGGCAACCTTCTTCATGCCTTTGTCGGGCAGCGATCCGAACGTTCTCGCGCCACCGGCGAACTCACCGTATCTCATGGCATCTCCCCCCGAACACGATGCGGCCGACCGGATTCCTGCCCGTAGCCAGAACGGGGCGAGAACATGGCGGCCCACCGCGAACCCCGGCGACGCGCTACGGCGCTGACCGCCGATGGAACCGTCTCTTGGGTCATCGTCTCCTCCCCTCACAGATCGGTTGCCAATGCTCGATCTGCAAGCGGCATCGGCACCGGTATCGCCGGCGACACACAACGCCGGGTCGGTCGGTTCGCCGGGCAACGAGCCAGGTCTCCTCGTCCCTGCACGAACTGCGGACTACAGCCAGAAACCTACACCCGCGACTGCCCGGGTCAAGAGCCGATCCCGGCCAACTTCATAGCGGACCCGCATGTCTTCACTTCTCCGTGCCTCGGCCATCGTTTCATCGAAGCCGGCTACATCGCGCCGGGGAACCAATCCCTCAGGAGAAACACCTTCCTCGTCGCGACCGCATCGGTCATCAGGGATTCGGGAACGTCCTTCAACGAGCGGGCGACCTTCTCCGGTCGGGCGCCGGTGGCAACGGGCCGTCCTCCCGACAGATCACACACTTCCTGGGCACGCGCCGACATCTCCGCCGTGCCGATCCGCCGGGCGTAGTCGATGATGTCCTGTTTGGGGAGGCCGAGAAGGGGCCGGAAGATCGGGACGTCGGCGGCGTCGGACACCGCAACGAGATGTGGCAGCGTTTGTGACGAGACCTGACCCATCGCATCGCCCGTCAGCAGCGCAAGGATCCCTTGCTCCTCAGCGATCCTCGATGCTGCCCGAGCCATCAGCACCTTCAATGCCACCTGCCGCATCCGAACGTCGACGTGCTCGAGCAGTGCTTCCTTCACCGGCTGGAACTCGACGACGTGAACGATCGGGTCGGTGCCGTAGCCCCATCGCTCCCACAGCGCCCGGGCGACCGCCACCGCATGATCCGATTGCGAGCACGACAGTGTGAAGTGGACGAACTCAACCGGGCACCCGCGCGACATCATCATCCATGCAGCGACCACCGAGTCGAAGCCGCCCGAGATCAGACCGAGCACCGGCTCCTGCGTACCCACCGGAAGACCCCCGGGTCCGCGGTGGTGAGCCACAACGAGGAAGGCCCGATCGTCCATCACGATCACGTCGACCGGTTCCTGCGGGTCATCCAGGTTCACCGTGCCACCCGCCTCGACGAGCAACGACCCGGATCGAGAGGCAAGATCGTATGACTTCCAGGTATGCGTACCCCGCCGCTTCACCCTGACACCGAACGTTCGACCGACAACACGATCCCGGGTCAGGCGCGCGACCTCCGATGCGAGATGATCAAGGTCGCCTGCAGCGATCTCCTCCATCTCGTTGACGGACGCCACACCGAAGATCCGAGTTGCCCTTTCGATGACCGCATCGGTTCGATCACCGGCGTCAATGGCGAACCGGTGTGATCCCAGTCGCTCCAACGGTGCATCACATCCCGCTTCATCCAGTGCCAACTGAAGGCTCGCTAGGACGCGTTTGATCATCCGCGGCTGCGTACGACGGGATTTGAGGAAGATGTCGCCCGAGAGGGTGATGTGGATCATGAAGACTCCGCGGTCTTGGTGGAGTTCAGGATACGGACCATCACGTCCAGCGGGGCGAGGTCCGGATCTCGACGAGCGACGGCCCATCGTCGATCTGGAGGGCCTCGCTCAGGACCGACTCGAGGTCCTCCGGTTCCTCCACGCGGAAACCACGGCCACCGCACAGTTCCGCGAAGGCGGCGAAGTCCGGATTGACGAGATCCGTCCCCCACACGGGGAACAGTTCAGAGATCTGTTCGCGACTGATCTTCGCGATCTCGTCGTTGTTCAGGACCAGTTGTGTGATCGGCATTCCGTACTTGACGGCTGTGGTGAACTCCGCGAGGTACTGGCCGATACCGCCATCGCCGGAGATCGAGACGATCGGCCGGTCGCCACCCGTTGCCGCGAACGCACCCATCGCACCGGGGAGCGCGAACCCGATCGATCCGAGATAGCCCGACATGAGAACGTCCTGGCCACCCTTGGACTCGAAATAGTGCCCGAACGCGTACGTGTTGTTGCCGACGTCGACGGTGATCACGGCGTTGTCCGGCACCAACCCGCTGAGAACGTCGAAGATCCGGGCAGGGTGCATCCATCCCCGTTCATCCTTCAGGTTCGCTCTCCGCTCCTTCTCCGCCCTCCAGTTTCTCCAACGATCTGCGACGGCGTCCCGCTCGTCGGGTCGGTCGCGGTCGGCGAGGCTTTCGTCGATTCGGGCAATGAACGCTCCGATGTTGCTCAGAACAGGCAGGTCAACGGGGTGGAATTTTCCTAGCGTCATCCGGTCCACGTCGACCTGGATCGTCGTCTTCTTCTCGGAGATCCCGGTGTGGTTCGCGAACGATGCCCCGAGAACGAGCAGAAGGTCGGCCTGACTCATCGTCGCGGCGGCCACACGTGTGCCCGACCGACCGAGCGTTCCGCAGGCCAGTGGGTGATCGTCGCCGATCAGGCCCTTCGCTTTGAAGGTCGTGATCACGGGGATATCGAACTTCTCAGCGAAGCGAATCACGTCCGCTCGATGTGCGCGGGCACCGTTGCCGGCGATGATGACGGGACGTTTCGCGTGGTTCAGCAGTTCGATCGCCCGCTCCACGTCGCGTCGACCCGGCTCGATCCTCGGATCGGCCAGTCGGCCCGCCATCGGCCGTTCGGGCGCATCCTCGAGTCCCGGCATCAGCTGCACCTCATCGGGGAGGATCAGATGACCGACGGACCGCTCCACGATCGCATGCTTTATCGCAAGGGCCATCAGGTCGGTGGCATCATCGGGAATGATCACCGTTTGGCTCCACGCGGTCACCGCCTCGAACGCCCGGTCGAGTGGGACCTCCTGGAAGGCGCCGGTACCGAGTACCTGCGTGTCGATCTGCCCGGTCAGTGCCAGCACCGGCGCCCGGTCGACGTTGGCTTCCCACAGACCGGTGAGGAGATTGGTCGCACCGGGACCGGCGATCGAGAAGCACGCTGCGGGTCGTCCGGTGAGCTTCCCGTATGCCGAGGCTGCGAACGAGGCGGCGCCCTCGTGACGGATGCCGTAGTACCGCAGCCGACCATCGGCCTCGGCCTTCCTCAGGGCGTCGGCGAAACCGAGGTTCGAGTGGCCCACCATGCCGAAGACCGTGTCGACGCCCCATTCGGTCATCACGTCCACCATCTGATCCATCAGCGTCTCCCGCTCAACCACGGCGGGGATGCCTACTCGAACGGAGTCGTCGTCCTGCCGGATCGGGTACGGGGTCACAGCATCGTCGTAGCCCCCGGGCGGCGCACCCGTGACGGGGTCGTACTCGTATCCATGCCAGGGGCAGATCAGCCAGCCGTCCTCGATGGTTCCCTCTCCGAGCGGTCCGCCCTGGTGGGGACAGCGATTATCGAGTGCACTGAGGCCCGCTTCGGTTCTGGCAAGGCACACCGAGCGTCCGCCGGCAGTTATCGCCTTCACCTCGTTGGTACCGAGGTCATCGGCATCAACCTCGTGCCAGCGAACGTCGTCCATGCGATTGCTCCCTCCGGGTCCCGTCCGGTCAACGGTAGACCGTGGTTAACAATTCCGCGTCCAGCCGTGATCCGCAGTCCGAACCGCCCCGCAACGAGCAACAACCCCGAGGGGTGGTGCCCTCAGGGTTGTTGGTGTCGGAGAGAAGACTCGAACTTCCACGGGCTTTCGCCCACATGGCCCTCAACCATGCGCGTCTACCAATTCCGCCACTCCGACGCAGCGGCCGGAAGTATAGGAACCCCGAAGGCGAAGCGGACTCGAACAACGACAAAGTCCCTGGAGGACCTGTTTCCTCGTAGCTCGTCGGCCAACCGCTACGCGTCCGCTCGGTACCAGTCTTCGATGTTCCAGGTGTAGCCGGCCTCGGTCGGATTGTGCTTGAAGCCGCTGATCTCGTCCTCCCACACCGCAGCGGTCACGAGGTTCGTGTAGAGCGGGTGCATCACCGCGTTGTCGGCCAGGAGGTTCTCGGCCTCGTTGACAAGATCAACCAGGTCGCTCGGATCGACCGTCTGGTTCATCTCGTCGCGAATCGCCGCGAAGCGAATGGAGGCATCGTCGGCCGTCGCTCCTTCTTCCTCAACCCCATAGCGGTAGTAGTTCGAACCGTGCGGAGGCGGAGCATCCGGGTCGAACACGTCGTGGATGCTGATGAGGAAGCTCAGGCCGGGAGAGCCGACCCATGTCCACTCACCGAAATCCCACGTGCCGTTCTCGAGCGTCTCACCGAAGAAGAGTTGCGGTTCCTCGAGCCGGTTCTCGTAGGGGATACCGGCGGCCAGGAACATCTCGGCGAACAACTCGGACATCTTGATGCGGTCGTCGCGGTTCGAATTCGTGGAGAAGACGAACGAGCATTCCTTGCCGGTCTCTTCGACGGCTTGGGCATAGAGCTCGCCTGCGAGGGCGGGGTCGAAGTTGTACTGCGTCCATGAGTCCTGGGACAACCTCGGTGTGTACGCCGTGACGTACGAATCGAGCGGCTCGACCTTGCCGGCGAGGATCTCGTCGACGAGGAGTTGCTTGTCGATGGCGTGGCCGGCAGCCCGGCGCATAGCGAGCGACTCGTTGCACGAGTTCTCGTTGTGTTCGAAGCGGCCGTCACCGAACTGGAAGTTCACATGCTCCCAGATCGGACCGGTGAGCACCTCAACCAGCGCGCCCCTGGATTCGAGGGCCTGGAGCGTCTCGATGGTGTCGATGATGGGCTCGAACTTCGGAGGGCGAGGCTGGATGATGTCGACTTCATGAGCCTTGAAGGCGTCGATAATCGCTTCGGGTTCCGGGATGAACTCGAAGATCACGCTGTCGAGGTAGGGCAACTGCTGTTCGGTCTCGGCATCGGTCTTCCAGTAGTTGTCGTTGCGGACGAGTTCGATGAACTCCCCCTTGGCCCACTCGCTGAAGATGAACGGACCACCCGACGCCCACATCTTGTCGTCCCAGTCCGTAGCGAAGTCTGAACCTTCGATCGAGTGCTTCGGAAGGACCACGTCGAACAGCAACTCGTAGACCGCGGTCGGTGCGGCGAGCGTGTACTCGAACGTCTTGGCACCGACGACGATCGAATCGAGATCGATGTCCTCGTACGTGGACTTGTTGATCGGCAAGTCGGGATCGAGGATCGTCTCGAGGGTGAACATGAAGTCGCTGCCGGAGATCGGAGTCCCGTCTTCCCAGACGGCTTCTGGCTTGATGTCGTACCGGACGGTCATGGTGGCGTCGTCGTTCAACGTGACTCCACCGTTCGCGGTCGTCGGGAGTTTCGTCACAAGCTCGGGGATGAACTCCAGCGTGTTCCCGTCGATCTCCTGAACACCGGTCAGATACCCCTGGCCGACGATCGAGACGATGGCCTTGTGACCGCCGGGAAGGAACGGGTTGAGCGTCGGGGGTTCCTCGGCCTCTGCAATGATCACCTCGCCACCGGTTGGCTTCTGCGGTATCGCCTCGGTTGTAGTCGTCGTCGGCTCAGGCGCTGCAGTCGTCGTTGTCGGTTCCACCGCTTCCGTTGTTACGACCGCTGCACTCGTTGTGGTTTCGACGCTGTCTGACGTGCAGGCGACTGCTACAAGGGAGAAAACGACGAGTAGGGCCATCAGAGCGAATGAGCGGGTGCGCCATGATCGAGTCATGGTTGCCTCCTTGTACCGACGCATTGCGTTCGGGCGGCTCTCAGTCCCATGCGGGACTCAGGCCATGAGATAGGTCAGCAAGAGCGTGAAGACGGAGAACAGAATGGCCGTTGCCACTGTGAGCCGGTCGAGGTTCTTCTCGACCACCGTTGATCCGCCGATGTTCCCGCTGCTCATTCCACCACCGAACATGTCGGAGACTCCGCCGCCGCGACCCGCATGAAGCAGGATCAAGAAGATGAGCCCAAGCGAGATGAGCAATTGGAGGACGGCGACGATTCCGGTGAACAACCCAGGACCCTTTCCTTGCGGCCCGCGTAGAAGAAGGGCCGATCGCACGGAAGTATGCCGGTGTCTGAGCGCTACTGCAAACAATGG
>JAYEIJ010000164.1:0-1866 GCA_034660035.1 Actinomycetota bacterium | reverse complement strand
CGCCCGGAGTCTGAAGAAGCGTTCACGGAGGATGAAGTGCTGACGGCCCCCGTGATCCATTGAATACAGACGATCGGTGAGGCGGCCAACTCGGTCTCAGACGATACGCGGCGACACCATCGTGAGGTTCCGTGGCGTCAGGTGGTGGACGCGGAACCTACTTGCCCTTGACGACGTCGAGGAGGTCGACCGGCACGATGTCGTCGACGCCAAATTTCATGAGAAGGTCCAGCCCATCGTCGCGGAGGATGCGGGTTTCAACGCCTCTGTGCTTGAGGTTCACGCATTTGAGGCACAGAAGCCCGACAAGTTCCCGGCCGACTTCTCGATGTCGTGGAGGACACTATGCGGCGCAGGCCTTTAGGGGAGTATTTGACATCCAGCAGGAAATACTTAAACCGTGCTAGGTTCGTTACATGGATCCAAGGAGCAATCCGTACACTCCGAATGCCGGCGCTGCACCTCCAGCTCTGGTCGGTCGAAATGATCAGCTTGAATCGTTTGGGCTGCTGCTGGCACGGATGCAAGGCGGATACACCGAGCAATCACTGATCATCACGGGACTCCGCGGCGTTGGCAAGACCGTGTTGCTCAACCGATTCCGAGAGCAGGTGGAAGCCTCGGATTGGTCGTTCGTCGAGATCGAAGCATCCAAGCACGACGACTCCGCATTGCGGCGAGAACTGGCGCTGCACTTTCGTCGACTGCTGCTGGAAATTGCTCCCCGCGAGCGGTGGCGGGATCGGATGCAAAGGGCGGCGAACGTGCTGAGATCGTTTACCTTGGGTATTGACCCCGGTGGTACGCTCACCGCCGGCCTCAACGCAACGCCAGCACAAGGCTTGGCCGATTCCGGCCAAATGGATGTTGACCTCACCGATCTGTTCCTGGCCGTGGGCGAGGCGGCGAAAGACCACGAAACGGGCGTCGTGCTACTGATTGACGAGATCCAGTTTCTCAGTAGGGCTCAGCTTGAGGGGCTGGTCAAGGCTCTGCACAAGACGGTTCAGCGGTCGGTGCCGATAACGATGGTTGGGGCGGGCTTGCCACAGATCGCAGAACTCGCGGGTGAGGCGAAGTCGTATGCCGAGAGGCTTTTCAAGTTTCCGGAGATTGGGGCACTGGGTGAAGCGGACGCGACGCAGGCACTACGCGAACCGGCGGAAACTCTGGGAGTCCAGTATGACGACGATGCGGTCGCCGCCGCTTTGGAGTTCACCGATGGCTACCCGTACTTCCTTCAAGAGGTCGGATATGCGGTGTGGTCGATTGCCTCCAACAATCGTGTGGAGGCCGATGACATAGCGACCGCTCGCTCGGTCGTGGAAGAGAAGCTTGACAGCAGCTTCTTCCGTGTTCGGCTCGATCGTGCTACGCAGCTTGAAGCGGCCTACCTTCGGGCGATGGCCGAGCTCGGTCCGGAAGCGCAACTCGCGAGCGATGTAGCGCCGCTACTGAATCGAACGTCCAATCAATGTGGCCCGACTCGTTCCGGGTTGGTCGAGAAGGGTCTCCTCTACACGCCGATGCACGGGTACGCCGCCTTCACCGTTCCTCAGTTCGATCAGTTCATGTTGCGTGTCATGCCGGTGCTCGATCCGCCGCCGATCAGGAGACGTGCCAAGGGGACATCCATCGACGGTGGGAGTGAATCCGAGTAGCGAGCGGAGTGTCGGGACTCATCTTCGAACGTCTATGGACAAGTTCGCTGGACCAGGCTTCCGGCTCGCTGGCAGCCCGGGTGGATCTCGCAATTCGCTTGCGGGGATCGCGGTGTCGGAGATCTACCGAATCTCAGGCCACGCTTGTTCGGAGCTGCTTCGGGTGCCCGAGGTATTCAAGACAGAGGTCCCTGTGGCAGAGCTT
>JAYEIJ010000163.1:0-7989 GCA_034660035.1 Actinomycetota bacterium | reverse complement strand
AACTCATGATCCCGACGGCAGTGCTTCTCGCTCCGAACTTCGCGACGATCCGCCAGTTGGGGCTCTTCGATACACGGCTTGCGGTTGCCATCCCGTTCTTCGGCTCCGCGTTCGGGACATTCCTCATACGACAGGCATTCCTGAATGTGCCACGGGAACTGGTCGACGCAGGAGTTATCGATGGATGCAACTGGTGGCAGCTCCTCAGGAACATCTACATCCCGCCGTCGACGGCAACGTACGTCGCCTTCGGTTTGGCATCGGTCTCGTTCCACTGGAACGCGTTCCTGTGGCCGCTGATCATCACCAACAGTGAGCAGTCCCGACCACTCACCGCAGGGTTGGCGCGATTCACACAGCTTGGCGAGATCGGCGCACGATGGTCCCTGTTGGCTGCCGCAACCCTCATCGTCGCCGCACCGATCCTGATCGTGTTCCTCGTCTTCCAGCGCCGGTTCATCCAGAGCTTCATGCACTCGGGGATCAAGTGATCGGGCCGTAGTCGGTAGTCGGTAAGGACTCTTGCTCACCGCTCAAAGCTCAGAGCTGCTCTGCTTTTCTACCAGGCCCGGCAACGGGACTGTCTGGTCCACAACCAACGTGTATGTCTCTGGCACGCTCGCTATGAACGGGCAGGCATCGAGGCCGACGCACGTTGCTCCGCAGGCCACTCCGGAGCAGGCGATGGCTTCGCCTTGCGTCGATCCGGACGGCGCGCTCAACACGCCCTTGGCGGTGAGGACGTCGATCATGCCGTCAAGCGCCGGTTCGGAGACCCCGATTCGGTGCGCGAGATCGCTCGACCGAATCGGTCCGCGTTCGGAGCGCAGCTCGTCGACGAGTTGATCGAGCACCGTCATCCCAGACCCATCAGCTTTCCAATCTGAAAGACCCCGACGGCCATCACCCAGGCAAGCAACGTCTGGCCGATGACGCTGAACCACATCCAGCGGGTTCCGATCTCGTGACGGATCGCTCCGACCGTCGCCATGCATGGCGTGTAGACGAGGATGAACACCATGAACGCCAGCGCGGCGAGGGCGCCGTAACCGCCGCTGCTCTCCTCGAACCCGACTCGTATCGACGCGGACAGACCATTCGAAGCTTTCTCTGCTCCGCCGGTCGTGAGATCGATCCCGAAGATGCCGGGAATCGACTTCACGGCGTCGACAACCGCTGTGCCGAATCCGGTGAAGATCTCAACGACGGAGTGGACGATCGCCGGGTCCTCGACAACTTCGATGCTCTCGACGCCGTACACCTGCGCCATCGTCGAGACGATCACCTCTTTCGCGACGAAACCGGACATGAGCGACCCGGTGGCCTCCCAGGACCCGAAGCCCGCGGGCTCGAGGACGGGTGCGATCGCTCCTGCCACCGACGAGAACGCAGATTCGTCCACATCGGTGTCCCCGAACGAGCCACTTCCCCCAATGGGAATCGCCATGAGGAGCCAGACGACGATCGTTGTGATGAAGATGATCGATCCGGCCTCTCTGAGAAAGGCGCGGGTCCGTGTCCAGGTGTGGAACCAGATGGACCGGAACGTCGGAAGCCGGTACGGAGGCATCTCCATGATCGCCGGCATCGGATCTGTCACAGGGAGCACGGATCGTTTCAGCAGGAATCCGATCACCATCGCGACCGCGATGCCGAGGAGATACATGCCGAAGACGGCAACGCCCGCGTACTCGGGGAAGAACACCGACGCCATGATCACGTAGACGGGCAAGCGTGCTCCGCAACTCATGAACGGCACGAGCAGCGTCGTGAGGATTCGATCTCGCTCGTTCTCGAGCGTTCGCGTGGCGTAGACCGCCGGAACGGTGCAACCGAAGCCGACCAGCATCGGGAGGAAACTCTTCCCCTGCAGCCCGACGCCGCCCATGACCCGGTCCATCACGAATGCCGCACGCGCCATGTAGCCGCTGTCTTCAAGGAAGGCGAGGGCGAGATAAAGCGAGAACAGCACAGGGATGAACACGAGAATCGCACCGACTCCAGCGACGACGCCGTCCGCCAGAAGGCTCTCAACCCAGGTGCCGCCGAGACCAACAACCCCAACCAGGCTGCGCATGAAGTGGTCGATCGGTCCCGAGACCGTGCTGTCGATCCACTCGAGGAACGCTCCGGCGACGTCCGCCGTGATCTTGAACACGACCCACATCGCCGCAAGAAAGATCGGGATCCCGAGGAAGCGATTCGTCACCACGGCATCGATGCGATCGGTCCGGGTTCGTGCCCGTTTCTGTGTCGTCTCCGTCACTGCCCCGACGATGTCGTTGACCGCCTGAAAGCGAGCACCGGCGATCGCGATCTCCGCAGATGTGCCCATGGCGGAACGAAGATCTGCAAGGAGTTGATCTCGTAGCAGCAGGATCCCATCGCCACCGGGGAGCTGTTCGATCTGCTCTGCAAGACCGGGATCCTCATCGATGAGGGCGATGGCGAGCCAACGGGCATCGAACCGGTCGGCGATCTCGGCCGCGTCGGCGATCGCCGGAACGAGACGTTCGATCGCTGCTTCGACGTCGGTGCCGTAGTCGACACGGAAGGAGTTCACGAAACACCGTCCCACGCGACGATGGTCGCGACGGCATCCTTCAGATCCTCGATTCCGTCGCCGGAGCGAGCCACCATCGGCACGACGGGGATACCCAGGTGAGCGGAGAGTTCGTCGGAGTTGACGTCGATTCCGCGCGAGGTGGCCACGTCGGTCATGTTCAACACGAGGATCGTGGGAACGCCGGTTTCGAGGACCTGAACTGCGAGATAGAGATTGCGCTCGAGATTGGCGGCGTCGACAACCACGATCACCGCATCAGATCCGCCGCTAACCAGATAGTCCCTGGCGATCATCTCCTCCGGGGACGAGGCGTTGAGGCTGTAGGTGCCGGGGAGATCAACGATCTCGACCGTGTAGCCGTTGTAGCGGAACGACCCATCGACCCGTGCGACCGTCTTCCCCGGCCAGTTCCCGACGTGTTGTTTCGCTCCCGTGAGCAGATTGAAGATCGAAGACTTGCCGGTGTTGGGATTGCCGGCCAGGGCGACCGTCAGCCCACCGGGAGAGAGGGACGAATCGCTGCGATCGTGGGCGACCATCAGTCCGCCTCCCGCACGATCACGAGGTCGGCGTCTCCGCGCCGAATGGCGACTCGTGAGCCCATGACCGCGTACTCGATTGGATCACCGAGCGGCGCCGTGCGCATCGCGGTGACCCGTGTGCCCGGTACGAATCCCATCTCGACGAAGCGCCTGACACCCACGTCGGAGCTATACCCGACGACGATGCCCGTGGCGCCGATCGCCAGACGACCGAGTGGAATGGTTCCGACCGTCATCGGATCTCCATACGGATGCCGTCTGCGATGTCGGTGCCGAGGTGAAGACAGGCACCGTCGATCGCTACAAGGCGGTCACCGTGCTTGCCAACGCCGAGCACCTCGATAGACACGCCCGGAGTCAGTCCCTGATCTGCAACGAACGCAGCGAGGGGTTCCGGGAGATCGACTGCGACGATCGATGCACGGGTCCCGGCGGCGATCGTTGAGAGCGGCTCGGTCATCGGCGATAGGACGCCCTCGGCTCCATCCGGAATCATCCGCCCTTGTGGTCCCGACGATGGATCTCCGAGGAGCCCCGAGAGCAGATCAGCGACTTCGTCCGGTGTCACGTGCTCGAGATCACAGGCGATGTCGTCGGCGCGCGCCGGGCTCAACCCGAGTTGCTCGGAGAGGAAGACGCCCCAGAGGCGGCGACGACGAAGAATCGACGCCGCGACGGTCCGGCCGTGCTCGGTGAGCGAAACACCCCGGTAGGGCTCGTAGTCGACGTAGCCGCGAGCGTCGAGCTTGCGGATCATCTGATTGGCCGACACGCCCGTCACGTCAAGTTGGGCCGCAACGTGAGACATGGATACCGGCTCGGTGCGACCGTCCTCGATCGCCCGTGCGACCGTGATGAGGTACATCTCTTCTGCTTCTGAAGTCCCGCTTTGGTGCTGAACCATGCCTATGGATTCCTGCTCTCGATGTTTAGGCATGCCTTATGATAGGCGCCAATATGGATCATCGATCCGTTTCACGACAGATTCGATACCCTTCCACGACGCAGGGATTCACCAACAAAGGGAGTCACCAGATGCGCCAGTTCCTCCGCTCGAAGATCCACCGGGCGTCGATCACCCAGACCGACCTCCACTACGAAGGATCGCTCACACTCGACCGTGATCTCATGGACGCCGCCCGGATCGCCGACCACGAAGTGATCCACGTTGTCAACGTGAACAACGGTGAACGGTTCACGACGTACGCCATCGAAGGCGATCGGGGATCAGGGATCGTGGGTCTCAACGGTGCTGCGGCCCGACTCGGGATGCCCGGAGATCTCGTCATCATCATGACGTTCCACTACGCGACCGTCGAAGACGACGGCCCGGTCCCGATTCCGCTTGTGATTGCCGTCGACGAGAAGAATCACGTCACAGCGAAGTGACGGCCACCTGGTCCATCACGTCCCGTGGGTCGGCAGAGTTCCGGCGTCACTCGGGGAACAACTCCCCCGCATGATCCGGGACCCGCGTATGGTCCAGATCATGCATCGACTCATCGGAACCTGGCGTCTCGTCGAATGGACCTTCACCGTGAACGAGTCTCGCCCCACGCATCCGTGGGGTGGAGACCCGGTCGGTCTTCTCACCTACACCGGCGATGGCCGCATGAACGCCTCCCTCATGAGCAGCGACAGACCACCGGCGCCGACGCGAACCTTGAGCGCCGCACCGGCCGGCATCCGGGCCGCGGCCGCCGCGGGCTATCTCAGCTATGCCGGTGCGTACACGGTCGAAGGTGATGATGTTCTCCATCACATCGAGTTGAGCCTCATGCCGAACTGGGTGGGGAGAACCGAACGCCGACACATCGGATGGCTGCCCACCGAAAGCGGAGAAGACCTCGTTCTCTCAACGCCACCCACCCGAACCGACGGCGGACGGACCGCCGTGAATCGGCTCAGGTGGGCGAGGATCGAACCGCCGAGCGGCTCACATGCAGTCGCAGAGTCCGTCCGCAGCGCGACCGACGGGTAACCCCGAAAACGACGCGACGGATCCCGTGCGACGCCACGCGTGGACTGTTCGGCAGACCTAACCGGAATCGAGAGCATCGCTGACCCGGATCTCATCCACGATCTCAGAGAGCGGAACCCTGGTTGTCGTATCCGTGGCGGTGTCGTAGAACTCGAGAGCTGAATTCCAGGCCTCGTGGATGAAGAAGCGACCGTCGCTGGACCACGTCATCGCGATCACCTCGAAACCGGGTACCTCCACCTCCGTCAGAACCGAACCCGTCGCCAGATGCACGATGCGAAGCACTGAATTGGGGTTGTCGAAGTCCGTCGCAATGCTGAGGGCCACGTGAGTGCCGTCGGGCGACCACGATGCTTCGAAGAGCGATTCGTCGTCGGCGAGGCCCGGCACCGGTCGGCGGTGTTGGCCGTCCGGGGACAAGAGGAACCATGTGACACCCGATTCTCCCGGGTCGTATTCACCCCGGAGTGACGTGCCGTCCGGCCCCTCGGCAAGCATCGGGGATTCGACCCTGATCGGGGTCTCGGTGCCGTCGGCATCGATGAGTACGCTCTCGGTGGAGCGTCCCTCGCTCTCGGATCCGATCAGCACACCCCTGCTGGTCCACTCCTCCAGCCACGTATACCCCCCTGCGCAGCCTCCGTCAAAGGAGCGGAGAAGCACGGGATCGACAGATCGGTCTGCAACGTCCAGGGTGAAGAGAACCGCGGGTCCCGACGAGGATCGAGGACACTCCACCCAGGCCAGCCGTCCCGGGTCGGTGTCATGCCATAGCACCGACCCAACGCGCAGTCCGACAGATTCGATCTCCCCCCACTCTCCTACTGCGTCCGGTACCCGGTGGACCGTTAGCTCTCCGCCACCTTGAACCTGGGCGAACCAATCGCCGGAGGCGTCCAACCCCACCGGCCAGGGGCCGAACCAGCCGTCTTCGTCGCGATCCAGCGACAACACCACCTCCGTCATCGGCTTCGACGGCTTCCAACGCATGACGTCGAATCTGTCTTCGGGTGTTGTCAGCATCACGATCGTGTCTGTGAACCCGGGCACCGTCTCTGAGAGCGGCACGTCCGACACCGCCAGCCGCCGTTGAGTCCGTGGAACCGATGTGGTTGTCGTCACGGTCGTGGACGTCGTCTCCACGCTCGGTGCCGTACTGGTTGCACTCGCCACCTCAGTCCCGTCGGGTTCGATCGGCGCTGGGGAGCCCAGCAGCCACCCGAAGAAGAACGCCGCCACGACCGCCCCTGCGATCGGCACCCACCAAACGCCTCGTCCACGCCCCTGATCGGGAGGCGGAAGGAACTCTGGTTCGATTGATACTCGATCTTCTCTCATGGTCACCGCCAGACTCACCCCGACTCTCGCTCCCGAGACTCTTACCGGCAAGAGTCGTTAGGCCCGAACATCACCCGCGGGACCTGGGAGGCATGCACGGCCTACGTCTCCAACTCCCCGGCGAGACCACCGGCCCCCCACGTGTGGACATGGACCGTCACACACGGAGACAGTGCGGCGTACTCCCTATGAATGCCGTGGTTCACGGTTGAGGACGAACCAGAGATCGGCGACGTTCGTGCCCGTGGGACCGGTGATGATGAGGTCGTCGGTTGCCCGGAGATAGGTGTGGGCATCGTTGTTGTCGAGAGCAGCGGTCGCGTCGAGATGGAGTCGCTGTCCGCGTTCGATCGTTCCCCCATCGACGATTCCGCCGGCGGCGCGAGTCGGCCCATCGATGCCGTCTGTACCTCCTGCGAGGAACGTGACCGGCCTGCCACCGATCTCGATCGCCGCCGCGAGTGCCGCTTCCTGATTGCGTCCTCCCCTTCCCGAACCGGTGACGGTCACAGTTGTCTCCCCTGCGAACACGAGAGCCTCGCCGGCGTCCGATTTGGCCGCAACAGCGGTGACGGCGGCCTCCCTCGCCTCACCCGTGTGGCAGGTCGTGACGACCCTGGCGGGGACACCCCGCGAGCGGATGAACGACGCCGCTGCTTCTGCGGCGACTGCCCCGCTACCGATGATCTCGGTCTCATGCCGTGGGTGATGCTCACCCGGAGTCTCCGGGATCTGTCCCGCGACACCCCTCTCAAGATGGACGACAACCCGAGTCGGGAGGCGGTCGCGCAGGTCGTAGCGATCGACAACGGCCGATGCGTCCCCGTATGTGGTCGGATCCGGAATCGTCGGACCCGAAGCGATTACGTCGAGCGGATCCTCAACGACGTCGGAAAGCACAAGCGTGACGAGACGTGAACGCCCGGCCGCATCCGCAAGGCGCCCGCCCTTGACGGAGGAGAGGTGCTTGCGCACCGTGTTCGTTTCGACGATGTCTGCACCGCATTCGAGGAGAGCCTGATTCGCCCTGCGCAGGTCATCGAGCGTGAGCCCCTCCGCCGGCGCCGCGAGAAGCGCTGAGGCACCGCCCGAGATGAGGCACACAACCACGTCATCGGATCCGGCCGTGGCTGCCAGATCAAGCGCACGGCGCGCACCCGCGACGCTGCCCTCATTCGGGATCGGATGTCCCGCAACGATGACCGGACACGGCACATCGGCCTGTGCGGGAGCCACGACGACACCCTCGACCGAGTCGACAACCCGGGCGACACCGCGCGCCATCGCGGCAGAAGCCTTCCCGGCAGCGATAACCACAACCCGCTGCTCCGGCTTCAACCCGAGTCGCTCCACAGCGACGGCGGTCGCGGCCTCCGGATCAACGCCGGCGATGCCGGCCCGGAAGGCGCCCATCAAGAGTGCTCGATCGTCCATGACCACGAGTATCCAGTAGCGAGAACCAAGAACCAAGAACCAAGACAGCGGACAGCAAGACAGCAGACAGCAGACAGCAGACAGCAGACAGCAGACAGCAGACAGCAGACAGCAGACAGCAGACAGCA
>JAYEIJ010000162.1:4669-26072 GCA_034660035.1 Actinomycetota bacterium | reverse complement strand
CATCGTTCATGGCGTGGAGGTTGATCTTGAGAACGAACTCCGCGGAGAGATCGTGGTAGGTGCGAACCCAGTTGATGAAGAGGCGCAAGGCTCTCGGGTCGGCGTTCGCCAACGAGAGATCCGACCGAGTCTTCGCTCCCTCTCCCCAGTAGAGGGCGATGCCAGCGGTGAAGAAGGCGTCGTCGATGTGTTGCTCTGCGAAGGCTCGGGCCTCGATCCGAATCCTCTCGATCTCATTGCGTCTTCGCCATTGCGTGTCGACTGGGATCCCTACTCGGGATGCCGGGCCGGACCGATCGCGGATCGCTTTGACCTGCTCCTTGGAGAGCCGGATGTCCCGACACCAGTTCGACAACGTGCCCTTGGGGACGGGGATCAGCTCACGGATCTCGCCGTAGGTGAGACCGAGACGGCGGAGGGCCTTTCCGAGTTCGGAACGCTCCCATCGATGGAGCTCGTCCCACTCATTGGCACGATCGAGGAGTTCAGACGGCACTTCCGGTCTCATCGTGACAACGTACCGCCCGGGTATGACAGGAACCGGTCGTAGCCGCTCGGATGGCGTACGATTCCTGACCGACCGCGATGCGGTCAACGGGCTGTAGCGCAGCTTGGTTAGCGCGCAGCGTTTGGGACGCTGAGGTCGTCGGTTCGAATCCGACCAGCCCGACTGTCGGTGAACGATTGCTAGTCTCGCCGTCGCACGCGGGTGTAGCTCAATGGCAGAGCTCCAGCCTTCCAAGCTGGCCATGAGGGTTCGATCCCCTTCACCCGCTCCGCGAGCCCCTCCGGGCTCACAAGCCCTGCCCCCGTAGCTCAACTGGATAGAGCAGCGGACTTCTAATCCGCAGGTTGCACGTTCGAGTCGTGCCGGGGGTGCGCATTGTTGGCCTCTCTCGTCGCTACGATTGGTCAACGCAAGCGACATGCAACAGCCGCACGTCGTGCGCATGGTGGCCGTAGCTCAGCCTGGTAGAGCGCCTGGTTGTGGTCCAGGAGGTCGCGGGTTCGAACCCCGTCGGCCACCCCAATTCGTCCTTCCCCCTCACCGATGGAGAGATAGTGCACACCGAGGTCAGCGAGACGGGTCGCTTCGAGCGAACCCTGACGATCCAGCTTGAAGAGTCCGAGCTCGAATCTGCAAAGACGAAGGCGGCACGCAAGATCTCCGGTGAGATGAAGATCAAGGGTTTCCGTCCGGGCAAGGCCCCCCGGTCGATCGTCGAGCGGATGGTCGGGGCGGATCATCTCCGGTCGGAAGCGATCGAGGAAGCCATTCCCGACACCGTCGGCGCTGCGATCGACGAAAGCGGACTCGACCCGGCGACCATCCCGTCCGTCTCCGCGATCAGGGATCGAGATGAAGGCGGCGTCGAAGTGGACGTTCTCGTCACACTGTGGCCCGTCCTCGATGCGATCCCGGACTTCGATGGCCGCAGGATCGAGATCGAGCCTCCGGTCGTTTCGCAAGAGGAGATCGATCACCAGGTCGACGCTCTCCGGAACCAGTTCGCCGATCTCGAAGACGTCGACCGTGCGGCGGTTGAAGGAGACTTCGTTACGATCGACGTGTCGGCGTACGCCGACGGCGTGGAGATCCCGGAGGCCGCGGCGAGCGACCTTCTGTACGAGATCGACTCCCGATCGTTCTTCCCGGGCCTGGACGAGATCCTCGTCGGCGCCGGCGTCGGCGACATCGTGGAAGGCGAGGGCACACTTCCCGACGCATTCACCAGCGACGGCGACAGGGCCGTCACATTGCGGGCGCTCGTCAAAGAGGTCAAGGCGAAGCAGCTCCCCGAACTCACCGATGAGTTCGTTTCCGACGTAACGGAATTCGAGACGGCGGACGAACTCCTCGCCACGATCGACGAGAACCTTCTTGTCTACAAAGTCCAGGCCGCTCGATCCGCTCTCCAGGAGAAGGCCGTCGAGCAGCTTGTCGCCGACGTGGACCTGGAAATACCCCGGGCTCTCGTTGACGCCGAGACGGAGGCTCGAGTCCGCAACCTCTTGACCCGTCTCGAGTCCGACAACATCGGGTTCGAGGACTACCTCCGGATCATCGGTCGGGACCAGGCCGACTTCGTCGAGGACACCAGGAAGCAGGCGATCTCGGCGCTGTCCACGCGGGTTGTTCTCGAGAGCATCATCGCGATCGACGGCATGGGCATCGAAGACGACGAGTATCGGGAGGCCCTCGAGTCGATCGCCGCCGAATCGGAGATGGAGGTCGCCGACGTCGAGAAGATGCTGGTGGAGAGTGGTCAGATTGAGTCACTCACCGGTGATATCCTCAGACGAAAGGCGCACGACCGGATCGCCGACGCGGCAGTCCCGGTCGATGCCGAAGGGAACACGATCGACCTGACCCCGGTTGCGGTCGACGAGGAAGACGACGAAGAAGTCGACGATGACACCACCGGGGACGATGGCCAGGACCAGGAACCGTCCCCAGAGATCGAGGAGTGAGATGAGCTACCTAGTTCCCACCGTTGTAGAGCAGACGCCCCGGGGTGAGCGGGCGTTCGACATATACAGCCGCCTTCTCAAGGATCGCATCGTCTTCCTCGGAACTCCGATCGATGACGGCGTTGCAAACATCATCATGGCGCAGTTGCTGCACCTCGAGGGTGAGGATCCGGACAAGGACATCAACCTCTACATCAACTCACCCGGCGGCTCCACCTACGCGTTGATGGCGATCTACGACACGATGCAGTTCATCAAGCCGGATGTCGCGACATACTGCATGGGCCTTGCGGCATCTGCAGCCGCCGTGCTGCTGGCCGGAGGCAAAGAGGGCAAGCGGTTCGCCCTCCCGCACTCGCGCGTCATGGTGCATCAGCCCCATGTGTCGGGAGTCGGAGGACAAGCGACGGATATCGAGATCCACGCGAAGGAGATCCTCAAGACGCGCGAAGAGATCAACGAGATCCTGGCGCTTCACACCGGCCGTCCGCTCGAGACGATCTCTAACGACACGGATCGGGACTTTTGGCTCAGCGCCGAGGAGGCTGTCGAGTACGGTGCTATCGACGCGGTGCTGAAAGGCCGTCAACTCGAAGCCGTCGAAGGGTAGGGAGGCCACCCGTGGCCAAATACGAGGGAGCCGAACTCCTCAAATGCAGCTTCTGTGGCAAGTCGCAGAAGCAGGTCAAGAAACTCATCGCCGGACCCGGTGTCTACATCTGCGACGAGTGCGTCGATCTCTGCAACGAGATCATCGACGAGGAACTCACCGAGATCGAAGAGGTCTCGTTCTCTGAGCTTCCAAAGCCACACGAGATCTTCGATTTCCTCGACCAGTACGTTGTCGGCCAGGATCATGCGAAGAAGATCCTCGCCGTCGCCGTCTACAACCACTACAAGCGGGTGCGCGCCGGGCAACGGATGACCGACGAGGACGTCGAACTCCAGAAGTCCAACATCCTGATGATCGGTCCCACGGGGACCGGCAAGACGCTCATGGCTCAGACCCTGGCCCGCCTCCTGAACGTTCCGTTCGCCATCGCCGACGCCACAGCGCTCACCGAGGCCGGCTACGTGGGTGAGGACGTTGAGAACATCCTCCTCAAACTGATCCAGGCCGCGGATTTCGATATCAAGCGAGCCGAGACCGGCATCATCTACATCGACGAGATCGACAAGGTGGCCCGCAAGGCCGAGAACCCGTCGATCACCCGCGATGTCTCCGGTGAGGGCGTCCAGCAGGCGCTGCTGAAGATCCTCGAAGGGACGGAGGCGTCGGTGCCGCCGCAGGGCGGGCGCAAGCACCCCCACCAGGAGTTCCTCCAGATCGACACGACCGACATGCTGTTCCTCTGTGGCGGTGCGTTCGCCGGCCTCGAGGAAGTCATCCAGAAGAGGATCGGCAAGAACTCCGTCGGTTTCGGCGCCGAGGTCCACTCGGTCGACGGCCGCAGGCCGGCCGAGTTGCTCAGTGAGGTGCTCCCGGAGGATCTGCTGGGCTACGGGCTGATCCCGGAGTTCATCGGACGTCTCCCGGTCATCGCCACCGTCGACGATCTCGATGTCGACGATCTCGTTCACGTGTTGACGGAGCCGAAGAACGCCCTCGTCAAGCAGTACGAGAAGTTCTTCGAAATGGACGGGGTCGAACTCGTCGTGACCGACGAGGCGCTCATCGCGATCGCGGAGCAGGCCATGAAGCGGGGCACCGGCGCCCGCGGCCTCCGGGCGATCATGGAAGAGGTTCTCCTCGACACGATGTACGAGCTTCCCGCCAGATCCGACATCGCAAAGGTCGTCATCGACGAGCAGGTCGTTCGGGAGCGGGTGAACCCGACGCTGGTTCCCATCACCGAACTTGCATCGACCGACGTGCCCGAAGAACGCTCGGCCTGAGCGGAGTGGGACGCTGGCAGAAGAACGCCAAGGTGGCGTTCATCGGGTCCCACGGCATCCGTAAGACCACCGCAGCTCATGGCTTCGCCAATGCCATGCAACGGGCGGGTCGCTCCGTGGAGTTCGGGCGCGAGGTCGTGCGTGACAATCCCCTCGGCATCAACGAAGGCGCCACCGGAGAGGCACAGCTCTGGGTGCTCGTCTCCCAGATCCGTCAGGAACTCACCCTTGCGCCCAAAGCAGAGGTTCTCGTGCTCGACCGGGGTGTGATGGACAACTACGCGTACTACCTGCGGGCATGCGGCGGCGAGGACCGGTTCGCCGTTGAGCCGTTGATCCGGGAGTGGGCCAAGACTTACGACGTCGTCATCCGTCTTCATCCCGACGTCGATCTGTCATCCGATGGTGTGCGCTCTACCTCGGACGAGTTTCGCATGGAGATCGAGAACATCCTCGACGAACATCTCGAAGAACTGATCGGCGATGGACGCCTCGTCAACATCCCGGCCTCCGAGGTCGGAGACGGCTACGACTGGTGGCCGACAGCGGAACGCCTCGCCGCGCTGATGCATGAACCGCTCTTCGCCGACGGGGTACCGAAGCGGAGAATCCGTCAGAAGCGAACGACTTCGCACTCACCTGATTCCCAGCTGACGCTTGGCGAGCAGTAGCGGAGTAGAGGAGTAGCAGAGGAAGACGGTCCCAGATGTTCGCCCCATTGTCCGGCGGGCAGCCTCTCGCTTCCCCGACGTCTGGACGTGGGTTGTCGGGGTTCTCCGATCGATTGTGTCTACGTTCACAACAGATGTCGTCGCAAGCACGAACGACGGGTCGGATACGCTGCCACCCGTAAGTGCTTCGTTATTGGCTGCCAGTAGATGATTCTGACCCGGCTACCGTCGGAAGGCCGGAGTTCACCCAATTGCGGATGCCACCCTTGAGTGTCGCGACATTGCGATAGCCGAGTTCTTGGAGTGCAACTGCAGTGAGGGCCCCGTTCCCTCCACCCTCGCAGAACGTGACCGTCCGTCGGTCGAAGTCACCGAAGACCCCGTCGTGTTTGAAGAACGGACTGGCAGGGTCAGCGAACCACTCCAAATGGCCTCTGGGCATCGGAACCGATCCGGCAATGGTCCCCCAACGTTGAATCTCGCTCGGCTGACGAACGTCAATAAGCAAGACGTCGCCGGACTCAATCTGTTCGGCAAGCTGTTTGGGGGGCACCAACTCGATCTTCTCGTTGGCGTCTTCCACCATCTGGAGCACCGTCATTCGTGCCGTTGTTGTTGTCGGGATCGTGGTCGTCGTTGTCGCCTCGGTGGTCGTGTTGGTCGTTCCAGAAGAACAGCCTGCAGCCAACATCGCTACCGCAACCACGAGTGTCAATGGGAGTCGGACAAGAGTGGGTAGTCGGCGCATCGCTTTGCCTTTCGGATACCCACCCTCGCCACCGGGAAACTGTTTGCTTCCCAACCTCAGCCTACGCCTCCTCCTTCAACCGGTACAGGGGCAAGAACCGCACATTCTGTACCGTCCACAACCGGCAGAGCAGCTCGTACCGGCACGCACAGGTCAATAAGGGGCGGGCATGTCGACCGCTGGTTTCTTGCTGGTGTTGCGGTTGCCGTAGCGGTCGTGGAACACGAACTCGTTGAGCGGCCGTCTGCGAACAGGGCCGAAGCGTCCTTTGGGGTGGCCGATCGGCATGACAGCGCAGGGCCTGGCTCCCCGGGGCAACCCCAAGACGCGTTCGATCGGACCGGGAGGAGTCAGGAGCTGAGGCCCGGCACGTACCGCGCCCAGACCCTCGGCTCTGGCGGCGATTAGGATATTCTGTGCCTCTGGATACCCCGACGCTCACATGCCCTGCTCGGCGAGTCTCGCCGTGCGATCGCGAACCGGACGGTTCCGATGCCCCCGTACTCGAGGAGGGAGGATTTGGTCGAGTGCACGCGCCTTCCACGCGCTGAACACGCCCCCACAACCGGATGATGTGGCTGTTCGACATCTACCCAGGGCGGACTCCTGGGAAGACGAGGAAGGGAGTTGGCTATGCAAGTATCGAGATTCCTGAAGGTGCTGGTCGTGTTGAGCGCGTTGATGTTGCTCGTCCCGGTAGCGGCGGCCGCCAAACCAGGCGCTTCGCACGACCGACCGTTCCAAGTGGAGTGGTCGGGGACGTTCGTACTGGACCCATCCCTGGAGTGTCCGGCACCCTCAGTTGGCGTTCGACTCGAGATCGAAGGCCATGGAACCCACATGGGCCGAGTGACGGCAGAAGCACACCATTGCACCAACCTCGAAACAGGCCAGTTCACGGGCGGCGTTGGGTTCTTCGAGGCGGCCAATGGAGATAGGCTGAACTCCGCCTACTCCGGGCAGCTCATCCCAACATCGCCGACGACGTATCTGATCCAGGGTGTACAGTCGTACAGAGGAGGCACCGGCCGATTCGAGAACGCGACCGGATGGTCCGTGGAGGATGGTTGGGCCATCTTCACCTCCGAAACCGCGGGCCTGGTAGGTGGAACCTTGGTCGGGGCGCTCTCATATGACGCGTCCGACCGGAGCAACTGAGCTGAGTCCGTGCCAACACAGGGGTGCGTCCAATCCGGATCCGCGGATCGGGCGCCCCCGCCAGGCACTGTCGGGCACGCATAAGGCTGCGCTGTCTTTGAGTGGTGTCCCGCGATTCTCCTGACAGTTGTTGTCCCCCTGTGGGGAGGGTTAGTGCGAGCCGTACCGGACGACTCAGTGGTAATCGCTGGCACAGCGGCGTGTGAGTTCTCGGAGGACGGTGTTTCCGCCGACGGGGAACCCGGCAGCTTCCTCGTCACATGCGAACTCGATATGTCAGCCCCAAGGGTCAGCGGCATCGAACGGGGCGACCGCTTCCGCTTCTTCCCCACAGGGTCGTGGGGCACGGTGTGAGTGGCCGAGGAGGCCATTGTCACCAACGAGAAGGGCACATGGCGCGGTGCTATGCAGGCGGCGGAGGACCGAGAAGCCATCCCCTCCGGTGAGGCGCACTTCGTCGGCGAGGGCGTCTACGAGGGTCTCGAATTCCACTACTACTACTTCTTCCATCCCGACCTGGGTGACAAGGCCGAACTCCGAGGGTGGATCTCCGGCGGAGGATGAGACTCAGGCCCGAAGGGCACCCGCGCCATAACCGGCTGGGTGTTTGGCCCGCTCGTCAGACCGGACACAGGCAACCGACAGTCCGACCATCCCCCTTGTGGCGAACGACGGGTCGGGAGGTCTCCCGACTTCGATGTGGAAGGAGGGCCGGTTCGCCGGTCCCTCCTTCTATCATTGACCCTTCACGGAGGAATCGATGACCGAGGGGCATGATGAAGGCAACGTACGACCCGGGCGCCGTGGAGTCGCGCTGGTATTCCGTCTGGGAAGACGCCGGCGCCTTCCGGCCTGAGATCAACCCCGACGGCGAGCCGTACTCGATCGTCATCCCACCCCCGAACGTCACCGGTGTGCTCCACATGGGCCACGCCCTCGACCTCGCCATCCAGGATGTCCTGATCAGGCGGAAGCGCATGCAGGGCTACGCCGCCCTGTGGCTCCCCGGTACCGACCACGCCGGCATCGCGACTCAGAACGTCGTCGAGCGGGAACTCGCCAACGAAGGTATGAGCCGTCACGACCTCGGTAGGGAACGCTTCATCGAACAGGTGTGGGCGTGGAAGGCGAAATCGGGGAATCGCATCACCGAGCAGATGCGCACCATGGGGTTCTCCACCGACTGGACTCGAGAGCGTTTCACCTTCGACGAGGGGCTTTCCCTGGCGGTTCGCAAGGTCTTCGTCAGCCTCTACAACGAGGGGCTGATCTACCGGGGCAATCGGATCATCAACTGGTGTCCCCGCTGCCACACGGCGATCTCCGAGATCGAGGTCGAACACGAGGACGAAGTGGGCGAACTGACCCACATCAAGTACCCGTTCGTCGAAGGAGACGGACACATCACCGTCGCCACGACTCGCCCGGAGACCATGCTCGGTGACACCGCCGTTGCCGTTCACCCGGATGATGACCGCTATCGCGACGCGGTGGGCCGCATGATTCGCCTCCCTCTTCTCGACCGCGAGATCCCGGTGATCGCCGACGAAGGCGTCGAACTCGAATTCGGGACGGGCGCTGTGAAGGTCACCCCCGCCCACGATCCGCTCGACTTCGAGATCGGGCAGCGGCATGATCTCGAAGAGATTCAAGTGATCGACACTGAAGCTCGCATCACCCGGCACGGTGGACCGTTCGCCGGTCAGGACCGGTTCGAGGCCCGCGAGGCCGTCCGACATGAACTGAAGAAGCGGGGCTTTCTCGAGCGGATCGACGACCACCATCACTCGGTCGGTCACTGCTCACGCTGTGGAACCGTGGTGGAGCCCATGCTCTCGCTCCAATGGTTCGTCAAGGTCAAGCCGTTGACGATCCCCGCCATCGAGTCGGTGAGAGAGGGACGAACCCGGTTCATCCCCAAGCGTTGGGAGAACAGCTACTTCCACTGGATGGAGAACCTCCGCGACTGGTGCATCAGTCGGCAACTGTGGTGGGGCCACGCGATCCCCGCGTGGTACTGCGACGACTGCGACGAGGTGATCGTCACAGAAGACGACCCGACCACTTGCCCGTCATGTGGAGGTACGGCGCTGACCCCGGACGAAGACGTGCTCGATACGTGGTTCTCGTCTCAGCTCTGGCCGTTCTCAACGATGGGATGGCCCGAGGAGACCGACGACTTCGCCAAGTACTACCCGACCACGGTGCTCGTCACCGGATTCGACATCATCTACTTCTGGGTGGCGCGCATGATGATGATGGGGCTCTACTCCACAGGAATGGAGCCGTTCGCCGACATCTCGATCCATGGGCTCATCCGCACGCCGGACGGCCGGAAGATGTCCAAGTCATCCGGGAACGCCCTCGACCCGCTCGAACTTGTTGAGCAGTACGGCGCCGATCCGGTCCGGCTCTCCCTCATCCAGGCCGCGGCGCCGGGCCATGACATCCCGTACGACGAGGCGTGGACGGACGCCGCGCGACGATTCGGGAACAAGCTGTGGAACGCTCTGCGGTTCGCGGTCGAGCACATGGACATCAACGATGTTCCCGTCGACGGCGGCTACCCCGAGCATCCCGGTCCCGAAGACGCATGGATCCTGGAGAGACTCTCTCACGCCACGACCGAGTTCGATCGCCTCTTCGATGAGTATCGATTCTCCGACGCATACAGCCTGCTTTACAACTTCGCATGGGCCGAGGTCTTCGACTGGTACCTCGAGATGGCGAAGGCATCGTTGAGCGACGAGGCTCGTGCCCCCGTCACCCGCTCGACGCTCGGTGTGGTGCTGCGCGATCTCCTCAAGTGCTTCCATCCGGCCATCCCGTTCCTCACCGAGGAACTCTGGAGTGAACTCGGTGACGGGAGCCTTCTGATCGCCGCCCCGTGGCCGACACCGCCGGCTGTGAGCGGCCCAGAGGGGATGGCCACGCTGCAAGATCTCATCGCGAGGCTTCGCCGATTCCGTTCGGAGCACCAGATCAGCCCGAAGACACCGATCGACATCACGGTCAACGATCCGGACGGCTTGGTCGAAGCGTGGTGGGCCGAGCATCTCGAATCCCTCGCAGGCTGCACCGTTGTGCATGGCAAGCCGCCCACCGACGGCGCCGTGAGCCGGGTCATCGCGGGCACGGTCCAGGCGTTCATACCTCTCGACGGCCTCGTCGACGTGGACGCGGAGAGAGAGCGTCTGAGGAAGGCCATCGCCGACGGTGAGGCCGATATCGGGCGTTCGCGAGCCAAGCTGGCCAACCCGAACTTCCGGGATCGTGCTCCCGCCGAGGTCGTGGCGGGGGAGGAAGCCAAGGTCGCCTCGGCCGAGGAACGCATCGCCAAGCTCGGCGCTCAACTCACCGAATTGGGCTAGCAGGTGACCGACTCCATCCCGAACATCGTCGACCGAACCGACGCCGAGGCGTTCCTCGACGATCGAATCGGCCAAGGAGTGAAGCCGGGTCTCGAGCGCATCGCGGGCGTCCTCGAGTTCATGGGGAACCCACAGTCCGACTACCCGGTCATCCATGTCGCGGGTACGAACGGCAAGACGACCGTCACGCGTCTCGTCGCCGACATCCTCGGTGCCCACGGGATCCGCACCGGCACGTTCACGTCGCCGCATCTCCATCGCCTGGAGGAGCGATTCTCGATCGACGGAACACCGCTGACCGCCGAGGCCTTCACCCGGGCCGTATCGGATATCGCCTGGTTCGTCGAAGAGTACGAACGTCGAACGGACAGCGGGATCACGTACTTCGAGATCACCGCCGCCCTCGCCTTCTCCGTGTTCGCCGAGGTCGCGCTCGATGTCGCGATCATCGAAGTGGGGATGGGGGGCCGGTGGGACGCGACGAACGTGGTCGATTCAGCCGTTGCGGTGGTCACCGGGATCGCACTCGATCACGTCGAGTACCTCGGCGAAACCCTGGCGGAGATCGCGGCCGAGAAGGCCGCCATCATCGGGACCGGAGGGATCGTGGTGAGCGGCCCCCTCCCGCCCGCAGCCGAAGGTGCCATCACCGCCCGCGTCGACGAATGCACCGCGAAGTGGTATCGCTCCGGGGACGCCTTCTCCGTCGCCGACGAGACACAGGCCGTTGGCGGGTGGATGGTCGATATCGTCGGCATCTACACGGACTACACCGAGCTCTACCTCCCGATCCACGGACGTCACCAGATCGACAACCTGGCCACAGCGATCGCCACGGCCGAGGCTTTCCTCGAGCGCGCCCTCGATATCGATGCTCTTCGGAACGCGTTGGCGGCGACCACGCAGCCGGGGCGCATCGAGGTCGTCCACCATCGTCCACTCGTTGTCATCGACGGAGCTCACAACGTCCAAGGTGTCGAGGGTCTGGCGGCTGCGCTCCGGGACGAGTTCCCGGGAACCGACTGGCATGTCGTTGCAGGCATGCGCGGAGAGCGATCTCCCGGCGAGACCCTCGAACCGCTCGCCGGTCTCGCCGGTCATCTGTGGGCGACCGCACCCGACGACCCGGATGCGATCGACGCGTCGGTCGTCGCGGCGTCGGCCGGCCCCGTGCTGGGGTGCGAGACGGCGGTCGTCGAGAGCGTGCCCGACGCGATAGCGGAAGCCATGAGCGCCGCCGGCGCCAAAGGAGCCGTTGCTGCCGTTGGATCGCTCTACGTGGCGGGTGAGGCACGCGAGTCTCTCATCGGGACCGGGTTCCACCCATCCGGAGTTCACGTCCGGATCGAATCCGAGATCGATGGCGACGCCGGTGACGATGACGATGACGACGATGACGCCTGGGTAGAAACCGATGACGCCTGGGCGGAAACCGACGACGACGGGTAGCCTTCCGGCTCATGTCAAATGAATCAACTTTCGTGATGGTGAAGCCCGACGGCGTGCGCCGGGGTCTCGTCGGTGAGGTCGTCTCGCGGTTCGAACGAAAAGGCCTGACACTCGACAGGATGCGCATGCTGACGATCGACGATGATCTGGCCTCGCGTCACTACGGCGAGCATGTCGACAAGCCGTTCTTCGGGGAACTCAAAGCGTTCATCACGAGCGGGCCCGTCGTCGCGATGCAGTGGTCGGGCGAGTCGGCGGTCGGTGTTGCCCGGACGCTGATGGGCACGACCAATCCAGCCGAAGCGCCTCCGGGAACCATCCGCGGTGACTTCGGCTTGATCATCACCGAGAACATCGTCCACGGATCCGATTCACCGACGAGCGCCGTACGAGAGTTGGGACTCTTCTTCCAGGACCGCTAGACGAACCTATCGTTACACTGACAGCACACTCCCAGGAATTGCTCCTATGAACAGCCTTCTGTCCTTCGCAGGTCGGGACATGGCCATCGACCTCGGCACGGCGAACACCCTTGTATTTGTTCGTGGCCAGGGCATCGTCCTCAACGAACCATCGGTGGTCGCGATCAACACGCGCGACAACCGACCGCTCGAGGTCGGCATGGCCGCGAAGCGAATGATCGGACGCACCCCGTCGTACATTCAGGCCATCAGGCCGCTGCGCGATGGCGTGATCGCCGACTTCGACGTGACCGAGAAGATGCTCCGGTACTTCATCGACAAGGTACACACCGGTCGATTCGCCGCGCGCCCCAGGATCGTCATCTGCGTTCCCTCCGGCATCACCGGTGTGGAGCGCCGGGCGGTCGAGGAAGCCGCCTACCACGCAGGAGCGAGGAAGGCGTACACGATCGAGGAGCCGATGGCCGCAGCGATCGGTGTCGGCCTTCCGGTGCACGAACCGACGGGATCGATGATCGTCGACATCGGGGGTGGTACCACCGAGGTGGCGGTCATCTCTCTTGGGGGAATCGTCGTATCGAAGAGCATCCGGATCGGCGGTGACGAACTCGACGACGCGATCATCCAGTGGGTCAAGAAGGAATACAGCCTCATGCTCGGCGAACGAACCGCCGAGCAGGTGAAGATGGCGATCGGATCGGCGTGGCCGTACCACGACGAACCGGCCGCCGAGGTTCGAGGCCGCGACCTGATCACAGGTCTGCCGAAGACGATCGTGCTCTCGAGCGCGGAGATCCGCGAAGCGATCGAAGAACCGGTCGAAGCGTTCGTCGACTCGGTCAAGTACACCCTTGACAAGACACCTCCCGAGTTGGCCGCCGACATCATGGAACGTGGCATCGTGCTCGCCGGTGGAGGTGCCCTGCTACGCGGTATCGACCAGCGACTCGTCAAAGAGACGGGCATGCCGATCGTTACCGCCGAACGACCTCTACAGAGCGTGGTGCTCGGGTCGGGAGCGGTCCTGGAAGAGTTCGACGTGCTTCACGTCGTGCTCCAGTCCAGCGGCCGCGGGTGACATGGCCCCGGGTCGAAACTGATGTTCCCCTCCGGACGGCGTCTCGACCGCTCCACGGCGCTGTTCATCACACTTCTGGCGGTGGGGTTCCTCATCGCGACGTTCGACGTCCGTTCTTCCGGTGACAGTGTCACGACGGTGATCCGCGGTGGCGCCCAGACGCTCGCTGCTCCGATCCAAGAGGCGATCGATCTCGTCGTACGACCCGTCGTCGGATTCGTCGACGGGATCTCCAACGTCGCCGGGCTCAGCGATCAGAACGAGCGACTCGAGGCGGAGGTTCGACGGCTCGAACAACGCCTCCTCGAGACGTCCGCTCTCGAACGGCGGGTTGCGGAACTAGAGGCGATCAACGACCTCGCGCCCCCGGAGGATCTTGCGACGGTGACGGCACGGATCTACTCCGCCGGCGCATCGACGTTCGATCAGATCCGACTCATCAACCGGGGATCGGACAACGGGATCGTCGTGGGACAGGCCGTCGTCGACGAGGACGGCCTCATCGGCCGAGTCGATCTCGTCACCAAGTCTTCCGCCCGGGTGCGTCTCATCACCGATCCGCTGGTCTCGGTCGGCGTTCGGGTGCAGGACACCAATCACACCGGCGTGGTCACGGGGCGGGGGGACAATCTGCTCCGTCTCGACATGTTCGATGCGACGGAGCCCGTACGCGAAGGAGCGGTTGTTCTCACCGATGGGAGCCTGTTCCCTCCCGGGATCGTCGTGGGATTTGCCGATGAGACGAAATCTACAGACGTCGGATTCGCCTTGAGAACCACCGTCGATCCGGCGGCCGCGTTCTCTCAACTCGACTTCGTGAAGGTCGTCGTCGGGTGGTCACCGCTTGACGCCGATGTGGAAGACCGTGATCCACTCGTCAAGGCTCCCTCCTTCACTGAGCCGAGGTTGGGTGGCGCATGACAAGCGGGAAGGTCATCATCGCTCTCGGTCTTGTGGTGGCAGCGGTGCTCATCCAGACGACCGTCTTCCAGCACATTCGTCCGCTCGGGTATGCACCGGCGCTCGGGATGCTCACGGTGATCGCCCTGGCACGCTTCCTCGATCCGGAGCAGGCCCTCTTCGTCGCGTTCACCGGGGGGTTCTTCCAGGACCTTCTGAGTGCTTCGCCGCTCGGGCTGTGGGCCAGCACGTTCACCGTCGTCGCTTTCATCGCGTTGAAGGTACGCGATCGTGAGATCGCAGGAACGCTGGTGGTTCTTCTCGGCGTGTTCGGTCTCACCGTGATCGGGCAGTTGACGTATGCGGTCCTCGGCACGTTGTTCGGGCAAGGGATCATCAACCGTCCCGAATTCATCGGACACGTTTTCGTGCCGGCGTTGTACAACGTGGTCCTCGCTTACCCGATCTTCTGGCTCACGAAGGTCACGGTGAGGCCTCCCGAACGGACGTGGGCGGTATGACCGGCACATGGCGACTCGCTGGTGTAGGCATCGTTCTGGCGGTGATGCTTGGTGCTCTGGGCCTTCGTCTCTGGACGATCCAGGTGACCGAGACCGACGAATACAACGCAGAGGCTGAACGGAACCTGATCCGCGTGGTTCCGACACCCGCTCCCCGGGGAGACGTTTTCGATCGCAACGGTGAACTCCTCGCCGGGACGAGGGCGTCGCTTGCCGTGGTCGTCGACATGGGCCTTCTGGAAGACGATTTCGAGGAGGATCTTGCCGGGCGCCTCTCAGCGTTTCTCGATCAGCCGGCCAGCGAGATCCTCGATCGTTTCGAGAGAGCCAACTCCGGGGCCCAGATCATTCTCGCTGAGGACCTCACCGAACGGCAGGCGTTGATCCTCTTCGAGCACCGGGAGGATTTTCCCGGGGTAGCGGTGATCCCGCAACCGATCCGCGATTACCCGGGTGGGGAGCTCGCTGCTCAAGTGCTGGGGTACATCGGCAATCCGTCCGAGGCAGATCTCGAGCGCCCCGGCGTGAAGGGGACCGACGTCGTTGGCAAAGCGGGCATAGAACGTTTCTATGACGATCAGCTTCGCGGAACCGAAGGGGTCATCAAGTACCAGGTCGATGCCGGTCGGTCGGTACTGCAGCGACTCGGAGAGCAGGAGTCGACCCCCGGAAACAACCTCATTCTCACGATCGACAGCGGCATCCAAGCCCAGCTCCAGGAGTCACTCGAGGCCGGCCTCAGACTGGCGAGAGACCTCGAGATGACCCAGCGAGGAGAAGCGCTGGCCGAGGAGAACGGGAGCATCGCGAGTCGGCTGTTCCTGGCTCGAGAGGCGTTGCAACTCGAGGCTGAGCGCGCCGCCCTCGAGGCGGAAGCTGCAGCGGCCGACCCGAACGAGGCCGGCACCGTCACCGACGAGGACAGCATCGCCGTCGACTCGGTCGTCGAGATCGATGAAGGCGAAGTCCTCGGATCGCTCTATCCGGGCCTTCCGATCGATGATGACGGTGTGTGTGTTCCGGTTCAGCGGGTCGAAGTCGGCGTGGCCAATCGAACACTGCTCTCCGGGATCGACGAACGGACCATGCGACTCGAGGCGGTCGTGACAGACCGATCCCGACGCATCGCCGTCGTCGACGTCGACGGCGAAAGGTTCGAGGTTGAAGAGGGGGATGCGTTCGCAACGACCCTGCGCGTGATCGCGATCACCGACGATGGGATCGTTGCTTCACATTCCGATGCCTGGTGTCCGGTGCGAGCGGTCGGAGTCGTCGAAGATCCCAATGATGGCTCGATCATGGCGATGGCGTCGTACCCGTCGTTCGATCCGTCTGCGTTCGTGAGTGGACTCACGCAGCGAGAGTGGGAAAGCCTCGGAACCATCAACGCTTTCACGAACTTCGCCGTTCAGGGCCAGTATGCCCCGGCGTCGACGTTCAAGGCCGTCTCGTACGTGCTGGCCCTCGAGGAGGAGATCTACCCGCTGGATCGCCCGGTGGGTGATCGGGTTCTGGGGGACGGTGGATCCGAGGCCGCGCCACCGGAGGATGAAGATTCCGAGGTTCCGGCCGGCGACGAGGAGGGCGAGGTTCCGGCAGACGACGAGGGTGCAGACGAAGTGGAAACTCCCACTACGCCCGCTCCATCCGACGAGGAACTGCAGCCGCTGACGTCAGACACCGACCTCTACAACTGCACCGGAAGCCTCCGCTTCGAATTCAACGACGGATCGTCCCAGGTGTACCGGGACTGGAAACGCAACGGGCACGGTCCTCTCGACCTCCACGGTGCCCTCCAAGCATCGTGCGATCTCTACTTCTGGGAGATCTCGCTCCGGATCTGGAACGAGCGCTCGGACGAGACGGGCATCAACAACGAGGACCTGTGGCAAGAGTGGGCCCGCTCGTTCGGGTTCGGCGTAGAGACCGGGATCGACCTTCCGTTCGAGAAACCCGGCCTGATTCCGGACCGGCAGTGGTTCCGTGAGGAACAGAGGAAGGACACCGGACGAGTTCGAGCGACCGGACCGTGGGTCGGGGGAGACTTGATGAACGCGGTCGTCGGTCAGGGAGCGGTTCTCGTCACGCCTCTTCAGTTGGGGAACGGTTTCTCGGCGATGCTCAATGGCGGCACGCTGTGGAAGCCCCGCGTTCTCTCGGAGACCGTAGACCAAGACGGCAACGTTGTCAGCGAGAATCCGAAGACGGTCATGGCGACCGTCGACATCGATCCGGCGACGGCTCGGGCACTGCGACGCGACTTCCAGCAGGTCGTCAACGGGCCGATCGGCACCGCCCGGGGCGCCTTCGTCGGGTTTGGCCCGGGAGTGGGGACTGTGGGCGGCAAGACCGGGACCGCCGAGATCATCAAGGCAGAGGAGGACGTTCAAGAGGTCGATACGGCGTGGTTCATCGGAGTGGCCCCGGTGATGTCCCCTGACTACGTCGTGACCGTGGTCGTTGAGCGGGGAGGCTCGGGAGGGCGAGTGGCCGCGCCGGTCGCGCGCCAGGTCCTGCAGTACATTCTGAACGGTGAAGGAGCGGTGACGCCGATCCAAGCCGGGGCGGATATGGACTGATGCCGACCACGACCGATCGCAGCCAGATCTCACTGCTCCGGCGGGACCGGAAGCTTCGTCCCGACTGGCTGCTCCTGATCGCCTACGTGGCTCTGTCTGCTCTCGGACTCTTGATGATCTACACGGCTTCGGCCCCCCGTCTCGAGGCACTCGACGTGAGCCCGACCCGCGAGGTCGAGCAGCAGGCCGCGTTCGTGCTGATCGGGTTCATGGCGTTCGGTGTCGTATCATTGATCAAGGTCGCCACGCTCCGTCCGTGGGTGTCGGCCATCTACCTCGGTTCCGTCGTCACCCTGATCCTCGTTCTGAGTCCACTCGGATCTTCGGTGAAGGGGGCGCAACGATGGATGCAGCTCGGACCGATCCGATTCCAGCCGTCCGAGATAGCGAAACTGGCCGTCATTCTCGCTCTTGCCGCGCTGCTGTCCGCTGCTGCGCGGCCGATGCGGTGGGATCGTGTGATGCGGGCGGTAGTGCTCGTCGCCGTACCGGCGGTGCTCATCTTCCGGCAGCCGGATCTCGGAACCATGCTCGCCTTCGGCTTCATCGCAGGCATCATGGTCTTCGTTGCCGGCGCGACCTGGCGACAGATGGCAGCGCTGACCGTTGCCGGGGTCATCGGCACCGTTGCCCTGTTCCAGGTGGGGCAGATCAAGGAGTACCAGATCACGAGGCTGACCGCGTTCCTCGACCCGGTGACCGATGTTCTAGGGGCGCAGTACAACCAGTTGCAGAGTCAGGTCGCGATCGGTACCGGGGGGTTGTTCGGCAAGGGATTGTTCAACGGGACCCAGACGAATCTCCGCTTCGTTCCCGAGCAGTCGAGCGACTTCATCTTCACGGCCGTCGGTGAGCAGCTCGGTTTCGTCGGAAGCCTTCTCGTGCTTGTGCTCTTCGGGATCGTCATCTGGCGGGTGCTCGTGTCGGCGGCGAATGCGACGGATCGATTCGGTCGGCTGATAGCGACAGGGGTCGCAGCGCTCCTTGCTTTCCATGTCTTCGTCAATGTCGGCATGACCATTCGGCTGATGCCGGTAACCGGCCTCCCTCTTCCGTTCATGTCATCGGGTGGCACGGTTTACGTGATGATGAGTGTCGCTCTCGGGCTTGCCCACTCGATCTGGATGCGTCGCTCGGCGCTTCCGGGGGAGCGCTCCGCCAAGGTCTAGCTGCTCACTCGGTCTACAGTGATCGTTCATGCACCGACGCTCCCATCAGGGCTGGATCGAGGTCATCGCGGGACCGATGTTCTCGGGGAAGAGTGAAGAGCTCATCCGCCGGGTGACCCGGTACGGCATCGCCAGGATCCCGGTCCAGACCTTCAAACCCCAGATCGACACCCGGTACTCCACCGGAGAGGTCGTCTCGCACTCGAACCTCTCCACAGCGGCGATTCCGGTCACCGACTCGAGCGAACTGCTCCATGCCGTGGAGGATCGAACGATCGTGATCGGTATCGACGAAGGGCAGTTCTTCGATGACGGCCTCGTCGACGTGGCCATGGATCTGGCCGCTGCCGGCAAGCAGTTGATCATCGCCGGTCTGGATCTCGACTACCTCGGCCGGCCGTTCGAGCCGATCCCATCGTTGATGCTGCGCGCCGAGTACGTGACGAAGGCGCTCGCCGTCTGCCATCGGTGTGGAGGACCGGGCCTGTTCACTCAGCGAGTGGTCCAATCTGATGAACTGGTGGTCCTCGGCGCCCAAGACGCGTACGAGGCCCGCTGTAGGCGGTGCTACGACCCGGATGAAGTGAGACAGGAAGAGCTGGGGTTCAGTAAATCAGTAGATCAGTAGATCAGCACTGCTCTACTGATCTACTTTGATCGATTGCCCGGGAGTAGACCATCGGGTCCGCTACTCTCGCTTTCAGACGACCGCAGAGCGCGGTCGCCGTTTCCGACCTGGGACCATCGAGAAGCACACGCGCATGCTCAACGTCTACCGGCACTTTGCGACGATCGATCATCGAGATTCCGTCGTGCCCGACCTCACGTTGAAACCATTCGTGCACGAACCTCGCCGGATCCCGGGCACCTCGAAGGAGTTCACCGATGGGATTGTTCCGGAAGAAATCCGCGCGCGTAGTGCGTCGCGGATCTGCGACAGAGGAGCGCACGGTGCGCACGGTCGGCGGCGAAGCTGTCACCGTCCGCCGATTCTCGACCGCTGAAGCGCCGACCACCAAGGAACCGGCGAAGCAGAAGCGACAACCGAGAAAGCAGCAGCAGAAGCGCACCGATCAGCGGCGTCGGCGTCGACCGGCTCACGTTGAGGTTGCCCCGCCTCCGGATACAGCGCGCAAGCAGATGCTGGTGCGTTCCATGCCCCATCAGACCCAGATCGTCGTTCTCGAGGGCCCGGTTCTTGTCGAGCACTACGTAGCTCGCTCCGACAAGCGTTCCCTCGTCGGCAATGTCTATCTTGGCAAGGTCCGCAACGTCCTCCCCGGGATGGAGGCGGCGTTCATCGACTTCGGCGGTGGCAAGAACGGTGTTCTGTACGCCGGGGACGTGAACTACGGCGCGTACGACCTGGTTGGCAAGCCGAAGCGCATCGAATCCGCGCTCGCACCGGGCGATTCGGTCCTCGTGCAGGTTGTCAAGGATGCCATGGGCCACAAGGGCGCGCGTCTCACGAACCAGGTCAGCCTGGCGGGGCGCTATCTGGTGCTTGCCCCTGATGCGCAGGTGAGGGGCATCTCGCGACGGCTTCCCGACGAGGAACGGCGCAGACTGCGTGATCTCGTTGCCGAGTTCCGTCCCGAAGGGATGGGCGTGATCGTCCGCACAGCGGCTGAGGGCGCAACGCCAGAGGACATCAAGTCGGACATCGACCGGCTGAGCGAGATCTGGACCGGGATCGAGAAGGATATGAAGACGGCTTCTGCCCCTTCGCTCATCTACCAGGAGCCGCCGCTCGTCATCCGTGTGATTCGCGAGCACTTCACCCGGGATTTCAAGCGATTGATCGTCGATAACCGCTCCACCCACGACCAGATCCTCTCGTATCTCGGGGGCACGGGATCAGATCTGATCGAGAAGGTTCAGTTGTACGGCGACGAACTCCCGTTGTTCGAGCGATTCCACGTCGAGGATCAGCTCCGCAAAGCGCTCGATCGCAAGGTCTGGCTCCCTTCCGGTGGGCACATCGTCATCGACCGTACGGAGGCGCTGACCGTCATCGACGTGAACACGGGTAGGTACGTCGGTCATTCGAACCTCGAGGACACCGTTCTTCAGAACAACCTCGAATCCGCCGAGGAGATCGCTCGCCAACTGAGGCTCCGGGACATCGGCGGGATCATCGTGATCGACTTCATCGACATGGAGATCCAGAAGAACCAGGACGCTGTGCTTCTCCGTCTGCGGGAGCACCTGGCGAAGGACAAGATGCGCACGCAGGTCTTCGACGTGTCGAACCTCGGACTGGTCGAGATGACCCGCAAGAACGTCTCGGCAGGCCTTCTCGAGTCGTTCTCCGAGATCTGCCCGCGCTGCAACGGGCGCGGCGTTCTTCTGCACGAAGAAGCCGCCACCACCGGAGTTCCGATCACCATCGATCCGGAAGACGTCGACGAGTCCTAGGCGGCTCTGGCCATAGGGCCTCGTTCCGCTATCATGACCGGGCGCTTCGCATGCGAAGCGTATGACCGCGCCGAGAGAGTCGGCTCGTCCACCACAAGTATTGAAGGATCATGTACGCCATCATTCGCGCCGGCGGCAAGCAGGCCAAAGTTCAAGAGGGTGACGTTATCGACGTCGAGCGCATCAAGGCCGATGGGGAAGTGACGTTCACGCCGCTTCTCGTCGTCAACGACGACGGCAGCGTCATCTCCGACCACGACGCTCTCGACAAGTTGACCGTCACCACCGAGGTCGTCGGCGCTTCAACCGGTCCGAAGATCGACATCTTCAAGTACAAGAACAAGACCGGGTATCGGCGCCGTGCCGGCCACCGTCAGAAGTACACCCGCCTCGAGGTGAAGAAGATCGAACTCCCCACCGAGAAGAAGAAGGCAGCGGAGAAGCCGGTCGGTTCCGACGAGAAAGCCGAAACGAAGAAGGCTGACAAGAAGTCGGCCGACACCGAGGCGAAGACCGAGAAGAAGGAGGGCTGAGATGTCCAAGACCAAGGC
>JAYEIJ010000162.1:0-4569 GCA_034660035.1 Actinomycetota bacterium | reverse complement strand
GAAGAAGGCAGCGGAGAAGCCGGTCGGTTCCGACGAGAAAGCCGAAACGAAGAAGGCTGACAAGAAGTCGGCCGACACCGAGGCGAAGACCGAGAAGAAGGAGGGCTGAGATGTCCAAGACCAAGGCAAGCGGCTCATCCAAGAACGGTCGCGATTCTGCAGCACAGAGACTCGGACCGAAAGTGTTCGACGGCCAGGTCGTTAACTCCGGTGCGATCATCGTCAGGCAGCGCGGCACGCGCATCCACCCCGGCAACAACGTTGGTCGCGGCGGTGACGACACGCTCTACGCGAAGACCGCCGGCACCGTGCAGTACGGCACGAAGCGCGGCCGCCGCCAGGTGTCCGTGCTCCCGTAGGGAGCACGAAGTACTCCGTAGCCCGTAATCCGTAGTCCGTATCCAGATCGCGCCGGCCTCGTGCCGGCGCATCGGCGTTTGCGGATCCGATGCGCTGGGGTACGGGTTACGGACTACTGAGTACGGACTACGGTTCTCCCATGGCTTCTTTCGTTGACTCCGTACGTCTGTTCGCCCGCGGTGGCGCTGGCGGTGCAGGCGCTGCCTCGTTCCAGAAGCGGAAGGGCAAGCCGCGGGGTCGGCCGAACGGCGGAAACGGGGGGAGGGGTGGCGACGTCGTACTCACCACCGACGCGGGAATCGGCACACTGCTGCGATACGACCGCAAGCCGCACTGGAAGGCCGGCGACGGCGAACACGCCGAAGGCGAGCTTCGGCACGGGCGCAACGGCGATGACCTCGAGCTCCTCGTGCCTCTCGGGACGGTCGTCCGTGATGAGGACGGGCTGTTGATCGCCGACCTCGTCGAACCGGGCCAGCGCCTCGTCGTTGCTGAGGGCGGACGCGGGGGCCGCGGAAACGCCTCCTTCGTCACACCGGATCGGAGAGCTCCTTCGTTCGCCGAACAAGGGGAGTACGGCGACGATCGGACCCTCCTCCTCGAGCTACAACTGGTCGCAGACGGCGCATTGATCGGTTTCCCCAACTCGGGGAAGAGCACGCTCGTCGCGAGCGTGTCCGCAGCGAAGCCGAAGATCGCCGACTATCCCTTCACGACCCTCATCCCCCATCTCGGAGTGGTCTCCATCGACGGACGCGAGTTCGTGCTGGCCGACATCCCCGGCCTCATCGAGGGAGCGGCCGAGGGCAAGGGACTCGGTCACGAGTTCCTTCGACATACGGAGCGTGCGCGTGTCTTGGTCGTTCTGCTCGACCCCTCAGATCTCCAGATCGACTCGCCTGAACGCCAGTACGACGTTCTCGTCCACGAACTCGAGTCGCACTCACCCGACCTCGCGGAGCGCCCCCGGGTTGTCGTCCTCAACAAGACGGATCTGCCGGGCGATCGCGAGACGGCATGGGCGGACGACCGGGGTCTCGAGGTGTTCGAGATATCGGGCGCCACCGGTGAAGGCGTCCGCGAGTTGCTGCACCGAATCGCCGACCTGACCGAACTCGCCCAGCGCGAAGCACCGGAGAGAGAGAGTTTCGTGCTGCACCGGCCCCTGGGTGAAGCATTCGTTATCGAACGATCGGGCGACGAGTGGATGGTCACAGGAAAGACCGCTGAACGGGCCGTCAATCTTGACGACCTCACGAACCCTGAAGCGGCCGACCTCGTGTCGAAGCGACTGGTTGGGACCGGGATCGACGGTGCGCTCCGAGAAGCGGGAGCACAACCCGGTGACGATGTTCGCATTGGGGCTCTGGTCTTCACCTACGACCCGGATGCCGTCGAGGATGAGACCCAATGAGATATCCCATCGAACCGGGTCGCCCGATCGTCGTGAAGATCGGCTCCTCCAGCCTGACGACGAGCGGTGGCGTCATCGACGCCGAAGCGATCGATCGAGTCACATCTCAGATCTCCTGGCTCCGCGACGCCGGTCACCCGGCCGTGCTCGTCAGTTCCGGCGCAGTCGTCGCCGGTCTACCATCGCTGGGCATCATCGAGCGTCCCGGCGACCTCCCGGGACTGCAGGCTGCCGCAGCGGTCGGCCAGAGCAAACTCATCGAGCGCTACTCGCAGGCGTTCGCCGAACACGACCTGGTCGTCGGCCAGGTGCTCTTGACCCGAGACGTGCTCGCCGGTCGGGAACCACACCTCCATGCACGAGCGGCGCTCGATCGCCTGCTCAGCCTCGGCATCGTTCCCATCGTCAATGAGAACGACACCGTTGCCGTCGACGAACTCCGGTTCGGGGACAACGACCGGCTCGCTGCCATCGTCTCGCATCTCGTCAATGCGGGGCTTCTCATCATCCTCACCGATACGCCGGGCCTCTACGCGCACGATCCGCGCCTCGTTGCCGAACCGGAACTCCTCAGTGCTGTGCGGCACACCGATGACGTTCTTGACGGACTCGACGCGGGCGGGAGTGCCGGAACGTTCGGATCGGGTGGCGTTGCCACGAAGGTCGCGGCAGCGCGAATGGCCGCCTTCTCGGGCATCCCGACCGTTGTGGTCGGTGCGATCGAGCCGAATGCTGTTCGACACGCAGTTGCGGGCGAGGACGTCGGTACGTGGGTTGGGCCACGGTCCACGGGTCTCGGGGCGAGGCGCCTGTGGATCGCGTTCAGTCTCCCGTCGCTTGGTGTCCTCACTGTCGATGAGGGTGCCGTTGCAGCGCTTGTTGATGATGGTCGTTCCCTTCTCGCTGCCGGTGTGGTTGGGGTGAAGGGTGATTTCTTGCGGGGTGATGCCGTCGAGATCCACGATGAGGTCGGTCGCCTGATCGGAAAGGGATTGGCCGGACTCGCAGGTTCGACACTGCGCGACGTTCTCGGTCGTCACACATCGGTCGCGGGCGGTGCCGCCGTTCACCGGGACGATCTGATCGTCCTCGTCTAGGAGCGTTTTCCTCAGATAGCTCGTCACCCGGTCCGTGGCCGGATGGATGACGGGACCCTTCACAGGGACCGACTTGTCCGGTAGGTTGTTGGTGCGGCGACGGCGATGGAGCACCGTGATTCTGCTTCTTGCAGCCGTCTTGTTGTCGACTTCGATCGCTTCACCTTCGTGCGCCGCGCTGGCCTGGCCTGTGTCGGGCGGAGTTGTTCGCGGGTTCCTGCCGACCGGCCGATACAGCGGTCACTGGGGCATCGACGTCGCCGCTCCCGTCGACGCGTCGATCCGTGCAGCCGGCGACGGGTATGTCTCCTTCAGCGGAGTGGTCGTCGGGAACCGGACGGTCACGGTCGATCACGGGGGGTTGAGAACGTCGTACTCGCATCTCTCCCAACGATCGGTTGAGAAGGGGGAGAGGGTCCGAGTCGGAGACATCGTTGGTGTGATCGGATTTCACGACGGCAGGATCGCACTTCACTTCTCGGTGCGCATCGGTGACCGCTATGTCGATCCGCTGATCGCGTTGCGGTGCATCAAGGAACCGTCCGGCGCGCTGTGGCTGCGCGTCATGGTGCTGGGAGTTCCGTATCCTGGGCACCATGCGAGCCATCTTCGGCGGAACATTCGACCCTCTCCACTTCGCTCATCTCGCGGCCGGCGAGGCCGCTCACGATCAGCTGAACGTCGACACGGTCACGTTCATCCCCGCAGGGCGTCCTTGGCAGAAAGCTGGAAAGGACGTATCCGAGGCCCACCACCGGCTTCGTATGACCGAACTGGCGGTCGATGGAATCGAGTACTTCACGGTCGACGATCGGGAAGTACATCGTGACGGATGGACCGTCACGATCGACACGGTGGAGAGTTTCGACGAAGAGCGGATCGTCCTGATCGTCGGTGCCGACGCGGCCGGCGGCATACCGACCTGGCACCGAGCGAACGAGTTGCTCGAACGAGCGCAGATCGCGGTAGTGCCGCGACCGGGAGTGAAGCGTGCAGACGTCGAGAACGCCCTGCAACGAGAGATCGACTGGCTTGACATGCCGCCGATCGATCTTTCCGGAACCATGTTGAGAAGACACGTCTCCGAAGGTCGATCGATACGCTTCCTGGTTCCTGACGCTGTGTTGAACTACGTGGCCGAACATCATCTCTATCAGAAACCGTCCTGAACCAAGGAGAACTCTCTCCTAGAATCAGGGTGCATCCGCAGAAGGAGTCCCTATCCCAGCCAACCAGCACGCCGAAACCGCAGCGCGTGCCGCTGCCGAAGCGATCATCGACAAGAAGGGCAACGACGTTGCTCTTCTCGACGTCTCGGATCTCCTGGTCATCACCGATGTGTTCGTGATCGGAACCGGGACGTCCAACCGTCACGTCCGGAGCCTCGCCGATGACGTCGAGCAGCGCCTGCGCGAACTCGGCGAACGACCGGTGAGGAGAGAGGGGGCGGACTACGGCCGCTGGGTCCTGCTCGACTACGGCGACTTCGTCATCCACCTCTTCGACGCCGAGACGCGCGAGTTCTACGACCTCGAACGGCTGTGGGCCGACGCCCCGCGGGTCGAATTCGCCGAACCCGCTGCTACGTCCGAGGCCTGATAGAATCCCGAATCTTCCGGGGCTGTAGCTCAGCCTGGCAGAGCACTTGACTGGCAGTCAAGGGGTCAGGGGTTCGAATCCCCTCAGCTCCACCGGAGA
>JAYEIJ010000161.1:0-1893 GCA_034660035.1 Actinomycetota bacterium | reverse complement strand
TGAGAGCGATTCCGAGTCCGACTGCTTTGCCGTCTGCCTTCGCTTCGTCGTATGCGGGCTTGATGGCGTCGAGGCACTCTCGAATCCCGCGTGAACCGTCGTCCATGATCTGGCCCGGTCCCCACTCGACGCCCGGTTCGATGATGTTGCGCGATCTCATCTCCCAGCCATCAATGCCCACTTGTTCTGCCAGACGGTCCACGACGCCTTCCATGGCGAACTGAGCTTGATTGGCGCCGAAACCGCGGAAGGCACCGCAGACGGGATTGTTGGTGCGGACGGCGACTGCGTCGACGTCGATGTTGTCGACGACGTACGGACCACTCATGTGGCCGGCAGCTCGTTCGAGGACCTTCATTCCGACCGAGGCGTAGGGGCCGGAGTCGCCGATCATCCGTGAGCGCAACGCGGTGAGATGGCCGTCGGCATCACAGCCGGCCCACACCTCGATCTCGATCGGATGCCTCTTGGCGTGCATTCGGAACGACTGTTCACGGGTGAGTGTGCAGGCGACGGGCCGGCGAAGGAGGTACGCGGCCAGCGCCGTCTGTCCCTGGTTCGACATGTCCTCTTTTCCGCCGAAGCCACCGCCATTGGAGACGAGTTCGACGGTGACCGACTGTTCCTCGACGTCGAGGATCGCCGCGATCTGTGCTCGATCGTCCCAGACACCCTGGCTGCCCGAATAGACGTGCAGCCCTCCGTCATCGGTGGGGACGGCGAGGGTCGACTCGGGTTCGAGGAACGCGTGCTCGACCCGTTGGGTGAGGAAGGTCTCGTGCACGGTGAAGGCGGCATCGGCGAGTGCTGCGTCGACGTCGCCCCGACTGTAGACGGAGCGGGAGAGGACATTGCTGTCGAGACCCCACACGGCGTTCTCATCGGAGGCGAGGGCAGAGTGTGGGTCTGCGAAGGGTTCGAGAACCTCGTACTCGATCTCGACGAGATCGGCAGCGGCGCGAGCGATGGCCTTCGATTCGGCGACGACGATCGCCAGCACGTCGCCGTAGTAGGACGTCCGACCACCCTCGGGAATGAACACCGGCCAGTCCTGGTGGATGATCCCGACGTGGATCCGACCGGGTACGTCGGCGCCGGTGAAGACGGCGACGACTCCCTCGACGGCTTCCGCCGTCGAGGTGTCGATGCGGATCACGTCGGCGCGTGCATGGTCGGTGAGACGCAGCGCGCTCTGGAGAAGGCCCTCGGGCTTGATATCGTCGACGTAGCCCCGGTCGCCAAGCGCCAGTTCGACGCCCTCGTACTTCACCCCCGCGTCCCCGATCCCGGTCGCTGCTTTCGGGGGAGTGACCTCGCCTGCGACCAGTAGATCGATCGCCTCGAAGATCTTCGTGTACCCGGTGCAACGGCACAGATGCGCTCCAAGGCGACCCTTGACGGTCTTCTGATCGAGGTCGCTGCCCTTCTGGTCGATGAGGGATTTGGTGCGAACGAGGATTCCCGGCGTACAGAAGCCGCATTGGAGAGCGCCGGTGGAAGCGAATGCGTCGGCGAGCCGGACGCGCTCCTCGACCTCGAATCCCTCCAGCGTCGTCACGGTCTTGCCGCTCGCCTTCTCCATCGAGACGAGGCAGCTCTGGATCGCCTTGCCGTCGAGGAGGACCGTGCATGCTCCGCATTGTCCGGACGGCGAGCAGCCGTCCTTGGGAGATGTGATGCCGAGTTCCTCGCGCAGCGCAGCGAGGAGGTGCGGGTGATCGCCGGACACTTCAACCGGGGTTCCGTTGACGGTGAATGAAGCGGTTTCCATCGTCGATCCTCCTCGATAGTGCTCTACCGTATCATCCCTGTTCGGTTGACATTTTGTCAATTCGATCCACCGACCAGGGGTCTGCTGCCGTGCGCTACAGTGAGCGACCGGTGACACGGGAG
>JAYEIJ010000160.1:0-1894 GCA_034660035.1 Actinomycetota bacterium | reverse complement strand
ATGTCTACCCGCTTCACGAAGCCAAAGGACCAGCCACTCAGTGGATCGCCGTATATGAAGAAGTGGACTATCTCGAAGAGGTGTACAAGTTCTTCGCAGAACACCCCCTTCCGTAGCCGCACATATCGGCACCTATGCGCTCGACTCGAGCGGGTATGATTTGTGTTGGGCTCGGGGCAATGACCGAACCGAAGAGCCGGTGTGAGAGGGCGCAAGCCGGCCACGCTGGAAGGCTGAGAGGCCGATAGGTGACGTCCCTCGGTGTCTTCCCCGAGCCCCCTTTCTTTGTCGTCGTTCTTCTGGGCTATCGGGATGCTCCTGCTACGAAGGTGGCGACGATGTACGTGGCGTGCCGGTCGAGGGAGCGTCGGGCACGGTCGTAACGCATCGTCGTCCTGGGGTCGGCGTGCGATGCGGCTTCTTGGACGTCACGCAAAGGAACGCCGGCGTCGAGGGCGGCGGTGATGAAGCTGTGTCGCAGTGAGTGGGGGCTGATCGTCTTGTCGATCCCGGCATGTTTCGCCAAGCGGCGCACGACCCGGGCTGCTTGGTGCCGGTTCATTCGCTGTCCGGCGTCGGTGGTGAAGATCGGTCCTTCGCTGCGTTCTCCGACAGCGAGGTACACGGTGCGCGCTGTACGGGGTGCGAGCGGGATGATGACGGTCCTGCCTCCTTTCCGGTTCACCCGCAATGTGTGGTGGCCACGTTCGAGTCCGAGGTCGTCGACATCGGCGCCGAGGGCTTCAGAGACCCGCAGCCCGTTCAATGCCAGCAGACATGCAAGGGCGTGGTCCCGAGTTCCGGACAAGCTCGCCTGGACGAGGAACGCGCCGAGCTCGTTTCGGTCCAGTCCGCTCATCGTGGACTCCTGTCGCAGCCGGGGCCGTCGCACATTCGCTGCGGGATTGTGCGTGAGGAGTTCCTCTTCGACGCAGTACCGGTAGAACCCCGTCACAGTCGACAGGCGTCTCCCAATAGTCGCACGGGCAGCACCACGGTGTTCGAGCCAGCGGGCGAACAACTCAATGTGTGTCCGCCGCACAGCGAGCAGATCAAGACCCTGGTTCGTGCACCAGGAGACGAACTGCCGGAGATCCTGCCGATACGCCAACCGGGTGTTACCCGAATACCCCGTCAAGAATCCGGCTAGAGCCAGCTGGACCTCGAACGCCTGCTCCTCGCTTCGTGGTGCGATCGCGACCGTTGATGATTCGATACCCATGTGTTACTCCCAACCCCAGCCGGGAGAACCGACCTGCACCACATCAACTCAACTCGTCGAAGCGCATAGGTGAGGATATAGGGCGGTCTATCGAGTCACCTGGATCCTCTCCCAGTCTCGGGATCAGGCGACGATCTCTGACCCCCCAACCGTCAGTCGCGGAGTGGCATCTCCACTTTGAAGACCTCGACGGACGGTGCGCCTACCCCTTGATACGCGGCAGCGATCGTGGCTGCCAGCTCCGATTCGCGGTACTGGATCATGTCGTCGAGTGAGCGCCACAGATAGAAGCCGCCGTACTCGCCCGGCTCCGGACCCTTCAGGTAGTACTTCTGCTCAAGTCCCTCCAGCACGCGGAATTCTGGCGCTCGTTCCTTCATGATGCGCACGATGTCATCGTGATCAAGTTCCGACTTGAGGCGGACAAGCACTGCATACGTTGGTTGTGGCATGGACCCTCTACTTCCCTCTTACGAACCGGATTTCGACGCTAGCACACGGCATCACGACGCCAAGCGCCAGGGACACGGAAACACGGTGCATAAGTGCCGATATGGGCGGCTGGCGTCGGATCGAGAGCTGTACTTCTGGTGGGGTTGTGCTTGTCCGTCGGCGACTCCGAGAACTACCCGCGCACGAGCAGCCAGCGTGATCAGCGGGTTCGGGCTGACG
>JAYEIJ010000159.1:0-8060 GCA_034660035.1 Actinomycetota bacterium | reverse complement strand
GAGCAGGGAATCTCCGAACGGGGCAGCGGATGCCCTCATCGCTTCCTTCCTTTCCAGCCGCGCATCACATACCGCCAGAAAGACGTGGTCTCGGATCGAGGATCGGCATCCGGCGACTGGTATCTGGTATCTGGTGGCTGGTAGCTCTCCGGTTCTGCCTGCTGGCTTTCCGGTTCTGGCTGTCTGCTGTCCGCTGTCTGCTGTTGGCTTTCCGGTTCTGGCTGTCTGCTGTCGGCCGGCTCTGGGCTCTTGCCTTTCCTCACCTCCGCCAACCGTTCCCTCAGGAACTTCGCTTCCGTCTCCGCCTTCGCTGCTCGCTCTCTGGCCTCGGCAAGTTGTTGGCCGGCTTCGTGGAGGTTCCCCAACTGGGTCAACATCTTGTCCCAAGCATCAATGGGGACGATCATGGTGTTGCCGGCTTCGCCGGCGGTAGTCGGTAGTCGGTAGTCGGTAGTCGGTACGTCCTCATCCGGGAGTTCGGGCTGTTGGCTGTTGGCTGTCTGCTGTCTGCTTCCGTCCAACTCGCGACCCAACTCCCTCGCGTTCCGCCTTACCGATCCCATCTCCAGCATTCTCAGGGTCAACTCGCCGTCTGATTCGAGGTAGGAATCGACCGACTCGCGACGGCACCATTTCCGGAGGGTTCCCACCGGGATCCCGGTCTCTTCCGAAGCCTCGCGAAGTGTCCGCCACTCGCCGTCGGGGTCGGGCGCCTTGCGCTGTTGGGATACGGTTGGTCGCCCGCGTCGGCGATCCCGCGACTCGCGGATCGCCTCCGTCTCCCATCTGTTTGCGGCCTCCATACCCGTGAGGCTAGCGGTCGACCGCTATGCCGGTTCGGCTGCGGCCAGCCACCTATCATGGCGTTCGCAGCGACAGGGAAACAGGCGTATGCCAGAACAACCGCCACAACTCGAAGACGAGGTCAGAGACCTGGTTCGGAACATCGTCACCGGCGTCCTCGACGACGCAGGGCGCGTTCCCCCGCTGCCTGAACGAGAAGCCCCGTCGTCGCCGATCGGCGGAGTGGCGACGATCGCCATCGGTTCAGACCACGGTGGGTTCGCTCTGAAGGAGCGACTCGCGTTCAGGCTCAAGGAGACGGGTCACGACGTCCATGACTGCGGGACCGACTCCGGCGAGGCCGTCGACTACCCCGACTTCGCACACGAGGTCGCTCGTCTGGTCGCAGACGGCACGTGCCGGTGGGGGATCATCGTTGACGGGGCCGGTATCGGATCCGCGATGGTCGCGAACAAGGTTCCCGGCGTGCGTGCGGCCCTCTGCTACGACCTTTCGACCGCCCGCAACAGCCGGGAGCACAACCACGCCAACGTTCTCACGCTCGGTGCCGGACTGATCGGCCCGAATCTCGCGTGGCAGATCGTCGAGGAATGGCTCGCGACGCCGTGGGGTGAGGGGCGCCACGCCGCCCGGGTCGACAAGATCAGCAAGATCGAGAACCAATACGCCGGAGGGTCCACGTGACCGACGACATCCTCAACCGGGAGATCCTGGTCGAACTCATCACCAAGGAAGTGCTCACCGCTCTCGCCGAACGGTCCGACATCTGCAAGAACCCCGAAGCGGTTCGACAGGTTGTCGCCAACGGCGCAGACCGGGTCGCGTTCCATGGAACCGCAGCCGATGTGCCGCTCGACGTGGCGAAGTACATCGATCACACGCTTCTCAAACCCGACGCCACCGCAGATGAGATCGACGTGCTCTGCGACGAGGCGGAGGAGTTCGGGTTCGCCTCGGTCTGTGTCAACCCCACCTGGGTGAAGCGAGCGGCCGACCGACTTCGAGGATCCGATGTCAAGACGTGTTCGGTCATTGGGTTCCCACTCGGCGCGGCAACGCCGGAGATCAAGGCGATGGAAGCCCGCCGGGCGCTTCGAGACGGGGCGCGCGAAGTCGACATGGTCATCAACATCGGAGCGCTCAAGTCCGGCGACTACGAACTCGTTCGAACGGACATCGAGAAGGTCGTCGACTCGGCACACGAAGGCGGAGCGATAGTCAAGGTGATCCTCGAGACATCGAAACTCACAGACGAGGAGAAGGTCATCGCCTCGGCGCTCGCCAAGCAGGCCAAGGCAGACTACGTCAAGACATCGACCGGGTTCGGTGGGGGAGGCGCCACCGTCTACGACGTCTCGCTCATGCGCGAAACGGTGGGACCCGACATGGGAGTCAAGGCTTCCGGCGGTGTGCACACGGCCCAGGAAGCGGAGGATATGATCGCAGCGGGCGCCACCAGAATCGGCGCATCTGCAGGAGTGGTTATCGTCGGAGGAGCGGAAGGAGACGCTGGTGGCAAAGGGTATTGAGGTCCGGTCGTACACCTTCCTGGACTCGCTGCAACCGCAGTACGCAGCGTTCCTCGGCACCGTGGCCCAGGGGTTCTTACCCCTCGCCGGCGACGCCTCGCTGTTCGTTGAAGTGGCGCCCGGCATCGAGATCAACCGACTCACCGACGTGGCGTTGAAGGCCACCTCCGTCAAGCCCGGGATGCAGATCATCGAGCGCTACTACGGCCTTCTCGAGGTCCACTCGCCCGACCAGGCTGAGACGAGGGCGGCTGGTGAAGCGATCCTCGAATCGATCGATCACGTCGAGAACGACCGCATCAAGCCGAAGATCCTGTCGTCGCAGATCATCCGGCGCATCGATGACCACCACGCCCAGTTGATCAACCGAACCCGCCATGGTCAGCTGATCATCCCCGGTCAGACGCTCTACGTCCTCGAATGTGAACCGGCCGCCTATGCAGCGCTGGCCGCGAACGAGGCCGAGAAGGCCGCTGAGATCAACGTTCTCGAGGTCCGCTCCCACGGTTCTATGGGACGGATCTATCTCGGAGGGGAAGAGCGGGACATCGACGTGGGCTGGAGAGCCGCCGTAGCAGCCCTCGAAGGTCTCGAGGGAAGAGTCGTTTGAGCTGCCAGCTACCAGCTGCCAGCTACGAGGAGGACATGGACTCACCGCCGGACCGCGGTGAACGCCTAGAGTCACAGACAATCACAGAAGGAGCGAAAGATGGCTGAAGCACTTGGGATGATCGAGTGCCGGAGCTTCGCGGCGATGGTCGAATCGGCCGACGCGATGGTGAAGGCAGCGAAGGTCGAACTCGTGTCGTACGAGGAGACCGGTGGCGGCTACGTGACGGCGATCGTTCGCGGTGACGTCGCTGCGGTGAAGGCCGCGATCGATGCCGGCATCCGCGGTGCGGAGAAGGTCGGCGAGGTCATCTCGACCCACGTCATCGCCCGCCCGCATCTCAACATCGACCTCATCCTTCCGCTCGGGCGAGCCGACGAGGCCAAGGCAGAACTCGGCTGATTCGGGCTGCCAGGAAGGTGGGATAGATGCAGCTCGGAAGAGTCACCGGGACGCTGGTGTCGAGTCGCAAAGAGCCCCTCATGGAGGGGATGAAGTTCCTCGTCGTCCGTCAGATCGACGTCGACAACACCGACACGGCTTCCTACGTCGTGGCCGTCGACGCGGTCGGCGCCGGTGTCGGAGAGGTCGTCATGTATGCGTCGGGCAGCTCCGCCCGTCAGACGGAGCTCACGAAGGACAAGCCGTGCGACGCCGTGATCATGGGGATCGTCGACACGTGGGAGGTCGACGGTGAGACGGTGTTCGTGAAGTGAGTCTCCGGTGCTGACCGAACAGGAGATCGCAGAGATCATCGCTCGCGTTGGTGGCCGCGTCGATGCTGTGCAAGGTCGGAATCGGGCCGGACCGTCGTTGCGAGCGGCGGCGGAGAGCGCCGCGTTCTCGGCGAAGCTCGGCGATGGCATCTACGTCACGATCGATGAGGCGGTCTCGGCCGCCCGTCGGGCCTTCCTCGTCTACCGGGAGATGGGGCTCGAGAAGCGGAGGGTCATCGTCGATGCGATGCGTTCCAAGATGCTCGCCGACGGCGAGCGGTTGGCGTACCTGGCTCGTGAGGAGACCGGTCTCGGACGGGCGGAAGACAAGACCCTCAAGAACCGATTGGTCACGGTGCGCACCCCCGGTCCGGAAGACCTCGAGCCACAGGCGGTCACCGGCGATTCGGGCATGATGGTCACCGAGTTCGCCCCGTACGGTGTGATCGGGTCGATCTCACCTGTGACCAACCCCACGTCGACGGTGATCAACAACTCGATAGCGATGATCTCTGCCGGCAATGCCGTGACCTTCAACGTTCACCCGCATGCGAAGGACGTGTCGATCGAGAACATCCAGGTGCTCAATCGGGCCATCGTGGCTGCCGGCGGACCGCCCGATCTCGTGACCGCGATCGTCGAACCGACGCTCGAATCCGCGAAGCGGCTGATGGCGCATCCGGACGTGCCGGTGCTCCTCGTCACCGGTGGTCCCGGTGTGGTCCGTGAAGCGCTGGCGATGCCGAAGAAGGCGATCACCGCGGGACCAGGCAACCCTCCCGCGGTCGTCGATCAGACGGCCGACTTCGATCAGGCGGGACGTGACATCGTGCGCGGTGGTTCGTTCGACAACAACATCGTCTGCGTCGACGAGAAGACGACCATCGTTGTCGACAGCGTCGCCGATCGCCTCGTCCAGTCGATGGTCGCCCACGGTGCGTACCGGCTCAAGGAGCACGAACTCAAGCGACTCGAACGGGTGATCTTCAAGAAGATGGGTCCGCAGGGAAAGCCCGGCGTCATCAACCCGGCATGGATAGGGAAGGATGCCGCAGTCATCCTCTCCGAGATCGGGGTGTCGGTGGACACGGACATCCGTCTCCTCGTGGCGGAGGTGCCGGCCGGCCACAGTCTTGTTTGGACCGAGCAGATGATGCCCGTGATGCCCGTGGTCCGGGTCAAGGATGTCGACGCCGCCATCGACCTGGCCGTGCGCTCCGAGCATGGATTCCGGCACACGGCGTCGATCCATTCCACGAACGTCGACACGATCACCCGCATGGCGCGAGAGATGAACTGTTCGATCATGGTGGCGAACGGCCCGAACATCTCCGGTCTCGGCGATGGGGGAGAAGGCTTCAGCTCCTTCTCGATCGCCAGTCCGACCGGCGAGGGATTGACCCGCCCGAGGACGTTCTCCCGCATTCGCCGGGTGACCGTCGTGGGGGCGATGCGCATTGTCTGATCCAGCGATCGCCATCGTCGAGTTCGCCTCGATCGCCGTCGGGATCTTCACCGGCGACGCGATGGTGAAGTCATCTCCAGTGAGTTCCATCTATGCGGGAACCGTTCATCCCGGGCGCTACCTGGTTCTCGTCACCGGGGACACGGCGAGTGTCGAAGTCGCGCTTGAGACCGGGCGCGAGGCGGGCGCGGACTCAGTGATCGACTCGATCTTCCTCCCGGCCGTCCACAACGATGTCGTTGCAGCGATCGTATCGTCGGTTGAGGAGGCCGATTTCGATGACGACGCGACCGGGATCGTGGAGACCGACACCGTCGCCAGCGTCGTCGAAGCCGCCGATGCCGGTGTCAAAGCCGCCGCCGTTTCGTTGCCCGCGGTCCGTCTTGCCGATGGTCTCGGGGGGAAGGGATATGCCGTGTTCACCGGCCCCGTTGCCGAGGTGGAGGAGGCGGTGGGAGCAGCCGTGGAGCGTTCGGAGCCGACCGGGCACCTCATCCAGAACGTGATCATCGCCCAGATCCACGACGAGATGCGTCAGAACCTCGCTGAGGACCTTCGGTTCAACCAGCGACTCGCTCGACACTCCGGGGACCGCTGATGCAACTCGGCAGGGTCACCGGGACCGTCGTGGCGACGATCAAATCCGAAGGCCTCGAAGGCTTCAAGTTCCTCGTTGTGCAACCGCTCGACAAGCACCAGGAACCGATCGGACGGCCGGTGATCGCCGCCGACGCCGTCTACATGGCCGGACCGGGGGAACTCGTCTACTTCGTAGCGTCGCGGGAAGCTGCCGAAGCGCTTGAACCTCGATTCGTGCCGGTCGATCATGCGATCGTCGGGATCGTCGATCAGGTGATGACATGAAGATCGGACGGGTCTCCGGCAACGTCGTCTCCACGATCAACCATCCGTTCTTCGACGGGCGGTCCCTGATGATCTGCGACATCCTCGACGTCAACGGTGAACCCGACGGATACACGATCGCCGTCGACACGGTCGGCGCCGGCGTCGGCGAGACGGTGTTGATCATCGACGAGGGCAACTCGGCCCGACAGATCTTCGGTCTGACGACCGGTCCGATCCGGGCCGCCATCACCGGCATCATCGATTCGATCGACACCGTTTGATGCACCGGATATTCGTGACGCAGGCCTAGCCTCCGCGCCGTGCTGAAACGAACCCTCGTCCTTCTCGCTCTCGTTCTCGCCCTTGTGCTTTCAGCGTGCGGTGGTGAGCCGAAGACATGTGACGACATCGCCGACGTCACCGTTGATCTCATGCAGGATCTCATCGACAACGTTGAGAAGGACGTCGGGGACATGTCGGTCGAAGAGCTCATCGCCACCGGCGGCGACCTCCCTTCCGTCGAGAGGTTCGAGGAAGAGGCGGCGAAGATCGACGAGCGGGCCGCGGAACTCGAATGTAGTCAGACGACCATCGAGAGCCTCGTTGCCGACCGGGTCGACCGTCTCGAAGCCAACACGCCGATCGGCCAGTTCATGATCGAAGCGATCAGATCAGGCGGACTGTGATGAGTAGAGCAGTAGATCAGGAGACCAGTAGACCAGTACTGATCTACTCGCTACTGCGCTACTGATCTACAGCTTCCCCGCTGCTTCGCCGTCCAACAACCACGTCACGTCTGTGGCTCCTTCTGCCACCAGGGCTGCAGGGAACGGCTCTCCGTCGACGAGGATCTTTCTGAGTACGGGTGATTTCGATGCTCCCGCGACGAGGAACACGATGTGCCTGGCGCTCCTGAGCAATGGAACCGTCGCTGTCAGGCGCCATGTGTCCAGCGCAGGTACCCAGTTCGCCACGTAGCCGGACCGGTCGATATCGAGGGCTCCGGTTCCCGGGAAGAGCGACGCTGTATGGCCGTCTCCTCCCATGCCGAGGAGGACGACGTCCGGGATGGGATCGAGTTCGGCGGCCAGGAGCAGTTCGTAAGCGGAGGCGGCGATCCGCGGGTCCTCGAGTGTCGTGTCGGGAGCAAGGAACTGCGCCGGAACGTGATCGAGTAACTCCCTTCGTGCCATGAGAGCATTCGCATCCGGGTCCGCCGGAGGGACCCACCGCTCGTCGGGGAGCCAGCACGTCACCTGATCCCAGGATACGTCCCGGGTCTGCAGTTCCCGGTAGGCGGCCCGTGGTGTCGACCCCCCGGCGAGGCCGAACGTCTTCTGGCCACCGCTGAGTAACCCGGCCAGGACGTCGGCAGCGGTTGCGGCGAGTTCTTCGGCGGAATCGGCGATCTCGATGCGCATGTCGACAAAACTAGCGCCATGGACATCATCTATGACGGCGGAACGGTGACGGGCATCAAGGCCGGTGAACCCGGGCCGGTCGGTGTGTTGCTCGCTCACGGAGCGGGCGTCGGTCAGGACCATCCATGGATGGTCTCGGTTCGCGACGGACTCGCCGACGCCGGACTGTTCGTCATGTCATTCAACTACCGGTACACCGAGGCAGACCGCAAGGCACCGGATCGGATGCCGACGCTGCTCGCTGTGCACCGGGCGGCGGCCGATGCGTTGGCGGGGGAGTGCGATCGCGTGGTGCTCGCCGGCAAGTCGATGGGTGGCAGGGTCGGGTCCCATCTTGTGGGAGAGGGCGCATGGCCTGCCGCTGGACTCGTCTACTTCGCGTACCCACTCGTTCCGATGGGGAAGGGCGAGCCTCGACCCATCGACCATCTCAGAGCGATCGGCGTGCCCCAGCTTTTCTTCGCAGGCACCCGGGATCGGCTCTCGCCCCCGCCGCTGATCGCTGGGGTAGCGCGGTCGGTCCCCGACGGCACCCTGGAGGTGATCGACGACGGCGACCACTCGTTCAAGGTCCCGAAACGGGCAGGCAGAACGAATGATGAGGTTCTCGCGGAGGTAGTGACGAAGACCGCCGATTGGATCAGTAGCGGAGTAGCGGAGTAGCGGGGG
>JAYEIJ010000158.1:0-8075 GCA_034660035.1 Actinomycetota bacterium | reverse complement strand
CAACGAATGGGCACAGGAAGCAGGGTTGGTAGCGGGAAGCGAACAGCAGACAGCAGACAGGCCGGAGGAAGCTGCCGGCTACCAGCCACCAGCTACCAGCCCGGAGGAAGGCGGCGGAGGGGGTCAGGTCCTGGATGACGCTGATACCGAGGAGCCAGCCGCCGGGAAGGTCAGAACATGGCGTTCTGCGATCGCGGTCGGAGCGATCGTGGGCCTGGTGCCGCTCGTGATCCTCGTCGCCTTCGCGGTGCTTGTCGACGTGCCGTCGGATCTCTCGGAGGCGCCGTGGTACCTCCTTGGTCTCCAACCGTTCCTCACCTACCTGGATCCGTTCATCGCCCTCGTCATCATCCCCGGAGTCGCACTCGCTTCCGTCATAGTCCTCTCGGTGGTCGCCTGGAGCCCATCCGTGAAACCTTCGCTGCGGCGGCTCGCGCTCATGGTGCTGGTCTTCCTCGTCCTGGCAATCGCCGCCCTCACGATCATCGGCGCACTCTGGTCATGACAGGCGCCCGATGAGCCCGACCGCCATGTTCGCGATCGTCATCATCATCAGCGGCATGCTCACGATCGCCGGGATTCTTGCGGTAGCCCTCCGGCGAGGCCCGAGCGCAGGTCCCATCGATGGAGAAGAGACAGGCCGCCGTGGCCGGCCTCGCCGGCGGTAGTCGGTAGACCCGGCTTCGCCGGGTGTAGTCAGTAGTCAGTAGTCAGTAGCCAGTAGTCCGTATCCCGTAGCCCGTGGCCCGGCTTCAAGCTCCAAGCCTCAAGCCCCAAGCTTCAAGACACGCTTCCGGCCCTGGTTCTTGCAGCTTGCAGCTTGCAGCTCTTGTCTTTCTACTTTCTACTTTCTACTGCTCTACTCCGCTACTCAGTTGCTTCCCTTTCCTGCAAGTGGTAGGCGAGGATCTGGAGTTCAGTCGAAAGATCGAAGCGACGAACCTCCACACCGTCAACAGCGATCACGGTCGGGGCGAGATTGAGGATAGAGCGGACGCCTGCTGCGCCGAGACGCTCTCCCACGCTCTGAGCCTGAGTCGACGGCGTAGCGATGATCCCGATCTCGATCCCCCGGTCGGAGATGATCGTCTCGAGGTCGGCCATCGACTCAACGGTCGAGTTGCTGATCCTGCTCCCGACTTTTCGGGCGTCAACGTCGACGATCGCTGCGATGGAAAAGCCCCACTCTCCGAATCCCCCGTAGTTCGCCAGGGCTCGACCGAGGTTGCCCGCGCCCACGATCACAACCGGGAACTCGTGTGTGAGGCCGAGTGCTTCGCGGATCTGAAGCCGGAGGTCATCAACGTCGTACCCGACGCCGCGCGTGCCCTGCGCCTCGAGGAACGAGAGGTCCTTGCGCACCTGGGTGGCATTGACACCGGCGGTCCGCGCGAGATCTTCTGATGAACAGGTCCCGGTTCCGGCTCGCATCGCCAAGCATCGGAGATAGACGGGCAGCCGGGCGACGGTGGCATCGGGGATGTGCATCCTCATCGGGGAACAGGATACCGGTGAAGGATCGGCCCGGATCTGAGGAGACAGACAGAAGACAGAAGACGGAAGACAGAAGACAGAAGACAGAAGACAGAAGACAGCAGACAGAAGACAGAAGACGGAAGACAGAAGACGGAAGACAGCGAAGAGCGTCTCGCGCTTGGGGTCCGGCTGTGGTCTGTGGTCTGTGGTCTGTCGTCCACATACGGACCACTACTGACCTACGCCGGCGTAGCCGGTACCACTGGAATCCGGGTCCCGTCCGGCGACCGGAACGTCACGGCGGTGCGAAGAGCGAGTGGGTACACGTCGTCGGCGCGTCCGTCCCGCACGGCGATCGCGATCTGACCGTACGAGTCGACGTGGAGCAATCCGGCACCGTGAGCGACGTCTCCATAGGCCTCAGCCCACGGCATCGGACGATCTATTCCTGAGATGACCATCGAGACCTCGTCGCCTCGCTCGATCCTGAGTGACTCCAGATCAGCGGGGGTGATATTCGTCTGAGCGTTCCCGAAGTGATCGATCCACAGCACTTCTCCGAGCACACCACCGGAGCCATCTGGTTCCGCAAGCGGGATCATCAACGGAGTTACCGATCCCGGATCGGCGGCCGGCCCGAGATCGTCGAACTCCGCTTCCCCGGAAGCGAGAACGGCTGCGGCCGGCCCGAAGACATCCCTGCCGTGGAACGTCTCGCCCTCTGCGGGGAGACGGAACCGCGGATCTTCAATGGACACGATCGCGTCGGCCCCTCCAACCATGGCGACGGCCGGTGCGAGAAGCCCGTTATCCGGTCCGATGAAGAAGCCCCATGGTGTTCGTGCCGCAATGGCGCGCCGGTCGGTTCCGACACCGGGGTCGACGACCGCGAGAGCCACACCCTCCGGGAGATACTGGATGGATCTCATCAGAGCGAGCGCCGCCGACTGCACATCACCTCTTGGGAAGTCGTGCCCCACGTCGATGACGCGACTACCCGGAGCGATGCGGGCGATCACCCCATGAACCACACCAACGAATTCATCGGTACGCCCGAAGTCGGAGAGGAAAGAGATAGGCAGGGACATGAATCCGCAAGGCTAGTGGCGCCCGGAGTAGCCGAGTAGCCGAGTAGCGGAGTACACCGGTCTTCCTCAGCTACCCGGCTACTCAGCTACTTTCTCCACGCCACCAACCGGCACGAGCGATCGCGGACGGCAGGTTCTTCCCCAATTGGGTTTCAAGCCAACGGGTTGTCTCGATCAGCTGTTCGGGATCGATGCCCGTCCCGATACCCGTTCTTTCGAACAGGTAGACGAGGTCCTCGGTAGCCACGTTGCCGGTGGCGTTCGGCGCGAACGGGCACCCCCCTGCTCCGCCGACCGAGGCGTCGAGCACGGTCACGCCGGCCGCGTATGCCGCAGCGGCGTTGGCCACGGCAGTGTTCCTGGTGTCGTGGAAGTGGCCGCGCAACGGCACCGCGACAGCCTCACGGACCGCATCGACAACCGCCGTCACCTGAGAGGGAACGGCGACGCCGATCGTGTCACCGAGCGCGACCTCATCAGCGCCGGCATCCGCCGCCCGGGTTGCGAGATCGACAACTGCGTCAACGGGAACCGCGCCGTCGTAGGGACAACCGAACGCAACCGAGATCGTGACGGTCGTCCGGCGATCCTCGACCTGCCCGAGCATCATCTCGATCTCGGTCATCGTGGCCTCAGGTGAGGTGCCGGCGTTCGCCCGGTTGAATCCGTCAGAGGCGCCGACCACGAAGTTGATCTCGTGGATGCCGGTCGCGAGGGCTCGTTCAAGACCGCGTCGATTCAGAACCAGGCCGATGTACGAGACACCTTCGGGACCCGGTCCGACGGCTTCGATCACCGCCTCGGCATCGGCCATCTGCGGGACACGGCCCGGATGCACGAATGAAGCCACTTCGATGCGACGGGACCCCGCTGCAACGAGTCGCTTGATGAGTTCGGCCTTGGTCTCAGTCGGGAGCACGAGCGACTCGTTCTGGAGTCCGTCTCTGGGGCCGACCTCGACGAGGTCAACACGGATCGTGTCGTCGATCCCTGCGACTGAATTCTGACTGCCGTTCATCGATGCTGCTCCAAGCGATGTGATGAGCCGTGCCGATTATGGCCCAGATCCACGAGTCATGCGCCGGGAAGCCGGTAGGTCGTGTCGACCGACGGCACACCCGGAGGAGTTGTCTCTCAACGGTCCTCGTCCCCATCCACAACGTGACTACCCTTGCCGTCGATGCCAACACTTCGATTGTTCGCTCGATTCAGAGAGATCGCCGGAACCGACACCGTCGTCGTCGAAGATGGCACGGTCGGGGAGATCCTCGATCGCGCCGCCACCGAGTACGGATCAGCCTTCGAGAACGCCCTCACGAGCGCCGGGGTCTGGGTGAACGGCAATCCCGTCGATCGAACGGCGCCGGTCGGCGCCGACGACGAGATGGCCATCATCCCACCCGTCTCCGGAGGGTCGTACGCCGCGCCCCAGACACGACCGACTCTGGCCGTTGATCCGGCGGAGAGCATCCTCTCGGTCATAGTCCTCGCTGCGCTGCTCGTCTCGGCCTGGATTCCGCTCGAGTGGTTCGTTGTGATCTCGGTCGCTGCCGCCCTTGCCTGGATCTGGGACCTGGCGGACACCAATTTCGCCGGGGATGGATCCATCAACCTGTACGCCACCCTGTTCGCCCCGACCATCACTGCGGCCGCGACATATGCATGGGGCTACGAGGGACTCGCAGGAGGACTCGCCGCATCCGTGGCAATCGTCGTCTTCTGGCCCATATTCGAAGAACGCTGGAGAGGCGTCGAGACGATCGCCATGACCGCGTCGGTTGCAGTGGTCGCCGCCACCGGAGCAGGCGCACTCGTCATGCTGCGGATGATGTCCACAACTGTGGCCCTCACATTCGTACTGATCGTGTCCGTGGCGATCATCGCCGCCCTGGTCACCGCCGTGTACGGAGGCCAGACGATCGACCCGAACATCGGAACCCTCGTGGGCGCACTCATCGCCGGACTCCTCGCCGGGGTCGCTACCAGCGAGATCGACCTCGCGACCGGTCTTTTCGCCGCCGTCGCCGTCGCAGCCGGATTGATCGCCGGCCGGGTTCTTGGATCGATGATCCGGTCCGGATCGATCATGCACACGGTTCGGTTGCCCGGACAGCTCACACCGCTGGATGGCCTGTGGCTCGCCGCACCCCTCTACTGGCTGGCGCTGGTGCTCCTCGGGTAATCGGAGGACTATCCGTTCACTGGATAGTGCATTAGCCTGCTCACCATGGTTCTACACCGCGTTTCGCGCGGACTCCTACTCCTCCTCATCGTCGCACTCCTTGCGGTCGTTCCGATCGGCGCGTCCGCTCAGACCGACGGTGACGTCCAACGAGCCGAGGACCAGGTCGGTCAAGCCCAGGCGAACACCTCGCAGGCGTATACCCGATGGCAGCAGGCGCAGGACGACCTCGAGGCTGCGATCCTCGAACTCGACATCGTCACGAGCCGGCTGGAAAGCCTCATCTACACGGTCGGCCTTCTCGAAAGCACGATCGTGACGTACGAGGGTGACGTGGATGTGCTCAAGGAGACCGCTCGGGAGTTGTTCCTCGAGGCGTACACGTCGGGTGGCCGCGGGATGGTCACTGCTGCATTCGAAGCCGGCTCTATCCAGGATCTCCTCACGTCACAGCAACTCATGAACAACGCTGCGACCCGCGATATCGCTGATCTCGATCGGTACCAGGCGGTATCGCGAGAGATGGACCGCCTCAAGGTCGAACTCACCGAGAAACAGACGGAACTTGAAGTCGTGGAGGCGGAGACGGCGGCCCTCGCTGAGAAAGCGAGCACGCTGAGCGAGCAAGCACGATCGGTCTACAACCAGGCCAGTGCCGCAGAGAAGCGTGCGATCGACAGCCTTGCCAGGGAACGACGTGAGCTTCAGGCCGCCCTGGCGCTGAAGAAGGAACGCGAGGCTGCAGCGGCAGCGGCAGCAGCAGCCGCCGCGGCAAGTGCCGGCTCCGGAGACACAGCGAGCTCCTCGTCCGGATCCACGGACACCTCGACCGACAGCTCCTCGACAAGTTCTTCATCCAGCTCTTCATCCAGCTCCTCATCCAGCTCCTCATCCAGCTCCTCATCCAGTTCCTCATCCGGATCCTCATCCAGCCTCGCCCCCTCTTCGACCCCGGGCTTCCTCTGCCCCGTTCAGGGCGGAGCGTCGTTCATCGACTCGTGGGGCTTCCCGAGATCCGGCGGGCGTCGTCACAAGGGCGTCGACATGTTCAACAGCCGAAACACACCTCTCATCGCCGTCGTCGACGGCCGCATCAAGTTCTCGTCGAACAGCCTCGGGGGGCGCTCGACTCACCTCTACGCGGCGGACGGCACCGTCTACTACTACACCCACCTCGAGGCGCACCCGTCGAACATCTCCTCCGGTCAGAACGTCACGGCCGGAACCGTCGTCGGCTACCTGGGCAACAGCGGCAACGCCCGGTATACCTCGCCGCATCTCCACTTCGAGATCCGACCGGGTGGGGTCGCAGTCAATCCCTATCCGACCGTGCGCCATTACTGTTGAATCAGGGCACACATGGGGAGCAGCACCAGTGGAACCGCGTAGGAGACGCATCGATCAAGTGACCGATCCGGCCTACGTGCAGGATCTCGACTCTCTGTCGATGGACGAACTCAGGGATCGACGGCGCGCCCTCGACGATCTCGACACGGAGTTCTCGTTCTACCGTCGGATGCTCCACGGCCGGATGGATCTTCTTTCGTTCGAAATGCGGCGCCGGTCCGGCGAGGAGACCCGCACGCTCATCGAGGCACTGCCTCAGATCCTCGCCGACGGGACCGATGGGTCGAGCCGCAACACGATCCCGAGAGATCTCTCCCTGACCCTTCCTGAACTGGTCGGTGCGGGGAACCGGTCGATCGACCGCGTACTGGGAGACGACTTCCTCACCCACCTCCCCAGTCTCGACGACGGGGAACTTGAGGAGATTCAGACGATGCTCACCGAGGCGGAGCAGCAGGTCTCGGCCCAGCGCCGATCCATCTACGACGTTCACGATCGCATCAACGAGGAGATCGCCCGCCGGTATCGCGATGGACTCGCTGACGCGAACGACCTCCTCAAGAAGCAGTAACGGTCTTGCGGTTCCTCACCGTCCGCACGGGTCTCACCGAGTCGATCCACGACGTAACCGTCTTCGCCACCGACAGGAGCGGCGCCGATTTGTACCGCTCGGGCGACCCCGATCGCCCTCTGTTCTATCGCTCTGCGATGAAGCCGTTCCAGGCAACGGTGGCGCTCGAAGCCGGCCTCACGCTGCCGGTCGAGCACCTTGCGGTCGCATGCGCTAGCCACGGCGGCTGGCCGGCCCATATCGCGATCGTCCGCTCGATCCTGAGCGATGCCGGTCTCGACGAATCGGCACTCCAGTGTCCCGCTGTGTGGCCGCTCTCCCAGAAGGCCAGGGATCTCCAGATGCGCCGCGGAGTCACTGCGCCGAAGCGGGTGTTTCACAACTGTTCCGGCAAGCACGCTGCGATGCTCGGAGCATGTGTGGCTCATGGCTGGCCGATCGAGTCCTACCTCGACCCGAGCCATCCACTCCAGCGACGCATCGTCGAACTCGTGACCGACGCGACCGGGATTCGACCCGAGCCGGTGGGCGTCGACGGCTGTGGAGCCCCGACGCTGCGAGGCTCGGTTCGTGGTCTCGCGACTGCGTTCGCGACTTTGAGCTCATCCGAGCGCTGTCGAGAGGCCGCTACGGCGGTCTCCCGGTTCCCGGCGCTCGTCGCCGACAACTCTCGTCCGGACGGCAAGCTGGCCCGATGGTGGGGTGGCCCGATCAAGGTGGGGGCCGAAGGACAGATCGGCATCGGACGCCACGGGATCGGCATCGCTGCGAAGGCCAACGCCGGAGGTAGTGAAGTCGCCGTGGCTGCTGTGATCGCCGCTGCCGACCACCTCGGATTGGTGTCTGACGTGATGCGCCGAGCACTCGAAGTCGAAGCGGCCCCCCCGATTCTCGGTGGTGGGGTCCCCGTTGGAGCCCTCACCCGCGAGTAGTCGACGTCGGATCACCTCGCCGTTTCCTCCAGCGACGCTCCGAACGTGTTGAGTGCGCGAAACTTCCCGTAGAAGAAGTTGCTGACACGGTGTTGTGCACAAGAGCCTGTGGATTGCTGTGGATATGTGGAGAACCCGACACCGTGAACGGCAGATAGGCCCAACAAGGGCGAGATAGGCAGCCGCGAAGCGCGAGAAACTCCCTCCCAGGGCCGATCAAGGGGGTTGAAGCCGGGTTGCACTATCCGTATCGTCGTGTATGGATGGCCCAAGGTGCCGGAGCAGTCAGACCTCGTTCGGGGAAGTGCGGGGAACACCTGTGAAGGTTCCTCGGGCCATCCCTCGTTTCAGGGGACAGCGGACAGCGGACAGCGGACAGCAGACAACAGACAACAGACAACAGACAACAGACAACAGACAGGCGGACAGCGGACAGCAGACAGCAAACAGCGGACAGCGGACAACAGACAACAGACAAC
>JAYEIJ010000157.1:0-1905 GCA_034660035.1 Actinomycetota bacterium | reverse complement strand
AGTAGCGGACTCTGTACTCACTGGTTGCCCTTGCGTCACAGGACTTCCCGGCGGTGGGCGCTGGCGGGATCGAACCGCGACCTCTGCCGTGTGAAGACACATCAGGGGGTTTCCGTGACCTGCGAGAATGGCCGACAACATGCCCTGACCGGGGATGATGCCACTCATCGGCTTTCAGCGATTCGCGACGTTTCGCAGCAAAACGCGTCCTATGCGCGTCCTGGGGTCTCCGTAGACATGAGTTCAAGCCTTGATGTGGCTACCGCCTTAAGAGGAAGGTTCAGGCGATTCCGCAGTTCCCTGCAAGTGCAGCGTTTCCGGCCGAAAGCCTTGTGGGCGCTGGGTTTCTGGGTGTTCTTCGCTCAGGACCTATCGCGTCAGTTCGCATCATTCTTCATCACTTTTCACCCTGATGTGTCCCAAGCGTGTCCCAAGATCATGGTTCCAGAGGCCAAAGTCGACCAGACCGGGATCGGAACATACCGAAATCGGCGCCAACGTGAGCGAACACGGTCAAGTCAATGTGACCCCGGAGCGATCAGCGAGTTGCTCAACCATCTGAGCAATGGCGATGCCTTGGCGCTCTGCTCCCGCCCGTATCAGCGCGACCGCGGCATAGAGCGCATAGCGCCAGTAATCGTCGGCGTACCACCAGACCACCTCGTCGAGCAGGTCAGGTTCCAACCCTCCCCTCACCGATGCACTCGTGAGGATCGCATACTGGATTCTGCGATTGTCCTTGCCCCGGAATTCGCATTCAGGTAGGTAGGTCTCTCGCAAGCCTTCATACCGGATCGGTTCGTTTCGAGTGGCGTCCGTGATCTCGAGAGCGTCGGCGGCGAGTTCCATGAACACTTCGCCAGGAAACGTGTTGTGCTTCGGATGAAGATCAGCCACCGATGTTGTCAACTCGAATACGTCATCACCCGCTGCCAGACCGGACAGCAGCCGTCGGAGTGCTTCGCCCCGACCCTCTTCGGTTGGACCTCGCCGAGCCATGTCACGAATCTACTCCATCCGGGCAACCGCTGCCGCGCTGTGAGCCCGAATGAACAGTCATCGCATCGGTGAACAACTCTGTCAGCCGAGAGCGTCGCTGTTGCCCGGTCCAGTCTCTGACCATGCGGCTACGAGAGCGTCGAGTTCTCGGTCTGGGCTCACCTGCCGGGTGTACAGCGGTCCACACGGGGTACGCGACAGCTCAACTGCCACCAGGTCATCTAGACCCCGATGGCTCCGATAGACCTCAGCGAGGTATTTGAACTCGTTCATGATCCCAATCACGCTGCGGTTCGCCGTCTTCGCATACCGAGCATCAGCCATTGCGGCGACCTCGGCCTCGATGAACGCCGGAGAGACCCCGAGCGCCTTGAGGACTCGCTCAAGAGCTTCCGGGAACCGGTCCGACAACGTATTAGCCGGAGCGAGCGGCATCAACACAGGCAACAGCGCCCGCTCGTTGACCAGCAACGCCACCTGCGGTTTCCAGAACAACGCGTTGGCGTACCAGTTACCGAGGATCGTTGCCGGCTCAGACACAGCAGGTAGGACCGGCCGGTTCACCCGGTCGAGGAGCTTCTTGGTTGCATGAATACCGAACACCGCCACCAGTCTCGCACCGAAGCACAGCCAGAACCAGCGGACAACACCGATCCGGTCCTCTCCAATCGCTCTTCAGCAGCATCGCGAGGCCACGGCGTAGCCCAAGCTATTGGCGGGACTTCGGATTTGAGCGGGGTGTGGCAGTGCGGAGCAGTAGTACGAGGTACGTATGGCGTAGCACAACAAGAGTGACCCCTTCTCCTGTCATCGACGTCAACGTTGTGGCGGGTGGCGATCGGCCGGTACATGGCGGTGTGACTGGGTTTCCGGGAATGATGACGAACCCTTCGTGTCGTGCTCCCG
>JAYEIJ010000156.1:0-8107 GCA_034660035.1 Actinomycetota bacterium | reverse complement strand
GCCCGGCGTTCGCGGTCGCTGCGTCGTGTCGCGGATCGATGATTCATCCGGGCCTGGGAGACGACTGCCCGATAGAGGTAGGCCCGCTGATTTGCCACCTGCTCCCACCCGTTGGACCACATAGAGGCGACGAGCGCATCGGACACGACGTCCTGTGCGTCGGTGGGTCCGACCAGTGAGGTTGCGAAGCAAGTCAACTCGGCTCCGTATTCCTGAAACACTTCACTCTTGGTGAGCGTCGTCATACCCATAAGATGCCGCCGCTACCACGACACCGGACAGAGAATTTGGACCTTTTCTTGGCTGCCAGCCGTGAGCCATGAGCAAGAGGAAGGCGGTCTTCACCGATTGCGGACTACGCCGCTGCCGCTTACCGACTACCCCACTACGGCCGCCGCCGGTGGCCTAACGAATGATTTCGGCTTCGAATCTGGAGAGGCGGATGTTGTCGGCGGGGGAGATGGACGCCTTGCGGCAGGCGATGTCGACTTGCTCGGCGGCGGTCGAGATTCCGGGGATCGCAGGGAGGAGCAGACCCGTCCGCCCTCCGGGGCCGTCGACGATCACGCCGTATCGGGAAGCGTCGAGGTCGTCGAGTCCGTCGATCGGCTCGGCATCTCCAAGCAGGTAGACGGTCACGTCGAGATCGTCGACTTCACCAGATCGGAGAGGAGCGAATCGCGGGTCGGATGTCGCCGCCGCCACGGCAAAACGAACGACCTCCCTTCGGAGGGAACCCTCCCGGGGCCGTACGGAGCCGATGCATCCTCGAAGCGGTCCCTCCAACTGCCCCGGTTCGGCCTCATCGTGGAGTGACACAAACACGCCGCTTGGCGGTGGGTCGCCCGGCTCGGATGGGGGATCGAGGAATTTGCCCGTGGCCAGGTAGTAGCGGATCGCTTCCCGGGCAAGGGCTACGAACGGGTGTTCATCGGGGCTCATGGCCACAGCGTATCGGAGGAAGGGAGGACGGTGAAGGGCCGGAAGTCCGTGGACGTTCACGGAGAGATGGCATAGGTTGGTGGTAGTACCTAGAGAGGTGGCCCATGCGCCCCACCGTTCGTCCTCCTGCCGTCGCCGGCGCCTTCTATCCCGGGAATCGCGACCGCCTCGAATCCGACGTCCGGGGATATCTCGCCGCCGCTGAGAGCGTAGAGGTCGACTTCGGGTTGCGGATTCTCATCGTGCCGCACGCCGGCTACGTGTACTCGGGTCCGGTCGCCGCCACGGGATACCAACTGCTTGAAGACCGCGATGATCTCCGACGGATCGTCATGTTGGGTCCGTCGCACTACGTGTGGTTCTCGGGTCTCACCCTTCCCGGTGTCGATTATCTCGAGACCCCTCTCGGTGATGTCGCGGTCGACGGGCCCGGTGCCGCCGCTGTTCTGAAATCTCCGCTCGTGGTCGACTCGCCCGTCGCACACGAGCGGGAGCACTGCCTCGAAGTCCAGCTTCCATTTCTCCAGATTGTGGCACCAGGTACTCCCGTGGTCCCTCTGCTCACCGGGGACGTGGATCCAGCCGACGTCGCCGATGTCGTGGACCCACTGCTCGACGACGAGACCTTGCTGCTGGTCTCTTCCGATCTGTCGCATTACCACGACTACAACACGGCCCGCCGCCTTGATGCAGAAACGGTTCAGGCGATCGAACAGTTCGATCCGGCCGCCCTCGGACGCGAATCGGCGTGCGGGAGGACCGGGATCCAGGCAGCGCTCCACATCGCGAACCGTCGCGGATACCGGATGCGGACCCTCGACGTGCGCAACTCGGGGGATACCGCCGGGCCGCACGATCGGGTGGTCGGGTACGGCACGTTCGCGCTCGGCGGCTGACACGGCTCCGTCGCGCCGGAGGGATCAGGGGCTCTTCGGACTTGGGCGGGGTGTGGCGAAGAAGCCGGTAGTGAGTCGGGTGAAGCCTCGGAACGCCGTACGAGGACGTAGTCCGTAGTCCGTATCCCGTATCCGGTACAAGGCTTTGCTCATGGCTCATGGCTCATGGCTCGGGGCTGGTAGCCGGCGGCTCCTTAGGCCCTCTCCGCCAGTCTCACCGGGAGCCGACGACCTCCCCAATCGCCGGGAGCTGCCTCGAAGACTCCGGCGCACGGTGTGCTACAGGCGGCGCACCTACCCTCGGCGTCGAGGCCCCATCGGCCCAACCGGTATCGGTCTCGTTCGATGAGGATGGCGCCGCACTTGTGGCAATAGGTTGTCTGACCTGCCGGGTCGTGGACGTTGCCGGTGTAGACGTAGCGCTCTCCGTTGTCCATCGCGATCCTGCGAGCGCGATTGAGCGCTTCCGCGGACGTGGATGGTCGATCCATCATCTTGTAGGACGGGTGGAAGGCGGTGAAGTGGTGGGGGACATCCGGGCCCAGGTGCCCGACCACCCACTTCGTCATCTCGCTGATCTCCTCGTCGGAGTCGTTCAAGCCGGGTATGAGAAGCGTCGTGATCTCGAGCCAAACGTCGGTTTCGTTCTTGACGTACTCGAGGGTCTCGAGTACCGGAGCGAGGGCACCCGCACAGATCCGGTGATAGAACTCCTCCGTGAAGCCCTTCAGATCGATGTTCGCCGCGTCCATGTGGGCGTAGAACTCACGGCGGGGCTCTGGATTCACATACCCGGCGGTGACCGCCACCGTTCGGATGCCCCGTTCGCGGGCCGCGTCGGCGATGTCGATGGCGTACTCGTGGAAGATGACGGGATCGTTGTAGGTGAAAGCAACGCTCGGCGCGCCGAGTTCGTCGGCCACTCTCGCCACTTTCTCGGGACTCGCGGCATCGGCGAGCACGTCGTACTCCTTCGCCGTTGAGATGTCCCAGTTCTGACAGAACCGGCAGGCAAGGTTGCAGCCTGCGGTGCCAAATGACAGCACCGCGGTCCCCGGGAGGAAGTGGTTCAGCGGCTTCTTCTCGATCGGATCGACACAGAAACCGCTCGACCGCCCGTACGTGGTGAGGACGATCTCATCGTCGATCCGGGCACGGACGTAGCAGAGACCCCGCTGACCCTCGTGGAGCTTGCACTCTCGCGGACAGAGGTCGCACTGGATGCGCCCGTCGTCCCTCAGATGCCAGTACTTCGTCGAGACGACCGAACCCGGCGCACCCAGATCTTCCCGGCGCGGCACCGTCTTGTTGGGACGTGTGGTCGCGGATTCGCTCATGGTGATCACGTCTTTCCCGACACTCCGATCATACGCCCTTTCGCACGACCGGAACACCGATCGCCGCTCCTGTTCCCGCGGGCACTCCTAATCCGGCACTTCGGAAATGGGCGGGGTCGGCTGGAACCGGGGGGACTGCAGGCAGTAGTACGCCGTACGTATGACGTAGTACGACTCCGGAGCAGGGGGGAGGCTTCCGTGTTTCGAGGTTCGTGGGTGGCGCTTTGATCTTCTCAAGGCGCTCGCGTAGGACCCGGGCGGATTCCCCGACCGATACAAGACCTCCGAGTCGTACTTCGTTCTACGTTCTGCGTTCCGAGGCTTCACCCCGCTCAGATCCGAAGAGCTCCTAATCCCCGTTCGTTGCCCTTCTGCGCACGGGAGCGAAGCGTCGCACGAAGAACGTATCACCCCGGTAGGTGGTCTCGATGAGGCCGCCGTCGGCGATGAGGTCCTCGACGACGTCCCACCCGGCGCCGGCCCGGTCGAGCAGTTCACGTACCGCGGAGGAACGCATCGGGTGCACGGCGATCACGCTCAGGAGATCCTGTCGAGGGTCGCCGCTGGACGCGAACTCGTCCCCCTCGTACCCCACGAGATACTCGACGCGCCGCACGTGTCCGGCGAGTACGTGATAGGCACGGTTGACCGTGCCCTCATCCGGTGCGGTGATCGTCGCGGACGGCGTCGGCCGCGTCGGAATCGAGAGGTAGGCCTTGGTGAAGCCCGTGTCACGGAGGAACAGGCCGATGGCTTCGATCGATTCGAGGTCGTCGTTGAACCCGGCGATCAGCATGGTCTCCGACATGAGATCGCCGTCGAACGATTCGGCGAATCGGACGATCCCGTCACGCATCGTGTGAAAGGCGAGGTCGGGGTGCGGACGATTGACGCGTCGCCAGACCCACTCGATGGCGGCGTCCACCTTCACCGAGACCCAGTCGGCGCTCTTGAGAGCCTCCCGGACGTCGTCTCGCCACAGCAACGACCCGTTGGTGATGACGGCGATCTCGATGTCCAGGGGACGAATCAGTCGGATGATCTCGCCGAGGCCGGCGTCGAGGGTCGGTTCGCCGTCGGGGACGAACGTGAGGTAGTCGATGTCCTCCCCACGCCCCCTGACCCGGTTGACGTGTGCCGCCACTTCGGCGGCTACGCGCGGCGGCTCGTAGAACGCCCGGATGTCGAGAGCGCGCTCCACCGTCGGACCCACCTGGCAGTAGACGCACGCGAACGAGCAGACTTTCGGTGGGATGTTGTTGATCCCGATACTGCGCCCGAGCCGCCGAGACGGCACCGGACCGAAGACCAGCGGAGGAGCGTCCACGGCGCCGTGCGAAGTCATGCGACCCGACGGATCCACGCCGCGAGATCGCCGATCACCTCATCGCGGTTCGTCTCGTTGAGGATCTCGTGCCGACCGTCCTCGTAGAGGTGAACGGTGACGTCGTCGGTCGGCATGTCTCGAACGGCCTGCAGCGACCGTTCATAGGGGACGAAGGGATCGGCCGTGCCGTGGAGCAGCAGGACCGGCATCGTCAGCCGGTCGAGATCCCGGGCGAACGCATCGAGAGCCGCGACCTCGGCGACGAGGAGCGGCTTCTTGTACTGCCCGTGATAGACCAGCGGATCGGAGGCATAGGACGCACCGGTCTCGGGATCTCGGGAGATGGCGTCCGGGTCGAACGGGACGAACGGCAGTTCGGGCGCCTCGATGACGTCGCGGGCCCACTGCCAGTCGCCGATCACCGCGCCGCAGAACGCGATACCGGCGACGTCGTCCGGCCAGCGCTCGCCGTAGCGCGCCGACAGGAGGCCGCCCATCGAATGCCCTACCAGTACGAGCGGAAGTCCAGGCGCGTCGCCGTGGGCGATCCCAGTGAGGTTATGGAGGTCCTCGACGGCGTGATCGAAATCGTCGATGACGGCCCGCTCACCGTCGGATCTACCGTGGCCGATGTGGTCGTCGGCGTACACGACGGCGCCGTCGGCGGCGAGCGCTTCTGCGACGTGGCCGTATCGTCCGCCGTGCTCCGCATACCCGTGGACGATCTGGACGATGCGTTGAGGTTCACCCTCCGGGTCCCATCGGTGGTAGAAGATCCGGCCCTCGGTGCCTGTGAACGTCGATCCGAACATCGAAACCTCCTTCGAGCGAGATTCGACATGTGCCGTGCCGGCTCCGCCGAGACGCATCTCGCCCGTTCAGGGTCTCACAGAACCCGGGTCCGCTCCAGGGACATACTTCCCATCTTGCGGAGGCTCGATGGCATCGGTGACGCGGACTTGTGGTCGTTAGTTCAGGGCTTACCGCATCTTCTCAACTGTCGGCTGGGTGACATTGTGGGTGTCGAGGCCACAAGGGTCGGGTTGGTGTGGTCATTGGGACGCTGAGAGGAGAAGATCATGACAGCAACCCTGGACAGAATCGTTCGACCCGAGGTCAACTACTCGGTCGAGACGGGCCATCGCAAGATCGGCCTGGGAATAGGGCTCGTAGCCCTGATGATCGGAATGGTCGTGGCAGGTCTCGGCATCTACGCGGCCGGCCTGGTCGGTAGCGCCGGGGACGAGGGGACGCTCGCGCAAGTGCTTGCCGTTGCTTTCGGTCTCAACACGACGGCGCTCGTGATGTTGAAGGCGGCAATCGCCGTCATCCTCGTCGGGATCCTCGTGAGGATCTGGATCCGGGTGGAGAGCGTGAAGACGTCACTGTCGGCACTGAAGCCGGACGCTGAGGTCGGAACGTTCACGTCCGGCGATATCGACACGGAATTCGGAGCGGCAACGGTGTCCACGAAGGCGCCCGCTCGACTCCCCATTCACAAGATGGCGAACAGGATGTGGGCGCCGATGCTCGCTATGGGCGTCATGGCGGTGGTCGCCGGCCTGTTCCTGTCCTGGATCTGGGCCGCCAATGTCGGCACCAGCACCGGACTCGGCGCCGCTGCGTGGACACAGGGTCTCCAGTTCCTCGGTGAAGGATTCGTGCTCGCTTCCATCTCGTTCCTTCTCGCTTCGATCCTCTCAGGATTGCGCGAGGGTGGCGGCGAGGTGCAGGAAGCGCTCGACCTTCCGGTGATGACGCTCAAGATGCCGAACACTGCGAAGGCGTTCGTCGTCTTGATGATGATGGGCCTGATGATCGAGATGGTCCAGTTCGGCCTCTACATCTACATCACGACGTTCGACGACCTTGCCCGATACACCTTGTGGTCCTCCTGGCTCGGGCCGTTCCGCGAGCTCGGCCTTGGCCTGCTGCTCGCCGGGATCATCCTGGCGCTGGCGACGATCGCCAAGGCGCTCGGGTTCCAGTTCTCCCGCATCAGCGACATCGTCGCCACGGGCAAGTAGGAAGGAACAATCATGACTACTGCAACATACAAATTCAACACACAGACGTCGACCAGAGCCCTCGATGTCAACGTCCCCCAGAAGGCGGGACGCACACTCTGGGCCCCGGCGTTCGCCATGTCCCTCATGGGCTTCGCCGGAGGGATGATCCTCGCGATCGTCAAAGCAACCGCCATTGCCGACGGGGACGCCGTTCTTGCGGCATCGCTGAACAACTACGGCATCGCAGCGATGTTCTTCGGCTTCACAATGGTGTTCACCGGGATCTCGTTCGCCATCGCACGGATCCTCGGCGAATTCCGGGTCGGCGGAGGCCAGACGCAGGAAGCGGCCGGCAGCGAGGTGAAGACCCTCAAGATGCCGAACACTGCCAAAGCGTTCATCGGTCTGATGGCGATGGCGATGATGATCTTGATGGCTGCGGTTGTCGGACACGTCGTCGTCGGCGTCCAGATCAGCGCGGAGACGCTGTCGCTGGTCGACGCCGAACGGTGGGACATTTGGCTTGAAGCGGCCCGTCGCTTCGCCGTCCAGCTGTACCTGTTCGCCATCGCCCTTGGTCTCGGCACGATCATCTACGTGATCCGATACCAGTCGATCCGAATCCGCGAGATAGCGAAGACGACCTGACGACGAACAGAGGCAAGCGGATGGAGGGGCTGCCGGAACGGCCCCTCCATCCGTCGCGTTCAGCACCGGAGGGCAGGAACCGACAGCAGCAGACGGCGAATAGCGCCTGCCGGATACCGGCAGCCGACTACTCCGTCGTATCCTGCGGTGTTGAAACGATGATTCCGGAAATCTCCGCCTCCAATGTGCCGTATCTCACGACCGATCAGATGATCGAAGTCGATCGGGCGATGATGGAGGACTACCACATCGACCTCGTTCGGATGATGGAGAACGCCGGCAGGAACCTCGCCCACCTCGCACGGGAACGGTTCCTCGACGGCGACCCTCGCGGTCGCCCGGTTGTCGTGATCGCAGGGACCGGAGGAAACGGCGGAGGGGCCCTCGTCGCGGCCCGCCGGCTTCACAACTACGGGGCCGCTGTCGTCGTCTTCGTCACCAAGCCCGCCGATGAGTTCGCCCCCGTTCCCGGTGAACAACTCGACGTGTTGCGCAGGATGGGAGTCACCATCAAGTCCGCCGGCGATGTGGAATCGGTCGGCACGCTGGACCTCGTCCTCGATGGCGTGATCGGGTACAGCCTCAAGGGTGCACCGCGGGGTGAGGCGGGAACGCTGATCCGCTGGGCGAATGACCAGCGGGCTCCTGTCCTTTCGCTCGACGCACCGTCCGGGGTCGATACAACGACGGGAACCGTGTTCGAACCTGCGTGCCGTGCGACGGCGACGATGACACTCGCGCTCCCCAAGGAGGGTCTCAGAGCGCCGGGCGTCGAGCGCAATACCGGCGAGCTCTATCTCGCCGATATCAGCGTCCCACCCGTGCTGTATAGCAAGTTCCTCGGAGTCGAGGTAGCCCCGATCTTCGCGAAGAGCGACATCGTCCGGCTTCGCTGAGAGTTGTCGGTTGTCCGCAGCCCGGGGAGGTGCTGTTCCTTCACGGAGCCGG
>JAYEIJ010000155.1:0-1987 GCA_034660035.1 Actinomycetota bacterium | reverse complement strand
GACCTCTTCTCCGGCTGCGCGACCATCAAGTTGTTCGACTCACGTGTTCGCATGTACAACGACGTGTTCATCATCCTCGTAGGAGTTGTCGTCCTCATCGTGATCACACTCCTGCTCAAGAAAACACGCCTCGGCATGACAATCCGCGCCGGCGTCCAGGACTCAGAGATGGTCGAGGCCCTCGGTATCAATGTCCGACGCACCTTCACGATCACATTTGGCATCGGTGTTGGCCTCGCCGCGCTCGGCGGTGTGGTCGCGGCTCCCGCGCTCGGCCTCAACACGGGCATGGGTGGACAGGTGCTACTTCTCGCTCTCATCGCGATGGCGATAGGCGGGCTGACGAGTTTCCCGGGCGCAGCGGTCGGTGCCGTCATCGTCGGTGTGATGCAGCAACTCATGATCAAATTCGGCTCTGTCGGGATACCTCTCCCGTGGCTCGATGAGCCGTTCAAACCTTCGCCGGCCCTTGTACCGGTTTCAGTGATCATGTTGATGGTCGTGGTTCTCCTCGTCCTGCCTCAGGGACTCCTCGGAAGGAAGGAGTAGCATGGAGACGCTTCATTCCCAGCAGTCCGGCTTCTTCGCTCGCCATCGGATGGTGGTTGTCGTCACGGTCGCGGCAATCGTCTTCCCGTTCTTCATTGGCTTCCTCGATGGGCAGTCTCCGGCCGCCGTGATCGCGTCTGAGGGAGGCAACGCCAAGTTCCTGATGGGTCTCGCCATCGAGGTCTTCATCCTCGCCCTCTTCGCCCTCTCGTACGATCTCATCCTGGGATTCACCGGCCTGTTCTCGCTCGGACACATGATGTTCTTCGGAGTCGGTGCGTACGGGGCAGGCATCATGCTCAAGTCGCTCGACTGGTCGCTCCCTGCCACGGTGATCGGTGTTGTCGTGCTCGGCGTCCTGCAGGCGGTCCTCTTCGGCATCGTTCTCCCCCGCGTCCAAGGGATCACGTTCGCTCTCGTGACTCTTGGGTTCGGAGCGATGTTCTCCGTCGTCATTCAATCCCCCGAACTCAGCGACCACGCCGGCTCCGATGTAGGGCTCGCCGGTGCATCGAGCCTCATGCCGGAGTGGATCAACACGACCGAGAACCGTTTTCGACTCTATCTGCTCGTATTCGCCATCCTCCTGCTCGTCTACCTCGCCTACCGGCAGATCGTCGCATCACCAACGGGGGCGGTGATGGTCGCAAACCGCGACAATCCGGAGCGGGCCGCCATGCTCGGATACAACACGTTCTGGTTCCAGTTCTTCGCTCTCGTCGTATCGTCGATCACGGCGGCCGTCGCGGGCATGCTCTGGGCATTGCATCAACCGATCGTCACCCCGGCCGTGGCTGGACTCGGCTGGATGATCGCAGTGCTGCTGATGGTGATCATGGGCGGACTCGGAACCCTCACCGGAGCAATCGTTGGCGCTGCAGCGTTCCGCCTTCTCGGCTTCTATCTCGAGAAGTGGTTCGGAGGAGGTGCGGACCTCATGCTTGGCATCACCTTCATCCTCATTGTGCTGCTCCTGCCGTATGGCATCGTTGGGACCTGGCGAGCACGGTCAGTCGAGCGCAAGCAGGGTTGGGCAAGACTCATTCGACTCGTTCGCCCCGGCTCAGGCGGGTAGCGCCGCGCCCCGCTGAGCCCGACCGCAGGGAACTCAGCCAGTCATGACTGTGACACTCGCAGCAGCAGCCGAGCCGACCTCGGAGTAGACGAGGATCTCGAGGTCTGTGACTGATCGCCCTGCTTCCCTCCTTTCGGAGGTGATCGTGGCTGACGTCGTCAGCGTGTCACCGGCGCAAGCCGGTGTCAGCATCTGCAGTGCGCGCCGGGTGATCACGCCGTCGGGTCCGGTCCAGTCGGTAACCACGCGATCGATGAAGCCGTGATAGAACATGGTGTTGAGGTAGACGTCGCGCGCCCCCTGGGCCCGGGCGTAGTCGCGGTCGTGGTGTCCGGGGAAGAAGTCGCGTGTCGTTGCCGCGTC
>JAYEIJ010000154.1:0-26846 GCA_034660035.1 Actinomycetota bacterium | reverse complement strand
GAGATCTGGGTTGCCGCCCACGGACCCCGCATGCTGGGAATCACGGGACGGTACGGCGACGGCTGGATCCCCTCCGCACCACCGCTTGACGGTCCTACCGGATATGAACGGTCATGGGCAACGATCCAGACCGCTGCGGAGGAAACAGGCCGTCTCCCCGAGTCGATCACACCCTCCCTCTTCGCCTACGTGCTGATGGCACCCACGTCTACGCAGGTGGAGGAGTTGCTTCGAGCCAAACTCGTGAAGTACACCGCCCTCATGAGCACCTCAGCCGAATGGTGGGAGGAGAGGGGCTATGACCATCCGTTCGGCCGCGGATTCCGGGGCTACGTTGATGTTCTTCCCGAAGCTATTGATGGTCGCGCCCTCAGTGCCGCGATCTCTCGCGTCCCTCCCGAGATCGTGCGCTCCTCTTGCCTGTATGGAACTCCCCGTCAGGTCGAGGCAGCCATCCGGGACTATGCCGATGCCGGACTCCGCCACATCGTCCTGGCACCCGGATCTGCACAGATCAAGAGCCGATATCGGAACTACGTCCTTTGGGCGCTGCCCCGCCTCGTTCGCTCGCTACGCCGAAAGCGCCCTCACCTATCCGGGATCAAGGGTCGACCCACCCCACTGTGAGCCTGCTCCCACGAGCTGTGGAGGAGCCACGGAGAGCTGCTTCCTCATCTTGAGGCCTGCCGATATCTCCGTGACGGCAAGCGGCGCTGCTGGTGGAACGCCCCTCTGAGTTCTCGGCCGGCGCATCGTTGATACCTGGGCAACAGCACAGGTGTCCGAGGGCTGTCGAACACCTCGGGGCGATCCCCCATAACATCGTCGACCACCGATATGTATCATGGCCATGGGAACTGCACGGAGAGCGAGAGGGGAAGGCTATGAGAAGGATCACACTGCTGGCGGTATCAGTCATCTTGGCGATCGGCATGGTGGCCGTTCCGGCGATGGCAAACGACGACGGCGGCGCCGATACCTACCTGGCGCTCGGCGACTCGGTCGCTGCCGGCACGCAGGCGCCGGAACCGTTCACCGACAGCGGCTATACGGACCTGCTCTATCGGAACCTTGCAGATGATTACGGTTTCAACGAGTTCGTGAACCTCTCCTGTCCGGGCGATGACACGCGTGAGATGATCGACGGTGACAACGGCCCCAACGGAGGATCGAATTGCTACGGCGTGGATGCACCGTTCCCGTTCGGTGCGGATTCCCAACTTCAGGCGGCCGTCGCCTACCTGTCGTCGCATCCAGGCGAGGTCGGATTGATCACCATCACGATCGGCGCGAATGACATCCTTGCTTGCGATTCGTCCGATCCGGACTTCGGGATCTGCGTCGGGGGCCAACTCGGGCAGATGGCATCGAATCTCTCGGAGATCCTCTGGACCTTGCAGACCGTTGCTCCCGGGGTCCCGATCGTCGGCATGAACTACTACAACCCGAATCTCGCCTACTGGCTCGTCGACCCGGCGTTCGCCGAGGCAAGCCTTGGACTCACGGTGGCGTTCAACGGAACGCTCGAAGCGGTCTACGGTGCCTTCGGTGTGCCGGTCGCAGATGTTGAGACGGCGTTCAAGACCTTCAAGACGCAGGGCGAAGCGGTGCCTCAGAACGTACGCACCGTGTGCCTCTACACAGGGATGTGCGAGAAGGACGGTTCTTCCTACGTGCTGAGCGACTACGACCCCGGCACACCCGGCCCGCAGACGGACATTCACCCGAGCGACAAGGGGTATCGCAAGATCTCCGGTGTGTTCGGCGAACTCATCGACGATCTGGGAATCCTCTCCGGGTAACCAGACCACAGTGGCGACGATGTCCGAGCGGCCCCCACGATGGTGGGGGCCGCTTCCGTTCCGCCTCAGACCTGCCGACCACGACAGCATGGTCGGTGCCGTCGCGAAGGGACTCCTTGACCCGATCCGAGGGATCGGGGCACAGGCCGAAGAATCCACCCCCACGACGGGGATTCCTACGCGTAGGGTTGAGATCTGTTCGTTCGAAAAGGAGAACGTATGACCGATCGATTCCGTCAACCCGCACAACCCAACCGATTCGTGGTCGGTGGAGGAGCCTTCACAGTAAGTGGAGGAACCGTTGAGAAGGACATCAAGCGATCCGTCGAGAAAGCGATGAAACAGCGACTCGGCCTCAAGGGCAATCAGAGGCTGCCCGCAGACGTCGCCGCTCTGGTTGCCTCGGCCTCAGCCGCCGCGTCCTCGAAGGCTCTCGAGATCGAGGTGCTGCAAGGGGCAGAGAACGCGGCCAGAGAGTTCACGACCGGTGACGTGATAGGTCGTTTCGACGCGAAGGCAAAACTGGCGGATCAGAGCCTCCAGGTGATCTCCAAGTCGAGCAACGTCAAGAACATCCTCAAGAAGAGAGCCGAAATGCTTGCATCGAAGAAGTCGGCGCTGGAGACCGCCGGCTTCTCCCCCGAGGAGGCGATGCAGGTTCTCCTCGCCGATATCGCTGCCCGAGGGCACTAACTCGACATGGGACTGGGACTTGGAGATGTCGTCGGTGCTGTTACCGGCGGAATAGGCGATGTCGTAGACGCAATCGGCGACACCGCTGAAGATGCGATCGACGCGGTCGAAGAAGCTGTCGGCGACGCCGTCGATGCCGTGGACGATGCCCTGGACGACGTGTTCGACGCCATCGAAGACACCCTCGACGAGATGAGCGACTCGCTCGGTGATCTCGGAGCCGACATCGGAGACATCGCCGACGATGCCTGGGATTCTTTCGCCGACTTCGCCGAAAATGCGTGGGACACGACCGCTGCTGGTCTCGAAGATGCGCTCGACGCTCTCGCCCAAGGCGTGGAAGATGGCTGGGAGGCCGCTTCCGCTGCTATCGAGGCGACCTGGGAGGGTCTCGAAGCGGCCGTCGAGTCAGGCTGGTCTGAACTGTCCGAGGTTGCCGAGGCAACATGGGAGAGAATCGAGCAGGCTTCAGAAGAAGCGTGGGAAACGGCAACAGCGGCCGTGCTGGGAGCCGCCGGGGCTCTGGCCGGCCTCGTTGAGATGTCGATCGAACTCATGGCACGGGTCGTCGAGTTCCTCGGTGATCTCGCCGAGCAGGCCTGGGAACTCATCAAGCAACTGGGAGCCTGCATGGCCGGCGTGCTCATTCTCCAGATCACGAAGACGGACAACGTCGTCGAGAACTTCTGGAAGGTGCCCAAACTCCTGCCGGCGTCCTACCGGGCGGACATCGAGCCATTCTTCGGTGATCGATCCTTCTGGAACGTCTGGTACATCGAGGATGCACGACTCGCCGCCGATTGGTACAACGACACCACCGATGCCATGACCATGTCCGGTGTGACGCTTGCAGGGGTAACGCTCTCTCACCTGATCTTCCTGACGGACCCCTGGAACGAATCCAACGGGGAGGATCGGAAACTGATGGCCCACGAGTTGGTCCACGTCCTCCAGTACCGACGGCTGGTCACGGACCCTGCTTTCGGGTGTGCGTACGGGATCGGGTACGAGAACGCTGGTTTCGACTACTTCTCGCATCCGATGGAGACCGCGGCCTACGACTTCGTTTCTGCGAACGCCGCAGCGATCGCAGCTACCTGACCCAGCCTCCCGGCGTGCCGATGGGCATCGGAGGAGAGGACTCAGCGAGCGACTTGAGCGTGGCCGCCACCACCATCGGACCGCGCAGTGGAGGCACCAGATCGAAGATCGGTGCTCCGATGCAGCCAGAGCGCGCGCAAATAGGCGACTGTTCGTGAACTGTGGGCCGGCCAGAGCACCTATGCGACCCTACGAGCCCAGGGTTCGCAGGGTCGTTTGAGATCCGAGAGGATTGCCCCTTGCGCTCACACCAAGCGCAACGCATCGTTGAACGACGATACGTATGGGGGTGAACTCCTGTATGCCGCCGGCGAGCGTGTCGGCATGTTCGAGATCGATAGGCAACGCCCCCGTGGGGCAGAAAGGGAGGGGGATGATGCGACGATCGCTGACTCTTCTTGCAACTGTGACGGTTCTGATGGGTCTGATAGTGGCTCCGGCTGCTGCAGGCGAGTCCGGACCACCATCTGAGTCCGGCATCGTGGAACGGTACCAGGCTGACGGATTCGGATTCATTCCGATCTACGATGACGGAGTGTGGATTGTGGCAAACTTCGACACTCTCGCCGATGTCTGTGACGAGTTCAAGCCGGCCACGCTCGACGCGTTCCAAGTCGTGCACTTGCCAACCGATGTGACGGTGATGAAGATCAATCCGGGAATTGTCCCGATCATCGTGGTGCCGATGGTGAGCGATGACCCGTTCGCCGATGCTTGTGGTCCCGACGTCGAGGCCATCGCCACGGGTTCGGTCAACGTCCGGGTAAACGACAACGACGCCGATGGCAGCGGCACGCGAACGAACGTCTGGGGCGACACCGGAAACGGTTCGGCGACGGACACCGACGGGAACACCTACCGGGTGCACTGGCATGCCAGAGTCCAGTACAGCGAGCAGCAAGGCTTCAGAATCCTCTCCTTCGGAGGCAGCTTCGGTTAGATCGGACGGCTTGTTCGGGAGCACGCTACAGACGCTTCCGACAGTGATCGAGGGATGCCCTGCGGCTTGATCGTCGCAGGGCATCTCCCTGTTCGGAGTGCCGGTCTCCGCCCGTATCCGGCCGACTGTTGGCTGATCCATCATCTGATCCCGATGGGTTGGCGTCCGAGGCGGGTCTACGCTTTCGGTATGTCGAGCGATCCGAGCCAATCAGCGACAGCGCCCACCGTCGTCGTGGCACGGCGGGTACGTCCCGGACACGAGGACGAGTTCCGGGAGTGGGATCGGCGCATTCGTGACGCGGCCGAGTCGTACCCCGGCTCCCTCGGTTCGGAGGTGCAGCCACCGAACCCGTCCCACCCGGGCGAGTGGGTCACGGTGTATTCCTTCGCCACGGCCGAACAGCTTGATGCGTGGCTTCAGTCGGAGCAACGCAGGGCGTTCATGGTCGAGGTTGACGGCATCATCGACGGAGAAGCACGTGAGCAACGAATCGCCGGGATGCGGATGGCCCCGGAGCCGGTGACCATCGTCTCCTCGCAGTGCATCGCACCCCACAATCGCGACGAGTTCGTCGCCCTCCATCGCGACGCCGTCGATCGCCTTCAAGGATTCCCGGGGTTCCTCGGATCAGAACTGCTGCCTCCCGTCGAGGGCGTGCAAGAGGAACACGTGATCGTCGCATCGTTCGCATCGCGCCCGGACCTGGATCGATGGCTTGAATCCGATACCCGCCACGAGTGGCTGGACCGCGTCGAGAAACTCGTCGAAGGCGACCGCACGTACAACGTGGTCGGAGGCTTCGGAGGCTGGTTCCCTGCTCAGCCGTCGCAACCCCAGGGACCGAAGCGTTGGAAGCAATCCATCGCCGTGTTCATCGCCCTCTTTCCCACGGTGTTGATCATCACGCTCATTCGCGGTGCGATCGCTCCCAACATGAACGTCGTGCTCGCCGTGTTCATCGGCAACGTGCTCGGCATTCTCGCCCTTACATACGTGCTCATGCCGCCGCTCACGCACCGACTCCGCCACTGGCTCAGCCGCTGAACCGGCGGTGGTTCGTCGCCACCGACTTCATCCGCTCGGCGACGCGGCCCTGAGCATCCTGTCGGTCACCGGTGTCGATACGGGAGGGACACTCGCCGGGTCACCCCGGACAGGGGGACCTGGTCCTCTGGTCGGATACCTCCTGGTGTGCTATTGCTGGGGCGCGGACGGTTCGTGCACGAGGAGGTGTGGGGATGAAGAACAGCAATCTCTACGAACGATTGTGGGCCACAGTTCTGATTGTGGTCGGGGTGGTCCTGCTTGGTGTCGTGTTCTTCTCGGCGTTCGGGATCGTCAAGGACCCGGGTGAGTTCTACGACAAGTGGGTTCCCGCCGACGGAGTGGAGGGCCCCGAAGCAGCCTTCGATTGGGCATCGTCGGATCTCGTAGTGGAGTTCGTGGACACCTCCTCAGCCGGCGATGCCAACCTTGAGCGCTGGGCCTGGGACTTCGGTGACGGCTCCGAGAGCACCGACCCCAATCCGTCTCACCGCTTCGATGAAGACGGGGAGTTCGGGATCACCCTGGACGTGGTGGACGGGAACGGACTCGCCAGCCGGGCAGAGGCCACGGTGGGAGTCGAGACCGGCGCCGAGAACAGCGGACAGGGCGCCCTCGGACTCAACGATCTCGCCGACTCGGTGATCGACGCCGTCGAGCGAGGAGCCAAGGGCGGGGGCGTCGTCTTGTTGGTGATCGGACTGTTCGTGGTCCTGACCATGGTCGGTGGTCGTCTCCTCCGGCAGGGAGTGCGCGTCTTGCGACCGATCCCCGATCGGATCAGCGTGAAACTGCGCCCCAAGAACCTCGAACTCGCCATGACCGGATCGGAGGCCGAGACGCCCGACACGACCGAGATCGCCACCCCTCCCCCACCGCCGGCACCTGAGGCCGCAGTCGAGGTCGACAAGGAGGATCAGTAGGACCGGAGGGCGGCCATATGAAGGGAAGATGGGTGACCCGACGGCTGCAGGTCGGCCGAGACCGCGGCGATGACAGGGGCGTCGAAATCGTTACCGTATCGCTAGCGTGACCCCGGGTTCGAAGGCGTGTGGGTTCGGAGGGTTGACACCATGATCGGTCGGTCGGTATCGGCGACAGTGGGATGTGCGGTGTTGAGTCTGGTCCTCGTCGCGTGCGGCCAATCGACAGACGACACTCCGGGTGTCGATTCCTGCACCGAACTCGGCGACGTGCTCGTCACCTCGTACCAGGACGCTATCGACGCCGTGGAAGACGCCGACCCGGATCTCCCCGACGGTGTGGATGAGGGCGAGGACCAGCAGCGGGTGTACGACATCGTCCACATCATGGGCGGCCTGGACTGGATCGAGGGAAACACCGACATGGGTGTCCGGTGGGACGAGTTGGGTTGCGAACCACAGGACATGAACAGCGTTGTGCACGACCGAATGGATGAACTCTCGTATGAGACGCCCGCCGGCGAGTACCTCGTCGAGATCTACTTCGGACTCTGATCGGCGTCGCAGACCGGACAGGGCAGACCCATCGAATCAATCCTCCGAGCCGGGCGGTTTGCGCAGCGACTTCGTGCGCGACCGTGCCTTCTTCTCGTCAACGCGACGTCTGCGTGCTGCACGACTCGGCTTCGTTGCGCGGCGTGGTGGAGGGTCGGGCTTCAGGGCTTCCCTGATGCGGTCGGCGAGGCGTTGCCGGGCGATCTGACGATTCCGCCACTGGGACCGCGTCTCGTCGACGATGACCGTGACCACACCGTCGGTGCCGAGCCGCGACAGGATCCGTTGCCCGGTCTCATCGTCGAAGGCTCGTGAAGCGCCAACGTCGAAGCGCAGTTCGGCGCGGGTCGACGACCGGTTGGCGTGCTGGCCACCGGGACCACCCGTCGGCGAGAATGTCCAGCCCAGTTCGCCGTACGGGATCGTGATCGTATCGGAGATCTTGAGATCGTCCACGGTCCAACCGTACTGCGAAAAACGGCACCGACGGTCCAAACAAACCGTTCCTGCGTAGCTATCGGAAGCCCGCTTCCCATAGCTACGCAGGAACGGTGGGTGGGGACGAGATCGGCGTCCATACAGGCTTGACAGGCATCGTATGCTCATAGGTTCATGCGCGCGCACGACGAAACGTTCCTCGAGGAGATCCTTCCGCCCGAAGACCGGGTGATCGAAGCCGTCGTGGCGCGCTACCAGCGGGTCGCCCCTGCGGTGACTCGATTCGCTCGGAGCATCGCCGGGAACGACGAACTGCGGGTCCGTCTGGGTTCCAAGGCGTCGGCGGCGAAGGACGAGATCGTCATCAACCCCGGCGTGTTCCAGGCCGCATACGCCAGGAGCGCTCCGGTGACCCCGACGGAGGTCGCGCTCACATCGGCGCTGCACGAGGCTATCCACCTGATCGCCACCGACCTCGACGACGAACGCCCGATCCCCGAGTCGTGGCTCGCCCACCAGCGCTCCCTCGAAGACGACGGCGCCGACGCCCCGCCGCTCGCCGAACTCACGTCGTACGACTGGATCGAACCCGAAGCCGACATCGACGACGACGTCCACCCTCTCGACGATCTGTTCGACCCCGAACCCGAACTCGCGTCGACGAGCGGGTCCGTCAGCCTTCTCGACGCGCTCCACACGGTGGCGGGACCCGCCGCTGAGGCGATGTTCCTGTCACTCGAAGACGCGCGACAGGAGCAGCGCCACCTCACTCCGTTTCCCGGCGCCCGCTCCGTGCTCTCCGATCTCTACCGCGCCGCCGTGCCGGGAGCGTCGGCCAATGCCAGGCCGCTCGGCCAGTTCGCGCTCGCCTGCTTCCTGCTCGTCGGTGGCTACTTCGAGCGAGATGATCTCCAACGCCGCGTGGCGCCGCACGTGGCGCTCGCCCTGGACGATGCCGTGCCGTTCCTCGATCAGGTCCCGGAGTTGGACGACCCGTGGGCTGTCGGGAGCGTGGCTCTGCAACTCATCGAGGTCGCCCGCATGCACGGTCTCCTCACGGAAGGGGCCGCCGCCGACTCCTCGGTCGGACGCAAGACGGAGATGGCCGCGGACCAGGCGGCGATCGCCGAGAGTGTCGACGCCGTGCGGATCGTCACCCCTCCCCTCGCCGACCGCGACGGCTACGAAGAGACCCGACAGGCAGCGCAGACGGTCTCCGCCGAACACGGGCGGCACGGCGAGGCCGATCAGGCAGGCGACCCGGCAACCGACCAGCTGATGAAGGTGTCGACCGCACCGACCATTTACCTCCCCACCGGTCAGGCAGGAAAGCTCGTCGTCAGCGACTTCCCCATCGAGTTCCGCCGGTTCGCTCCACAGGGCCGTGACCTCCTCGAGGTTGCCGCCCGTGAGTGGGGTGTTGCACAACGCCGCGTCTCCGGCGAGCTCTATCCACTCTTCCTCGCCAACCAGCGCCGTGGTCTGCGCACCGGGTTCGATGCCGGTGACCTCTCCCCCTACACGCCGCTCCTTCTCGGCGCCGGCCTCTACGAGCGCATGTTCGAACGGCGGGACCTCCCGAACCGTCGGTCGTACGGGGTGAGCCTGCTCGTCGACGGATCCGCGTCGATGCTTCAGCCCCGTGACGTGCGGGGCGGGCGGAAGCGGCCGTGGGCCCTGGCCGCCGCCACCCTCGGGGCGTGGACGCTGGCACGGCTCGCCGACGAACTCCAGATCGAATTCGAGGTCGCCATCTTCAACCGCGGGTTCGTCGCCGCCGCCGGAGACACGGAGCGGTCCTACACCGACCGGAGGGGCCGCGCCACCGGGGCGCTCCGTCGCACACAGGGCGGCGCAGCGGAGAGGCTCACACGCACAGTCAACCACTACATCGTCAAGTCGTTCGCCGCCCGCTGGCGTGCAGCTGAGGACGTGCTCGCCGGACTCTTCTGGATGGCCGTCGCGCCGCAGGAGGCATCCCGGGAAGTGAGGAAGGAACCCGACGCAACGCCACCCATCTCGATGTTCGACAAGGCCGCCAACGTTGACGAGTTCAACCTCACCCACGCCGCCGAACGGCTCTCCGCCCGCAACGTCTCGCACCGCATCATCGTCGTCCTCGCCGACGGGATGACCCGCGGGTCGGTCGAAGCGCTGGCCGAGACGTCGTCATCGATCGAGCGCGGCGGAACGATGGTTCTCGGAATCGGCATCGGCGACGACACCGTTCAAGCCGCATACGCCCGCAACCAGATCGTCGAACGGCCAGAGAAACTCGCACCCGCGATGGTCGACGGCGTCCGGTCGGCGCTGTTGCGTTCCATCGCCGACGAGGGCGGAGACACGTGGTGGGCGCATGCGACCGAGAAGATCACACAAAGCACAACCTGAGGAGCATCCATGGCAAACACCGTCACCTTCGAAGATCCACTGGGCATCGGGCCACCGGTCACGCTCGATAAGGCGACGATCCCAAAGGATCTCCCGGACGCGGAGATCCGCCACGATCACATCCCGGAACTCGACCCCTACTACGTCGATCTCGGCATGCTCTACCGGCTCGCCGCACTCGAACAGGTGCGGGAACGGCGGTTCACCGGGATTCCGCTGCACCTCGCGTTGCGTGGCCACATGGGGACGGGAAAGGACCACGACCTCGAGCAGTTCGCCGCGATCCTCGAAACCCCTTACTACCGGATACCCCTGACCGGCGAGGTGCGGGACATCACCCTCATCGGGTCGGTCAAGCTCCACGGCGACGGGAAGGGTGGGACGGAGAGCCGCTGGGAGGATGGCGACATCACCAGGGCGCTGCGGGGTCCTTCGCTCGTGAATCTCTCCGAGTTGAACGCGGCCGGCGCCGAGACGCTCTTCGCTCTCCACGGCCTCCTCGACCGGCATCGGGCACTGGAGTTGCCGACGGGCGAGATGGTGCGCCTGCGCGACGACGTCCGGATCTTCGGGACGCTCAACCCCACCGACCTGCGCGACTACGCCGGAACACAGACGCTCAACAAAGCGTTCGCCGACCGCTGGATCATCTGGGAGAAGGAGTTCCCGTCCGAAGACGAACTGCGGTCGATGATCGAACGCCGCCACCCGACGATGCGGCCCGAACTCGTGGAGTACGTGTCGAAGCTGGCGGTCGAGATCAACGAGTCGTTCATCGCCGGTGACGCCAGGACGCGGGTCGAGACGCCGATGAGCCTCCGCACCGTCCTCGACCGGATCCCCGCCGGTCTCGACCTGTACAGCGCGGCCGAGGATCCGCTGCGCCGGGCGTGGGAGGAGTTCGTGCTTCCGCACATCGACCCGTACGATCGGGACCACTACGAGACCGTCTGGTCCGCCGTCGTGCGCCGCGGTCCGTCCGGTTCGCCGTTCTCGGGATAGGAGGAAACCATGCCGTCATTCGACATCGTCTCTCAGGTCGACATGCAAGAGGTCCGCAACGCCGTCGATCAGTCGATGCGCGAGGTCGTGAACCGCTACGACTTCAAGGGCACCGACACCAGGATCGAGATCACCGACGAGGGCATCACCGTCGAGTCGGCCTCCGACCATCGTGTCGAAGCCGCCATCGACGTCCTCAAGACCAAACTCGTCAGACGCAAGGTGTCGCTCAAGGCGATCTCCGGCGGCGAGATCAAGCCGGTTGGCGGCGGTCGATCCCAGGCCGTGTTCACGCTGAACCAGGGCATCGCCCAGGACGACGCCAGGGAACTGTCGAAGACGATCCGGGACATGAAACTGAAGGTCCAGGCTCAGATTCAGGGCGACCAGTTGCGGGTGCAGGCCAAGAAACGCGACGACCTGCAGACCGTCATCGCCGAGATCAAGGCCCTCGACTTCCGGGTCCCGCTCCAGTTCGTCAACTACCGCGACTGAGCAGGACTCGGCCGGTCGGGGTGACGCCACGAGATCCGGGTGCTCGTCCGGCGCTGTAGATTGTCGGACCATGTTCAACGTGATACCCATCGCATCGTCCATCCACAACGAAGAATCGGTCGCGCGTCTCGTCGAGACGTACCGATCGGCCCTCGAGAGCATCGGCGGAACCCTGGACCCGGATTCCGGAACCGCCCTGCCGTTCGTGCTCACCGGCGGCACCGAGGCGCAGATACTCGAACGGTGGGACGCCGACGAACCCCTGTTCCTCATCGCCCACCCCAACCAGAACTCGCTCCCCTCATCGCTCGAAGCGCTGGCCCGGGTCGGGCAACTCGGCGGGCGGGGTCGGATCCTCTACTTGAACGGCCCCGACGACCGGGAAGGTCTCGAGGAACTGGCCGACGCCGTCCACGATCTCGAGGTCCTCCGGCGACTGAAGGCCATGACCATCGGCGTCGTTGGACCGCCCTCGGACTGGTTGGTCGCCTCGATGCCCGAACCCGACGTGCTGAAGGAGGCGTGGGGACCGACGGCGGTGCCGATCGGCCTCGATCGTCTCTACGGTGTCTACACGACCGACCCCGACATCGAACCGATCCCCGCCGGGGAGACCCGGGTCACCATCGGTGACGTCGACAAGGCCGACGGCATCTACCGGGGACTTCAGAACCTGGTCGCGGGAGAGCGCCTCGACGCACTCAGCCTGCGATGCTTCGACGTGATCGGGGAACTCGACACGACCGGGTGCCTCGCCCTGGCCCGTCTGAACGACGAAGGCCTCATCGCCGGTTGCGAGGGTGACCTCGTGAGCACCGTCGCCATGATGTGGGTGCGTGAACTGCTCGGCGAGGTCGCATGGATGGCCAACCCCTCGCGGGCAAGGCCGAACGAGAACACGCTGTGGCTGGCGCACTGCACCGTGCCCCCCAGCCTGGTGTCCAACCTCAGGCTCGACACCCACTACGAGTCGGATCGCGGTGTGGGCATGCACGGCGACTTCGCCCGCGGACCGATCACCGTTCTGAGGATCGGTGGCAATCAGATGGAGCGCATCTGGCTCGCTGAGGGCGAGATCCTGCGCCCCGGGGACGAACCCGATCTCTGCCGCACGCAGGTCGAGTTGCTCCTCGAAGACGGAGCCGTCGACGAACTGCTCAGCGACCCTCTCGGGAACCACCTCGTGATGATCCGCGGCCACCGCGCCGCCCGGCTCTGGTCGTGGTGGCAAACGATGATCGCCCCCCTCTCATAGCTCTCGGGAATCTTCCGACATGCCGCCACGACCATCCCGAGATGACGTGAATCGTCCGGAACGTCTCGACATGGCGACGGGACGAGACGACCGATCTGATCTTCTCCAACGCGATCCTCCACCGACTCGACGACAACGAGCGCGACCGGTTCTCCGCTGCCTGCAATGAGCACTACCGGGAGTTCTGTCCGATGGATGCCGACGGTGCGGCCACAATGCCGTTCTCACGCCTCTTCGCAGTGGACGGTGCTCTGCAGTCGGTATCTCTTGGCCGAGTGTTGGTCCGATCTGACTGTCATCTGTCATCGGTCGTCTGTCGACCTGTCATCGTTGCGGCGGCCCGTGAATCGGCGGGAGGAGCCGACGTCTTTGTGGCGGTGAGTCGGGGTCGATCCGGAAGCCGCGTCCGTGGATGGCGATGTGGTGGTGGAACCAGCACAGAGTGGCGAGATTCGTAGCGTCCGTGACGCCGCCTTCGCTCCACGGGATGATGTGATGCGCCTGGAGTCGATACCGAGACGTGCAGCCCGCGATCGTGCAGCCGTTATCCCTTGCCAACACGAACCTTCTCAGCCTGGGCGAAATCACGCGGGTGCGGCGCCCCATATCCAACGGTGTACCGCTCTGGGTGCGTGCAGTCACCTCAATGCTGCCCCCGCAGAGGATCGCTTCGAGCGTATCGACCCCGACTCTCGGGCCGCCGTCGATCCACATGCCGGCCTCCCCACGAGTCGGGGCGGCATCGGTGGCATCCATGAACACGGACAACAGCGGCGTCTGCGTTTCAATCGTTGCACCATCCGATCCCGCGAGACTGTCGAGACTCATCTGCCACAGCGCGTCGGCGCAACGGGTTGACCGGGCTTCGCCCAGGTCGTTGGGAAACTCGTCGACTTTGGCGTTTAGAGCATCGATGAAGGTGCGCCCCGCCATACCCGGCAGGGTCGCGTTGACTCGCCATGAAGACTGATCGAGGTTCGGCTGCGCGTACACATAACGGTCACGGAACGCCCGACGTTCGTCATCACGGGACATCCGGTGGCGGCGGGCGTGGAGTCGCGCCAACCCGTCGACACCATACCGCCAGCACTCGGTGATCAGCGTCGCGTCGTCTTCACCCGGCGAAGCGACCTTGGCCGTCGCCCACGTTCGGTCGAACGACAGCGCCCCTTCACCAGCCGCGGCAGTGACGTTCGGCAGCGTTTCAAGTCTGCGGGCGGTTGTGACCAGTTTCCGAGCGGTTTCGGAATGCACGTCAAGACGACCGGTAACCCATTCGGTCATCGTGCGACAACCATCGGCGGTGTGGATCTGGCGTCGGTCGACCTCGCGGATCAGGACCATCTGCGCCGCGCGCATGCGCGCTATCGACGCCTCAGCGTTGATCATCTGCTGTTCCAACGCGTCCGTCGTCAACTCATCAACGCGATGTGCGATGGTGGGGTCGGTGATCGTGTCCATGTACGCAACGTATCAGGCGCCAATGACAGAAACGCGCCCTGAGCCCCAGAATTCTCAGTATTCGCGGGCAATCCCATCAAGGGCGGACTACCTACTCCAGGACGAAGATGTTGCGCTCCGTGCACATGTCCTTCAGGACCTGGGGCCACACGGTTACCGATACTTCGCCGAGGTGGGCCTTGCGGAGAAGGTACATATAGGTCCTCGACTGGCCGATCCCTCCACCGATCGACAGGGGGATCTCGTCGTTCGTGATCGCCTTGTGATAGGGCAGGTCGAGGAAGTCCAACTGACCCGTCATCTCGAGTTGCTGCCGGAGCGTGTCCTTCGTGACACGGACACCCATCGATGTGAGTTCGTGGCGGCGCTTCGTGACCGGGTTCCACACGAGGATGTCCCCGTTGAGTCCGTGCATCGGTCGCCCGTCAATCGAAAGCGTCTCGGTGACCCAATCGTCGTAGTCGGCGGCTCGCATCTCGTGCGGGTAGCCATCCTCGAGCGTCCATCCAATGCCGTAGATGAACACCGCCGGGTGGTCCTGAAGGATCGCCGTCTCTCGCTCCTTGCGGGGCAGGTCGGGATACCGGGCGAGCAGGTCCTCGGCGTGGATGAAGAACAACTCCTCGGGGATCGCGGGGTACCGCGGGTCGTAGAGTTGCGGGAACAACTCCAACGCATGGCGGGAAGCGCCGTAGAGCACCTTCCAAATCCGCTCCACCGTGTCGGTGAGATACTCGAGCGTCCGATCGCCGGAGCGGATCACCTTCTCCCAGTCCCACTGGTCGACGTATGACGAGTGATCGTGGTCGAGGAAGTAGTCCTTGCGGACCGCCTTCATGTCGGTGCAGATGCCCTCCCCCGGCCGCATGCCGAACTGCTCCAGGGCCACGCGCTTCCACTTCGTGGCCGCTTGCACGACCTGGGCATCGATCGGGTGGACGTCGTAGTCGTTGCTGATGTGGAACTCGACCGGTCCTCGCGACCCGTCACGGTCGAGGTAGTCGTTGACGCCGCTGGCAGAATCCACGATGAGGGGGACCTGCACCATCATCAGTCCGAGTTCGCGGCAGAGATGCTCCTCGATGTAGTTCTTGACGGCGAAGACCGCCTCCATCGTCTCGCGACTACTCAATGCCGACGCGTAGTCATCCGGGAGTACGCCTGCCAGGTCGTCGTAGTTCCCGATGCCGGGTCCGGCAAGGTCGGCGGTCTTGTCTGACATGGCGAGCACCTCCAGCGGTATCGGCTCCGATTCCTACGCACCGTATCCCCGCGAGCGGGGCCCTCATAGGGGCCGGAGTCTCTACGAGCAGGGACTTTCGGCGGTAAAGGCCTCAGGACGAGAACCGCACGTTCATCGCTCGAGCTGTGCGGCGACGCGCACCGCCATCATGAGTGTGTCGGTGACGGGCACTCCGGCGTCCTCCAGATGGGAGCGGTGATGCGATCCTCCGTCGTAGAGAACGCAGGCGGTCCCGACGACGCCCGCCGCGGCGGCATCGTCGAGGGAGTCGCCGATCATGACCACGGAGGCCGCATCGACATCTAGTTCTGAGAGGTGCAGGAGCAGGTGTGCCGCCTTCTCGCCCCCGGCGTCGTTACGGTTCCCCTGGATCAAGGTCATCCGCTCGCTCAAGCCACGACGCTCAACGCAGGACGTCAGGTCCTTCTCCCACCACATGGACAGGATCGACTGGCCCCATCCGCGAGCTTCCACATCGTCGATCGCATCGATCGCATCGGCCGCGAGAGGAACGCGATCCAGCGACTCGCCGTACCACTCATGGAACACTCGGTCGAGCGTGGACCACTCCCGGTCCGAGATGGGTCTCTCGAGGAGTCGAACATAGAACTGATCGACCGGTCGGGTGAAGTGCTCGCGGTAGTCATCCTCGTCGATCGGTACTTCACCGATGGTGGCGAGCGCGACATTGACCGACTCGACGACGATCGGCAGGTCGTCGACAAGCGTGCCGTTCCAGTCCCAAACTACGTGGATCACGGTGCCGCAGATTAGGTTGATGACCGATGAGATCGTATGACGTCGGTGATGAGGAGTTGGACGAGGCTGTGAACGCCCTCGTCGAGAGCGCTGCGGCTCGCCGTGGCGACGACAACGCCGATCTCGTTCGGGAACTGATCGTGACCTCGCTGAAGATGCTCCACGACGACACCGAGCGCGGCGACGTGAAACTCATGAACAACACGCTCAAAGAGATGCGCTACTCGTTCCTCATCTTCCGGCGTTACCGGGAAGTGCCCAAGGTCACGATGTACGGATCGGCACGCCTCGAATCCCATGATCCGAACTACGAACTCGCCGCCGAATTCGCCCGCCGCATGGTCGACCGGCACCGCTGGATGGTCGTCACCGGGGCAGGGCCGGGGATCATGGAGGCCGGCAACCGGGGCGCTGGCAGCGACTACTCGTTCGGCGTCAACGTGCGACTCCCGTTCGAGGACGGTGCGAATCCGTGGGTCCACGAGAGCCGTCTCATCAACTACAAGTACTTCTTCACCCGAAAGCTCACCTTCGTCAAGGAGTCCGATGCCTTCGTTCTCTTCCCCGGCGGGTTCGGCACACTCGACGAGGCGTTCGAACTCCTGACCTTGATCCAGACCGGCAAGTCCGACCTGCACCCGGTGGTCATGATGGAGGCGCCGGGGACCGGGTACTGGGATCCGTGGGTGCATCTGGTCGACACGCTCGTCGATCAAGGACTCATTTCACCCGACGACCTGAACCTGTTCACCGTGACCAACGATCTCGACGAAGCGATCGACGAGATCAGATCGTTCTACACGGTGTACCACTCGCAGCGCTACGTCGACGGTGACCTCGTCCTGCGACTCAAGACCGATCCAAGCGATGCCCTCGTCGAAGAGATCAACGAGCGGTTCGCGGACATCGTCCGGACCGGACGCATCGTGAAGGTCGGCGCCACGCAAGCCGAGATCGACACCGATGATCAGATCGATCTTCCGAGACTGCGGTTCCGGTTCGACCGGCGGCATTTCGGTCGCCTTCGATGCCTGATCGACCATCTCAACGGGATGGATCGTCCGTTTCTGCGGCAACCGGAGTAACCGCAGCGACTGTAGAATCTCTCTATGAGAGAAATCCTTTCGGACCTTGTCGCGGAAGAACAGCAACTGGACCAATTCCTCCAGAGCCTGTCGACGCGCCAGTGGAAGTGGCCTACGGCGACCGCCGATTGGACGATCCAGGATCAGGTGAGTCATCTCGCCTACGTGGAGAGATTCGCCGCCGAGGTGATCGCCGAAGGACCGGCACGCATCAAGGCAGAGAAGATCGCAGACCTCGATGAATGGTACGCCAGGGGTCCCGCAGAGGGACTCGGCCAACGTCACCAGGAAGTCATCGAGTGGTGGCGTCACGGACGCGCAGACGTCGTCGACGCCCTGTCCCGAATGCTCGCGACGGACCGCATCCCGTGGATCTACGGCGATATGAGCGCCAAGACGTTCGCCACGATGCGCCTCATGAAGACGTGGGCACACGGACTCGACATCAAAGGCGCGGTTCTCGGTCGAATAACGCCCCTCCCGGAAGAGGAACTCGAAGAGGATGAGGAGGACCCGTTGGCCGACACACCGCGGCTCCGCCACATCGCCTGGCTCGGACACAAGATGCTGCCTGTCTCGTTCGAAGAGGCCGGCGAGACGTTCCCCAAGCAGGGGATCCGCGTCGAAGTCATGGGGCCGAAGTACTCGGCGTGGCGGTTCGGATCTGAGGAAACCGACCAGGTCATCCGCGGGATGGCGGGTGATTGGTGCCGGGTCATCGTGCAGCGTCAGGACGCTTCCGAGACCGGGATGAAAGCCGTCGGCGAATCGGCCGAGCGGGGCCTCGAGATCGCCAGGGTCTTCTAGGCAGTGTCTCTCCCTCGCCTTGTCGGCATGGTCCACCTCGAACCCCTCCCGGGCGCACCCGGCTACGGCGGTTCGATGGATGCCATCCTCGACCGCGCCCGCGTCGATGCGCAGGCGATCAGAGCCGCAGGATTCGACGGGATCATGGTCGAGAACTTCGGTGATGCGCCGTTCTTCTCCGACGACGCCCCGAAGGTGACGATCGCAGCCTTGACTCGCGCCGTGGCCGAGGTCGCGGCCGTCGGCCTTCCCACGGGCGTCAACGTATTGCGAAACGACGGCCTCGGCGCACTCGCCGTCGCAGCGGCAACAGGAGCACAGTTCATCCGGGTCAACGTCCTGTCGGGCATCATGTACACGGACCAGGGTCCGATCGTGGGCGCTGCGGCCCTGGTGGCCCGGGCGAGACGAGAGCTATGCCCCGACACGGCGATCATGGCCGACGTGTTCGTGAAGCACGCGACGCCTCCCGCCGGGTTGACGCTCATCGACGCGACGAACGACCTCGTCGAGCGCGCCGGAGCGGACGCCGTGATCGTGTCGGGCTCCGGCACCGGAGCGGCGACGAGCCTTGACGATCTCAGGACCGTAGCCGACCGATCCCACCTCCCGGTCTTCGTCGGATCCGGCGCCACCGCCTCGACGATCCGCGCCATCCTCGCCATCGGCGACGGTGCGATCGTCGGATCGGACACGAAGGTGGATGGCATCGCCACGAACCCGGTCGACCCCGAGCGGGCCGCAGCGGTCGTTCGGGCCGCCTCGGCATAGGCCGCCGGAAGCCGGATCGTCTCACTCGCCCGAGGCGGGTTCTCCAAGCTTGAGATAGAGACCGTGGAAGAGCCTCCGGGTGATCATCAGCGCCAGTACCAGAGCCACAACTTCGATGAAGTGACCCAACTCGACAAGGTCGCCGAACACGAAGTTCACGACTTCGAGGATGAAGAGTTTCCCGAGGAACAGGATGACGACCAGCGACACGGTTCCCATGACCCGGTAGATCGCCCCCTCGCGCTGTTCGAAGAAATGGTGGACCCGGTGTTCGAAGCCCATAACCACATCGAGAAGAACTTCGAGAAGGACGGCGGTGAGAATCGAGACCGTGAACGACTCGACCATGACGCCGGGCTCGTACTCCACGAAGAGATTGAGCACGATGGTGTAGATCAGGACGTCCGACGTTCACGACAAGTAGGTCTCCTGCCGCCTCGAAATGGTCACAGTGTGCGTGCTATCCGATGGTGTCATGCTCAACTCCGGGATTGATCTGTCTTCTGGCGAACGGTTCGACGAGGTCGTTCCGTTCCTGAGGGCCAGAGCAGTCGGAGCGGCCGTTGGGAACGAGGCGCAACCCGCCCCGAGACAACGCCGCCTACGTGGCGACTCGAGTCTCCGTCGAGACCGTGTTCCAATTCGGGGCGTGGCGGCTATGGTCGCTGACTGGAGAGGAGTTCGGTGACCGACGACGTCCGTGATGCGAAGGGCGAAAGCCGGCATGTGGTCATCACCGGCGGGTCGAGCGGGATCGGATTGGCCACAGCGGAAGCGTTCGGGCGACGCGGCGCAACCGTCTCGCTGATCGCCCGGGACCCCGACCGCCTGGCAGACGCGAAGACATGCCTCGTTCGATCCGGGATCGCTGCCGACATCCGGTCTGCCGATGTTCGTGATCGCATCGCCCTCGAAGCGGCGATTGGAGAGCTTGTCGCCTCCCACGGCCCGTGCGACATCCTGGTGACCTCGGCCGGTATTGCCCACCCGGGCTACATCCAAGACCTGGATCCACAGGTCTTTCGCGAGGAAATGGACGTCAACTACTTCGGCACGCTCCACGCGATCAAGGCCGTCATCCCATCGATGATCGAGCGCCGCCGCGGCAGCATCGTGGGCGTGTCTTCGGCGGCCGGGATTCTCGGCATCTTCGGGTACACGGCCTATTCACCGACGAAGTTCGCCGTCAGAGGTCTGCTCGAATCTCTCAGAGCCGAGATGAGACCACACGACGTGGCGGTGCACTGCGTGTTCCCAGCCGACATCGACACACCCATGCTTGAACGCGAGAACGTGATCAAGCCGCCGGAGACGGCCGCGATCTCCGGCACGATCAAGCCGCTCCCGCCGGCCGATGTTGCGGAGGCCATCGTCGCAGCGATCGGCAAGACGAAGTTCGCTGTGTACACGGACACCACGACTCGCCTGTTGGGACCGGTCTCTGGATTCGCCCCGAGCTGGCTCAGCAGGAAGCTCGACGCCCGGGCACGAAAGACCAACCCCGACGGATAGCCCCGCCTGTAGACGGCCCGCGAAACGCCGACCGTCTTCCCGGCTCCACCACGGTGCCATGTCTCCGTTGTCTTCGACCGTGCGCCGATCTGGGCCTTTGCGCCGTCGGTCAAGGTTCGTCGAGATTGCGCTCTTCCTGCTCGGTGAACTCGGCGAGTTTGCGCGCCTCCCAGCGTGAAGCACCGCGGCTCTCGAAGATGAGGAAGCTCACAGCGTGTGCGGCGAGTCCGATCCCCCACCCGATCATCACCCAATACGCCCACTGGATGCCGTCCCCCTGGGCCAGATCGAGCAAGACGAGTCCGATATTGACAACGACGTATACGGCGACATGAACGTAGAAGTCACGCAACTCCTTCACCCGCTTTCGGGCGCGCTCAACGGCCTCGTCGCGTCGCTCTCCGTTTGTCATCTCAACTACCTCCCTGGTGAGACCTCTCCCCTCACCCATTGAATCACACCGACCCCCTTCCGGCCAGAGGCAGATTCCCGCCATACGGACCACCGTCTCTCGACACCGATCATCCACGCCCATCCCACGGCCGGGGAGCACGGTCCGGCTACAGCGGTTTGCGATAGCAGTGAAGCTGGATTCGTCCTTCGGCACCGAGGGACTCGGCGAGGCGCCGTGATGACAGGTTGGTGTCGTCGACCGAGTAGTAGAGGGCCGATGTGATGCCCTGTTGCTCGTAGTGCCGGTACAGGGTGCATGCCATCGTCTGGCCAATGTGACGGCCGCGGAACCGATCACGCACGCCAACGATCACCAGTCCGTGCCGATCGACGTTCTTGACCCCGAGCAGCAGCCTGACGATCTGAAGTGGACCCATCCGCCCACGAAACGAGCGGAATAGCGGTGCGAGGTCCGCCATGCCGAAACAGAAACCGGCGGGTTCGCCTTCGACCTCAGCGATCAACCAGGTCCGCGGATCGACGAGCGACTTCATCTGCCCCGACGACGCAAGGAGTTCCTCCTCTGTGAGATCGTTCAGAACCCACTCATCGGCGAACGTCTCGTTGAAGAGACGAGTAAGCAACGCCATCTCTGCCTTCCAGTGGCGTCGGTCGACCGGACGCACACGACAGCGCGCCTCCCCCAGGACCCGCTCCGACGTCGCTCGATACTGCTCGTTGTCGAAACCCACCCGGTAGACCCAGAACCGCCGCTCCACGCCGTACCCGGCGCCTTCGATCAGAACCGGATACGAGGGCGGGTGCCACTTGATCGGGAACATCGGACTGACGTCGTGATCGGCGACCAACACCCCGTAGCCCAAGACGCCCGAGCCCTCGATGCCACAGATCGAGTGAGTGGCCCGCCGTTCCCGGAACCAATCCTCTACCGCACCAAAGAGCTCGGCTGCGTCCTCCGTGCTGGTTCCCGAAGCGAAGGACAGGTTGCCGACGAACCCCGCGTCCTCGCCGCGCTGGCGCTGCCATCTTCGATTGACGTAGCCGACGACCCGCCCGATATCCTGCCCGGCATCGTCGGCGAGCACGAACAACGCATGATCGATGTCGCGATTGAACGCCGATCTGCCTCGGAGCCGCTTGACAAGGTCGGCGTCGGGTTCCGACCAGTGAAGCGGTTCATGGCCCCACAGCACCCGGTCAAGCGCTACGAACCGCTTGAGTGACCTTCGATCCGATGGATCGACCCGAGTCACCGCCATGAATCCGATCCTACACGCGGTGACTCGTCGGAGCCCTCCGTGGCCCGATGAGCGGCACGCACACATGTCGCGCCCTCGTATCGGGTGACGATCAACGGCGGGCACGCCGCATCCGCGACGGGTTGCAGGTACCGATTGATGGCCAACCACCTGCCAGCGCGGCCGACGACGATCGTGGTCCCGCAAACGTCCATCCAAGAAGACCTTGGCTTGCTCTCCGCGACGCGTACGTTTGACGGAGCGCGTCCCGGAGCGGCGATTCCTGGACGTTGGCGGCAACATCGAACCCTGGGGAAGGGACGCATGAGGAAACGGCTCGCGGTGTTGACCGTAGCGGCGGCAATGGGGATCGCAGTCGTGGCATCGCCTGCCGCTGCCGATCACAGCTTCACCCAATCGGACGGCATCTACAGGATCCCCCACGACGACGGATCCAGCGTCACGATCTTCAACGACCACCACGACCATGGTCCGGCGAAGGACCGGATCGACATGGGAGCCGGCACAGGAACGCCGCTCGTCGCGGCGGCTTCAGGCTGGATTCGCGCCGTCGTCGACTTCAACGGCGAAAGTCCCGGCGCCGGCGACGGGGTCGACATCAACGGGGCCTCCCAGGATGACGCTGCCGAACACAGCTGCACGAACAACCCCGACGACGTGGTCGGCAGCTGCTCCAACTACAACAACTACGTGTGGATCGAGCACCCCAACGGCGAGTGGAGCAAGTACAGCCATGTCGGAACCGGAACCGCCTCCGCCAACTGGGCGGTCGGCGACTGGATCAACACAGGCGAAGTCATCGGCGTCGAGGGGGACATCGGCGCGGCCACCGGCCCTCACCTGCACTGGGAAGTCGGCATTCCGAGTGATCCGAACGACTCGACACCCTTCTCCACACTCGGTGGGTTCCTACAAGGGACCAACGTCGTCCCGCGGATCTGCGACATCCCGGACAACCTGTCCCAGTCCGGAGAAAGCCATACCGCGAATCCATGCGCCAACCAGGCGCCGATAGCCGACGCCGGCGGACCGTACGAGGTCGACGAAGGCTCGGACGTCCAGTTCGACGGCACCGGCAGCAATGACCCCGATGGCAACCCGCTCACCTATGCGTGGGCGCCCGACGCCAATCTCGACGACTCCACGCTGGCTCAGCCCACGTACAGCGGCGTCGACGACGTGATCGGCGACCCTGTAGCGCTCACGGTCTACGATCAGGTCGAGGCGCTCGATGACAGCGACTCGACCATCGTGACCGTGCTGAACGTGTCGCCGACCGTTGCCGCCAACGGCGACAGCATCGACGAGGGCGGTACCGCCACCGTGACCGCCACGTTCACGGACCCCGGCGTGCTGGATACCCACACGGCGACGATCGACTGGGATGACGGCACGGCGCCTCAGCCGGTCGCCGTGGATCAAGACCCCGGCTCGGGGAGCGCGGAGGCCTCGCACGTCTACGGTGACAACGGCATCTACAACGTCACAGTCACCGTGACGGACGACGACGGAGGCGTCGGGACGGACACCGTGGCGGTGATCGCTGCGAACCTGGATCCACAACTTGCTCTCGATACCGGCGATGCAGTGTCATTCCCCGGCGGCGACTACTTCGTCGGGCGAATCGGCGAACCGCAGAATCATGCAGCCTCGGCGCAGGACCCGGGATCCGACGATCTGACGTTCACCTGGGGCTTTGGTCTCGCGACGACGTACTTCAACGACGGAGTCGCTCTGGACCCGCCAAAGAGCCCGGACGGGGTGTTCCCGTTCTTCGCCGCGGACAACGCCGACGTGAGTTTCGGACTCCCGGGGGCGTACATCATCGACGTCGCGGTGACGGACGATGACGGAGGCAGCGAGGCGGAAAGTCTGGGGAAGATCGTAACGGGTGACGCCGATACCACAGAAGGCAACGGCTGGTGGAAACACCAGTACAGCAGCGGCGGCAACCCCCAGTTGGAAGACGCCGTTCTTCTGGGCTATCTCGACATCGTGAACGCCGTGTCATCCGTGTTCTCGGAGGCAACCGACGTGGACACCCTCGACGCTGTTCACGGGACTCTGTCACCGAGCGGAGACGACCGGCGAGTCCATGCTGAGGCCGACCTCATGGCGGCCTGGCTTCACTTTGCCAGTGGCGCCGTGGCGTGGGATGCGTGGGTGCCGCTCGGGGATGGGGCGACAATGGCGTTCCTCGATCTGATGCATCAGGTCGAGACGACGATTCTCGATGGCGCAGCCACCGACGGAGCACTTCTCGAAGCCGAGCATCTTGCGCAACGAGTCAGACACGCCGGCTGAGGTCGATGACGGAACACCAGAACGCCTCTCGATCCGGCACCGGGCCGTCGCCGCTCATATGCGATGGTGTCGGATCATCTGGAAGTGGTGGTCCGTTTCGTCGATGACAACGAAGCCTCGCTTCTCGTAGAACTGTCGCGCCGGGTTGGGCTTGAGTACTTGGAGACGGATCGGCAGTCCCGCAGTCTCGGCTTCGTCGATGATCTTCGCAAGAATCGCGCTCCCGATACCCCGCCGCCGGTATTGCGGGACAAGGGCGATGTTGCCGAGGTACAGGTGATCGGACCGTTCCTCGTAGAACAAGAAGCCAATCTCTTCCCCCTCGTTCAGCACGATCTCATGAGCGTCCACATCGAAATGCTCATCGAAGAACGCTCGCTGCTCGGTCACGCTGGTGCCGAACTCAACGGCGATGAAGTCACCCAGGGCCCGATGTTGGGTTCCCCACAGGAATTCGACGTCGCTTGACGTTGCGGGGCGAAGACCGAACATGACGTCGGTCACCCTACTGCCCGCCCATATCAGGCTTCACTCATGCGTCAGCCGAGCGCCCGGTGGAGGAAGGCCGCCATCTGTGCTCGGGTGACGTGTCCGGTCGGGCAGAACCGGTCGTTGGTCGGTGGGTTGCAGCCCTTCGTCACGCCGGCCGTCCCGAGACGGTCGATGTCGTTTGCGAAGATGGAATCGTCGTCATCTGCGAAGAGATCGCCGGCGCCGACGCCGGCATAGCCGAGCGCACGAACGAGGAACGCAGCCATCTGACCGCGCGTCACCACGCCGTCCGGACAGAACCGGTCATTCATCGGCGGGTTGCACCCCTTCGTGATCCCCGCGGCCGCCAAACGTTCGACGTCGGCTTCGAAGATCGAGGCGTCGTCGTCGGTGAACGGATCATCGAGATCGGCGACCAGACCGAGGGCGCGGACCAGGAATGCGGCCATCTGACCGCGCGTCACCACGCCGTCCGGGCAGAACCGATCGTTCGCCGGCGGGTTGCACCCCTTCGTGATGCCTTCTTCGGCCATCCACTCGATATCCGCCTCGAACACCGAACCATCATCATCCGAGAACGTACCCGACGGTGGAGGTGGAGGTGGAGGTGGAGGCGACGACGACTCGTCCGTCAGGGCAGCATCGATCCCGTCGACGACCGATCCGGCGGTCACTTCGACGCTGGTGAGCATGTGGAGCATCAGGTTGTCAACGTCGTGCCAGTCGTCGTACCACTCGGTTTGGTAGCCGGAACGCTCACCAGAGAACTTGACGTAGTACCCGTCCCTTTCCGGAAGATCGTCGATCAGATAGCGGCCGTCCGCACCGGTCCGTCTGTAGCCCTGGTTGAGTAGCGCAACCTGCACGGGGCAGTACCAGTAGGCAACGACGAGGACGTCGGCAATGGGCTTCCCGGTGACCTCGCCAACCACCGTCCCCTCAATGGCCCCGGTTTCGTCCGCCAGAACCGAGGGCGTCGTCAGCGCTACGATCGCCAAGACGGCCGGCACGAACATGGCGCGGATCGCGTACCTGCGCATGGTCTCGTCCTTTCCCAGGACCAGGCGTGCCTCTTGCCATGACCATCGCTCCCAGAACCCCGCAACCGGCGAGACACGTCTGATCGTTCTCGAGTTTCCTCCCCTCCGGGTGGCTCCTTCCAAGGCTACGCGTTCGCCGGTCCGGATGCTCGGTTACCTGGTCGACCGGCCCGGACGGCCATCCGGTCGAGTCCTGAATCGTCTGCAAGAGGAGTGGGGTGAGTTCGTGCGGTGGTGGTCCGATCGGTTGTCTCGTCCTCCTTGCTGGTTGGCAGCGAATCGATTCCGAGTTCTTGGCGGAGTAGGTGGAGCTGGCGGCGTTCAAGGTCGCCGACCGCGATGCGGGACCAGCGTTGCGCAGAGCGAATCAGGGCGGAGCCGGGGTGGTCCATCTGGCGGTGTGGGGCGAATCGGACGGCGACTACGTGTTCTCGGTGAACGCAGAGACACCGGAGACGAGGAAGGCGCTCGTCGAGGCGTACCAGGAGGCTGCTACTGCGGCGTTCGCTGAGTATGTCGGCGTGGGAGCCCCCGATGCCGAGATGCTGCGGATCGATTTCGGCGTGGGCGACCCGTGGGTCGAGAGCGTTGGATATGTCCTCGACCCTGAACCGGACTCGCATTTCACCAAGCTCATCGGTCGCATCGACTCGACCATCGTGTCGCTGATAATCTTCCACCGCGAGGACGACGATCGGGTCACGCAGGCCAAAGACACCGCCACGGCGATTGCCGAACGCCTTGACTAGATAGGGTGAAGAGGCGCCGGAGATCCGACGTTTCTCACGTTCCGACGCGGCCCCATACCAAGCGCTCACGGCGACAATGGCGGTCTCTGGGGCAGCCGGCAGCGGTGGATTTTGGAAGGGCGCAGAGAGGGGGGATCATGTTCTGGCTGATGTTCGTGGTGGGGCCGGTTGTGGGCGGGCTGCTATCGGCTCTCGATGGCGGTCGGTGGGATCAGGCCGCCATCAAGGAGTTCACGGTCACCGAGTGGCAGGTCGAGCACGACCTCCGCCTCCAGGTCGATACCAATACCTGCACACATCGCGGGCAT
>JAYEIJ010000153.1:0-2048 GCA_034660035.1 Actinomycetota bacterium | reverse complement strand
CCCGCCGTCAGTGCCACGTCACTGAGTGATGCCGTGATCCTCGCCTCCCGCTCCGAGATGCGGCGAGGCGAATGGGACCGATTCATCGATGAGCCGTTCACGGTCGTTCCCATGGGATCCGTGGCCTACAAGTTCGCCCTCGTCGCCGCCGGACGAGCCGATGCCACATGGACCCTCGTGCCGAAGCACGAATGGGACGTCGCAGCAGGGGCCGCACTCGTTGGCGCCGCCGGCGGATGGACCGCGCTCCCCGACGGCTCCTCACCGACTTGGAACAACCCCGACCCCCTCATCGATGGCCTGATCGCGGCATCGGCCGTACTGGCCGACGAGACCGCCAATCTGCTCGAGGTCCCCTACAGAACCCGCTTCGGGCCCGTGGTCAGAGCGGGATCGGTGTATCCTCCCGGCGATGCCGTCCGCCACATTCACTGAGAACGTTGAAATCGACGCCACACCCGAAGAGGTGTGGGATCGCCTCCAAGCCCCTGGTATCTGGGAATCTGTTGGCCCTGTGCAGAAGGTGTGGGCTCCCACGATCGAAGACGGCGTGCTCCGGACGTTCAAGTGGTCGACGAACATCGGCGGAAAGGTCTACGAGGGTGTTGGAACAGCACTTGAGCACCAACGTCCCAACCTGTACGTGCTCGACCTCGATGCGGGCGAGATGGCTGGAAAGGTCGCCGCCAACCTCTCGCCGGGCAATCCCGGGGGAACAGCAGCCGAGGTGTCGATCGAACTCCGTTCCAAAGGCATGCTGTCGTCGCTGTTCTTCCCGGCGATCAAGAACGCCGTCGGTTCCGGTTTCCCGGAGCAAGTCGCCGACATGGGCGCCCAACTCGCTGATAACTAGTCACTCCCACCACTGATCGTTGTGCCTTGTGCACTATCGGTGGTTGCCGTACCTTTGCATCAAGCTTGGAACGGAGAGGGATGACGACCGCACACACACTTCAACGAACGCTGGTCGTGGGGCTCGCCGCGTTGGGGATGACTTTCGCTCTCACGGGCACTGCGGCGGCAGATGCCTCGACCATCCCTGATGACGTCGTCGTGGTTTCTTCAACCGTGCTGGGCTCGGGTTCGTTCTCCATGACCGCCACGAACGTTGGTTCTGTTGCTGTTGATCTCGATCTCGCCGCACCTGGAGATGTCTCTAGCGTGGTCGTCGACTTCGGATCGTACGACGGCCACTGGGTGATCGATGATCTGGGTTCAGGAATGACGGCGACCATGACGGGTCTTCTGGCGCTGTAGGAGTCGTCCATCTGGAGAGGCGGGCCCTTCCGCTTCCAGGCTCTGCGTCTCTCTAACGAAGAGGGCTATGCTTCGTCACTGGCGCTCCTCGCGTCATTCACTGCTCGTGAACTCGAGCTCCTTGACCCCCTCCAGCCGCCTTCGGCGACACCTCCCCCGGAGGGGGAGGACGAAGTCAGGAGGGAGGGAGAACCGTTCAGGCCTCTTCGGTGTCTTCTTCTCTTAGGGCTGCGGCGGCTTCTCTGGCTTCTTCTAGGCCGCCGTCTGTCAGCCTTGCCCAGTCGGTGAGGAGGGTGACTTCGTTGCGGAAGATCTGGAGGAAGCCTCCGTGGAGGCCTGCCGACGTCACGCCATCTTCGTGGTGGACCACGACGGCGCCGGTGGCGAGGGCCGCCATGGTCGGTTCGTGGTCGGCGAGGATGCCGATGTCACCCTCGGTGGTCCTGGCGGTGAGCATCGTTGCTTCACCCGACCAGATCACCGCCTCTGGCGTCACGATGTCGACGTGGAAGGGGTTTGCCATCAGGCGTTGACCTCGAGCTCCTTCGCCTTCGCCTTCACGTCGTCGGCGCCGCCGACCATGTAGAAGGCCTGCTCCGGGTACTGATCCATCTCACCGTCGATCACCGCCTTGAACGAAGCGATCGTCTCGTCCATCGGGGTATAGATGCCCTCCTGGCCGGTGAACTGCTCCGCCACGAACATGGGCTGCGACAGGAACCGCTGGATGCGCCGCGCCCGCGCCACGATGAGCTTGTCCTCTTCGGAGAGCTCGTCGATGCCGAGGATGG
>JAYEIJ010000152.1:0-2051 GCA_034660035.1 Actinomycetota bacterium | reverse complement strand
GCCGTGACGAACCTGCACCCTCGAGGCCCCGGCGGACGCTACGGGTTCCTGAAGATGGGGTGGCTACCGACGCGACGCCACCGGATGCCGCGTTCGGCCTCGCCGGTACGTGGATTCACGATCTCTGTCCACTGCCACGTGGCTCGACCGTCAGGGTTTCCGAAGCTCCAGGTCATCTCCCAGATGTCGGTCGTTCCCACGACTCGCCTCACCCGCAGGCCTGGATGCCGGGGGTGGTTCTGCCCCCGGACGGCCTGCTCCGCGGCGCTACGGAACCGATGGATCGCTTCGAGAACGAGCCTCTGATGCTCGGGAGGCAACCTCTTGAAGTCGGAAACGAACAGAGGTGTTCGCTCGTACAGCATGGTCAGTGCCTTCAGCTCTCGAGATCAGCCACGAAGTCCTCGAAGCTCTCGAACACCTCAGTGCGGCCTTCAGCGACGGCGAGAACCCCACACAGGACGGAAGACCTTCGATCACCGGCAGCCGTACCCTGCACTCACTCACCCCATGCGATACACCACCCTCCTCTTCGACCTCGACCACACGCTCTTCGACTTCGACGCGTCCGAAGCGGCGGCGTTCGATGCGGCACTCACCGACCACGGGATCGAGGTGCGGGACGGATACCACGAACTGTTCGTGACGATCAACAAGGCGCTGTGGGTGAAGGTCGAAGCCGGGGAGATCACACCGAACGACGTGCGCAACGTGCGCTTCGAGCGACTGTTCGCCGACGTCGGCGTCCGGGCCGATGCCGAGGCGATCGGGCACGACTACCTCATCGGACTCGGTGCCTTCGGCGACCTCTACCCGGGAGCTCGGGAACTCCTCGAGGATCTGTCTGCCGATTCGTCGCTCGCCCTGGTGTCGAACGGCATCGGACAGGTCGTCCGGGACAAGGTCGCCCGACTCGACCTCGACGGCTACTTCGATGCCATCGTCGTCTCCGGTGAGATCGGTATCGCCAAGCCGCACACCGGTTTCTTCGACGTCGCGTTCGACCAGCTCGGGCACCCGGACAAGGCGACGACGCTGATGATCGGCGACAACGCTGCCTCCGACATCGCCGGTGGCATCAGATACGGCCTCGATACCTGTTGGTATGCGCCGTCGTCGACGGAGGAATCGGTGGAGCCAACGTATCAGGTGGAGCATCTCTCGGACATACTCGACGTCGTCAGAGGCTGAGAGCCTGAACAGCGCGGAGGATGCTGATCACGTCTTCCTCCCGATCCGTCGGGGTTCCACTGTGGATTCTCGGAGAGCACGCTCAATGTCGTCTCGCAACCGGGGGAGATCCTTCTCGATCGTCGCCCACACGATGTCGGGATCCACACGCCAGTACTCGTGAACGATGATGCTCCTCTGGCCCTTCGGCAGATGCGGAGGCAGGGAGTCGAGGAGCTCATAGACATCCGGGGTGAGCGCTCCGAGCGCTTCTCCGATCACCGTGAGGCAGTAGAGCACGGCATCCTGGGTTCGGGGATCTTCATCGAGATCCGGTCGACCCCCATTGGTATAGCCCCCGATACGATCGATGTGATCGAGGACGTGGTTGAGGCGGCGGAAGTCCGGTTGGTTCACAGAGCGAGCGACTCGGCCATGATCTCGGAGCGGACATCGTCCGTCAGACCCGCAGACGGAACCACATCGACGGACACAGCCAGGAGGCTCTCAAGTTCTGCCCGAAGTGCCGCAAGATCGAACAACGTGCGCCCCGGTTCGAGATCGATGAGGAGGTCGATGTCGCTCCCGGGACCGGCCGTCCCGCGGGCCACGGATCCGAAGACACGCGGGTGCGATGCGCCGTGGGACGCCACAACAGCGCATATCTCGCTGCGGTGACGGAGCACGGTCTCGATAGGTCGATCGTCCCTCCCGGTCTCGCCCGGTAATTGCCCTGCGGCCACCGCAAGGTCCCCCAGGCTCGCTTCAAGCGAGGCGAGAATCGCCATCACCGTCGATATCCGCGGGTCAACATGGCCGTTCTCGATGCGAGAGAGTCGAGCGGCCGTAACCGCTCCCTGGGCTGCGATCTCCCTGAGGGA
>JAYEIJ010000151.1:0-27380 GCA_034660035.1 Actinomycetota bacterium | reverse complement strand
CCCGCTGTTTTGGCTCGGGATGCGGAGTACGGAGTACGGAATACGGACTACGCAGACAGCGACTTGTCGTTAGATAACGCCCATCCCTACACTTCCGTCAGCGGCCCGGCTTCGGGCTGCGTTTTCCTATGCAAAGACGTCGTTGATATCGACGGGTCCGGGCGACGCTCGGCCACCATCGGTGTAGAGGTCACCCTTCGCTGCGGGCACTCCGGTGCTCGCCTCGGTGACGCTCGGATGCGACGTCCGAAAGAATCGAACCGAGGCAGGATCACCACTGATGAAAGTATCAGCATCCGCCAAGAAGATGTGCGAGAAGTGTCGGATCATCCGGCGCAAAGGTCGCGTCTGGGTGATCTGCGAGAACCCGCGACATAAGCAGCGTCAGGGGTAGCGCACACATGGCACGAATTTCAGGAGTAGACCTCCCGAGAGAGAAGCGGGTCGAAATCGGCCTGACTTACATATACGGCGTCGGGGGAACCCGATCCCAGCAGATTCTCGACGCGCTCGAGATCCCGTACGACACCAAGGTCCGAGACTTGACAGACTCCGAAGTTGTGAAGATCCGTCAGTTCATCGACGGCAACTACAACGTCGAAGGTGATCTCAGGCGTGAGGTCGCTCAGAACATCAAGCGCAAGATTGAAATCGGCAGCTACCAGGGTTATCGCCACCGTCGCGGTCTTCCCGTACGCGGCCAACGTACCCACACCAATGCCCGTACTCGCAAGGGGCGTCGTGCTCCGGTTGCGGGCAAGAAGAAGGTCACGAAGTAATGGCCCAACAGGCACCACGGCCGCGTCGCAAGGCCCGTCGGACGATCTCCCACGGTCAAGCGCACATCAGGGCCAGTTTCAACAACACGATCATCACCATCACGGACCAGAAGGGCGAAGTCGTCGGATGGACATCCGGCGGGTCGGTCGGCTTCAAGGGCTCTCGAAAGTCCACGCCGTACGCGGCGCAGGTTGCTGCCGAGCAGGCCGCTCGCAAGGTCGGTGAGATGGGGATCCGCAAGCTCGACGTCATCGTGCGCGGCTCGGGTTCCGGTCGCGAGACCGCGATCCGCACACTCCAGAACATGGGGATCGAGGTCACGGGGATCAAGGACGTCACGCCGGTACCGCACAACGGGTGTCGCCCCAAGAAGCGGAGGATGCGTTAACGATGGCTCGCTACACCGGACCCAGAACGAAGGTCAGCCGTCGCGCTCGCCAACTCCTCGATGAGAACAAGGCGAAGTACTTCGATCGGCGCCCCTACCCGCCGGGTGAGCACGGCCGTGGGCGCATTCGCGAATCCCAGTACCAGATCCAGCTTCGCGAGAAGCAGAAGCTCCGCTTCATGTACGGCGTACTCGAGAAGCAGTTCCGCCGTTACTACAAGGAAGCCGCCCGCCAGTCGGGGATCACGGGCACGAACCTGCTCGTCATCCTGGAGACTCGTCTCGACAACGTCGTGTACCGCTCCGGCCTCGCCCGGACGCGGCCACAAGCCCGCCAGCTGGTCAATCACGGTCACTTTCTCGTGAACGGCAAGCGAGTCGATATCCCGTCCTACCAGGTTCGCGGCGGCGAGGTCATCACCGTCAAGGAGCGGAGTCTGGAGATCCTCCCGATTCTGCACTCCATCGACACCGGCGACCGGACGGTCCCGGAGTGGATGGACGTCGAAGCCGATGAGCGCAAGATCACCATCAAAGATCTTCCCAGCAGGGAACAGATCGACACCGAGATCCAGGAACAGCTCATCGTTGAGCTGTATTCGAAGTAGTAGTACCGAGTCCGAAAGGGGAAGCTCTCCGTGCTGATCACGCAGCGGCCCACCATCGAAGAAGAGATCGTCAACGACACCAGGTCACGGTTCATCGTTGAACCGCTTGAGCCGGGCTTCGGCTACACGCTTGGAAACACCATGCGGCGCACGCTGCTGTCCCGGGTTCCGGGTGCGGCGATCACGTCCGTTCGTATCGAAGGCGTCCAGCATGAATTCTCGACCATCGAGGGCGTCGTCGAAGACGTCGTCGATTTCATCCTGAATCTCAAGCAGGTCGTGCTTCGCATCGACGTCGACGAACCACAATCGCTCTACTTGTCCGCTTCGGGCAAGGGTGAGGCCACGGCAGGCGACATCAAGACGCCGGCAGGCGTTGAGATCGTCAACACCGACCATCATCTGGCGACGATGTCGTCGTCGGCGAAGCTCGAAGTCGAGATGACGGCAGGACGAGGCGTTGGTTATCGCAGCGCCGAGAAGAACAAGACATCCGATGCGATCAGCATCATCCCGATCGACTCGATCTACTCGCCGGTGCGCAAGGTTGCGTATCGGGTCGAGAGCACGCAGGTCGGCCAGATGACCGACTTCGACCGGCTGGTCCTCGATGTCGAGACCGACGCATCCGTGACTCCAGCCGAGGCGATCTCCTCCTCCGGCGGCACGCTGCGGAACCTGTTCGAGATGTTCTCCGATCTCGACGACTACGACGCCCTCGAACTCGACGAGATCATCCAGCCCGAGGCCACCGGTCAAGAGCATCTCGATCTCCCGATCGAGGCACTCGACCTGTCAGAGCGTCCCCGGAACTGCCTGCGACGCGCTCAGGTTCAAACCGTCGGCGAACTCATCGACAAGAGCGAAGAGGATCTCCTGAACATCACCAACTTCGGGCAGAAGTCGCTCGAAGAGGTCGTCGCGAAACTCGACGAACTCGGTTTCTCTCTGCAGTCGCTCGCCGATGCAGATCCCACGGAAAGCGTTGTCTGATGCCACGACCGAAGAAGGGTGCCCGCCTGGGTGGCAGCCCAAGCCATCAGCGCAAGATCCTTGCGAATCTCACCGCACAACTCATCGAGTATGAGCGCGTGACGACAACGCACGCCAAGGCTCGAGACCTGCGCCCATACGCTGAGAAGATCATCACGAAAGCTCGTCGTGGGGACCTCCACTCACGTCGCCTCATTCTGGCAAAGATCGGCGATAACGATGCTGTGACGAAGCTGTTCGACGACGTAGCTCCGCGCTACGCGAATCGTCCGGGTGGCTACACCCGGATCACGAAGCTTGGCAAGCGTCGCGGGGATGCTTCCGAGATGGCGTTGATCGAACTGGTTTAGAGACGACAGACAACAGACGACAGACAACAGACAACAGCAACGAGACGCCTCGGCTTCGGTCGGGGCGTTTTCGCGTTGCGGTGGTTGTCCGTAGGATCCTGAGACAATGCAGATGATCGAAACCTTGCTGATCCGTTCCGATGTCAGCGCCACGGATTCCGTGGTTGAGCGGGCACTCGAACTTGCTCGTTCTCCGGGTTCGGCGGATCGGGATCGGTTCGTTCCTGGACACTTCACTGCTTCAGGGTTCGTTGTTTCGCCCGATGGGTCGTCCCTACTGCTCATCAGCCATCGACGTCTCGGGCGGTGGCTCCAACCCGGGGGGCACATCGATCCGGAGGACACATCGCCGATAGCTGCGGCCGCTCGAGAGGTGACGGAGGAAACCGGCGTCACCGTGGAGCCGATCCTGGCTGATCTCATCGATCTCGACATTCATCAGATCCCACCGCGCGCCCCGGAGCCCGCCCATGAGCACTTCGACCTGCGGTTCGCCTTTCGGGCACTCGACGAAACCCTGGTTGCCTCCGATGAGGTTTTCGCCGCCATCTGGGTGCCGTGGGAGAATCTCAACGCGCTTGCTGTCGGTGCGTCCGTAACCCGGGGTGCCGGGATCCTTCGTCGGGCTTGCTCGTGACGTACCGGCGGTAACCTGCGTCGACCCGACCGAAGGCAGGCCATGGGCGTCGTTCTGAATCGACTCCTCCAAGCGATCCGATTCGACAGGGACGCGTTCGTCTGGATGGACTTCAACGATCGCGCGACCGGCGATGCGCTCATCATCGTGGCCATCACGCAAGTGCTGTTCCTGTTCGCCGGCGGGACCTCGCTCTTCGGGCTGGTCACCGGTCTCTTCAGTGTTCTATCCGCTCTTCTGGCGACCGTCATGTTCTGGCTCATCTACAGCGGTCTTGTGTATGCCATCGCCGTCTACCTGTTCCGGGGCAATGGTCACTACCCGGTGTACCTTCGCATCGCCGGTTTCGCATTCCCGACACTGCTGCTGACGATCGCCACGACCCGGATCTTCGGAGCGGGCCTGATCGGGACTCTCGTCGGATCTCTCTGGTTTCTCCTCGTCGTCGCATACGGGACTCACTACGTTTCGGACCTCCCGCTGGATCGCTCGATCGTTGCGGCGATCCTCGGCTGGGCAGGGTGGATCGTTGTCTCGACGATCCTCGGCGGATTCAGCCTCTTCTAGGAGCGCCCCGGCAATGCCGACCTACCGGATCGACCTTTCATACGACGGCACGGGTTTTCACGGCTACGGACGACAGAACAACGTGCGGACCATCCAGGGAGACCTGGAGACGGCCCTGTTCCGCATCACCGGAGACGTGAAGACCGCCGTTGCCGGACGGACCGATGCCGGTGTGCACGCTGCCGGTCAGGTTGTGAGCTTCTCCGTCGACGCGCCACTCGACACTGCCCGGCTCCAGCGCAGTCTCAACGGACAGCTCGGACCGGAGATCGCAGCGAACGCCATCACGGAAGTGGGGGACCGATTCCACGCCAGGTTCTCCGCCGCTGCCCGGCGCTACCGGTATCGGATCTCGAATCGTCCGGTGCACGATCCCCTTGCGGCCCGCACTGCGTGGCACGTATCGGAGCCGCTCGATGTCGATGCGATGGATGAGGCGGCCGGGGCGTTCGTCGGCATCCATGACTTCGCGTCGCTCTGCCGCAAAGCGCCGGGACGAACCACCGTCCGGGAGGTGCTTGACGCCCGTTGGATCAGAGCGGGAGACATCGTTGAACTCTCCATCGGCGCCACAGCGTTCTGCCACCAGATGGTTCGATCGATCGTGACCGTCTCAGTTGATGTGGGGAGGGGTCGATTCCGGCCCGAAGACGTGCCGGCGATTCTGGAGGCCCGCAGCCGGGAAACGATCCAGGGTCTCGCTCCGCCGCAGGGTCTCACGCTCATGACCGTCACCTATGACGATACGGACGGAGGTGCCGTGCCGTCATGGGTGGTGCTCTGATCGTTGGGATCGCCTCGAGCCGTTCCACCGGACCGATCCGGTTGGCCTTATCTCACGGGACCCGATAGCATTCGGCTTCGCTCCCGGGTCCCCGGGGGTCGTTTCGTTCCGTCTGAGGACTCCCGATGAAAGCCAAGTTGCAGAAAACGTTCACGCCCACGCCCGCCGACATCGATCGGAAATGGTACGTCGTCGACGCTGAGGGGATTCCCCTCGGACGCCTCTCTTCCGAGGTTGCGCAGATCCTGCGCGGCAAGCACAAGCCGACGTTCGCTCCCCACATGGACATGGGGGACTACGTCATCGTCGTCAACGCGGAGAAGGTTGCGGTGACCGGCAGCAAGGAGACCCAGAAGGTCTACTACCGCCATTCCGGCTATCCCGGAGGTCTCCGAAGCGAGACGCTGGGGAAGATGCGGGTCGATCATCCCGAGCGGCTGATCCAGAGTGCTGTCAGGGGGATGATTCCCAAGAACAGGCTCGGCCGCCAGACACTCACGAAACTCAAGGTCTACGCCGGTCCGGATCACCCGCACCGGGCGCAGGAACCGCAACCGCTCACACTCACGCAGGGAAGGGCTGAAGCCTGATGACGAAACCGCTTGTTCAGGCCACCGGTCGCCGCAAGACCTCGGTCGCCCGTGTCCGACTCCTTGATGGAACCGGACAGTTCACCCTCAATGGGAAGAGCCTCGATGACTATTTTCCGGAGTCGGCGCACCGTCTTCGTGTGATGGAACCGCTCAAGATCACCGAACTCGAAGGCCGCTACGACATCAATGCGACGCTCGAGGGCGGCGGAACGACCGGGCAGAGCGATGCGCTCCGTCTCGGGATCTCCCGGGCGATCGTCGAGATCGATCCGGAGCTGCGGCAGATTCTGAAGAAGGCCGGCTTTCTGCGTCGTGACGATCGCAAGGTTGAGCGCAAGAAGTACGGCCTCCGCAAAGCTCGTCGCGCGCCTCAGTTCACGAAGCGTTGATCCAGGCTCTGCGCCCGCATCACATCGATCACAATGGGGAAAGCCAGGATGGCTGAACGGCACCTCTTCGGCACCGACGGCGTTCGCGGTCTCGCGAACAAAGACCTCACTCCGGCAATGGCGTTCGACCTCGCTCGCGCCGCCGGCGAGAATCGCGAAGGACACGTAGTCGTCGGTCGCGATACCCGTCGGTCCGGTTCGATGCTGGCGGCCGCTCTCATGTCCGGGTTCAATTCCGTTGGTATCGACACCGTTGACGTCGGGATCATCCCCGTCGGCGCCGTCTCGCGATTCGTGCGTGACACGGGAGCGATCTTCGGAGTCATGGTCAGCGCGTCCCACAATCCGGCGCCCGACAACGGGATCAAGTTCTTCGGTGCGAACGGCACGAAGCTCGCCGACGCCGACGAGGCCGCTATCGAAGCTCGCTTCTTCGCCGGTGAGCCGTGGCTCCGTGGAATCGGTCCGAAGATCGGCATCCAGACCGTCATGAGCGATGCGATCGAACGCTACGTTGAGACGATCTCACCTCCCGACCAGTTCGAGATGCACGGCGTGGAGTTCGTCGCCGATGCGGCGAACGGTGCCGCCTTTCTCGCTGCACCTGCGCTGTTCGAACGGGTTGGAGCGATCGTCGAGTTCGTCAACGTCAACCCGGACGGAATGAACATCAACGAGGGCTGCGGCGCGACCCACCCGGAACGAGTGGCGCTCAGCGCCGCCGGTCGCGTCGGCCTTTCGTTCGACGGTGACGCGGACCGACTCATTGCGGTAGACGAGGACGGCGCTGTGGCCGATGGTGATGTGATCATGGCGATCTTCGCCCGGTGGATGAAGGAACGGGGCCGGCTCGAGAACAACACTGTGGTGGCCACGGTGATGTCGAATCTCGGTTTCCGAAAGGCGATGGAGAGCCTCAGGATCAAGGTCATGGAGACCGCGGTCGGAGATCGGTACGTCCTCGAAGCGATGCGGACCTCGCGTGCCGTCGTCGGCGGCGAGCAATCCGGTCACGTTCTCCTCGAGGATCGAGCAACAGGAGACGGGCTCCGCACCGCGCTGCGGCTGATGGAAGTGATGGCCTCCACAGGGAAGGAACTTCGGGAGCTGCGGACCGTGATGAGCGCGTACCCGCAGGTTCTGACCAACGTCACGGTGAGGGACAAAGGCTTCGAAGGTAACGAGGCTGTCGTCGCCGCGATCGCCGAAGGCGAGCGCGTACTCGGGAGCCGTGGACGGCTTCTGGTCCGTCCATCCGGCACAGAACCGCTCATCAGAGTGATGGTCGAAGCCCCCACCGAGACCGAAGCCGGGGATGTCGCCTCAGCGGTAGCCGAAACGGTCCAGGTGGAGCTCGGCTAGGCAGCTCTGCTGCCGGTAGTCGTCGTGTGTCTTGCCACTTGTGTCTTGTGTCGTGTGTCTTGCTACTCCGCTACTGCGCTACCCGGCTACTCCGCTACTCTGCTACTCCAATAGAACACCGACCGGAGACCAACCCAAGCGCCTGCCCTCGCTACTAGCGAGGTGACGAGGAAGAGGGACTATCGAACAGTCGGCGGGTGCCCTCTCGGCCGCTCACGGTCGTTACGGGGTTGGAAAAAGTCCGGGAGCGATTCCGGGGACAAATCCACTCCGAGTGAGGCGGGAAGCAACTCCGCAGCACCCTCCGGTCCAATCTCAAGGAGGTCGCGCGCGTGTGCGGAATCATGGGCTACGTGGGCCCTCAGGAAGCTGCTCCCATCATCATGGACGGGTTGAAGCGTCTTGAGTATCGGGGCTACGACTCGGCCGGAATAGCGATCAGCAACGGGACCATCAGGGTTACCAAAGCCGAAGGCAAGATCGTCAATCTTGAAGCGCTCCTCGATGAGAAGCCTCCGAGGGGTCATATCGGTATCGGGCACACTCGCTGGGCCACCCACGGACCACCATCCGACGCGAACGCTCACCCGCACGCCGATCCATCCGGGGAGTTCGTCGTGGTGCACAACGGGATCATCGAGAACTTCCAGGACATCAGGGACGAGCTCGGTGCTCACGGGTCCGAGTTCACTTCTGAGACGGACACGGAACTGCTCGCGCATCTTGTCGCACGCGAGTACGACGGCGATCTCGCCGACGCCGTCCGCAGAACCGTCGCGCTCTCGGAGGGCGCCTATGCGATGGTGGTGATGTCGAAGAGAGAGCCGGAGAAGATCATCGCGGTTCGCAAGATCAGTCCGCTCGTGATCGGGCTTGGCGAAGGAGAGACGTTCCTCGCCTCCGACATACCGGCGATTCTTCATCACACGCGAGACTTCCTGATCATCGAGGATGATGAGATGGTCATCGTCACAGCCGAGGGAGCGACGGTGGAGACGATCGAGGGCGAGCCGATCGATCGTGAAGTCACTCATATCGACTGGGACGCCGAGCAGGCGGAGAAGGGTGGCTACGAGCACTTCATGCTGAAGGAGATCTACGAGCAGCCCGACGTGATAGCCGAAACCCTCGCGGGCCGCATCAACGAAGATGGCACGGTGTGGCTTGAGGATGTCGCGTTCGACGATGCGTACATCGCGGATCTCGATCGTGTGTGGATCACGGCATGCGGCACGGCGTACCACGCCGGTCTCATCGGCCAGGAGATCTTCCGCCGGGTGCTGCGCCTGCCGGCGAACGTCGAGTACGCCCACGAGTTGCGATACGCCGATCCGATCATCGGACCGCGCGAGTTGATGATCGCCATCTCACAATCCGGCGAGACGGCCGATACGCTTGCGGCGGCGAGGATCGCTCCCGACCACGGCTCCCGCATGCTCGCCATCACCAATGTGGTCGGTTCCACGTTGTCGCGCTACGCGAACGACATCCTCTACACGCGGGCTGGTCCGGAGATCTCGGTTGCCTCGACGAAGGCATACATGGCGATGCTCATCGCCCAGTACCTGCTCGTTCTGCGACTCGGAGCGGCGCGGGGGACGGTCGATGAGGCTCGGGCACAGGCCGTTGCCCATGGACTCCATCTCATGCCCGGGGCGATCGAGGAGGTGCTCAGGCGCGAGGATGAAGTCATCGCCGCAGCCGACCAGATCGTCGACGCGGAGGACGTGTACTTCATCGGGCGTGGTCTCGACTACGCGGTGGCGATGGAGGGCTCTCTGAAGCTGAAAGAGATCTCCTACCTGCATTCCGAGGCGATGCCGGCCGGCGAACTCAAGCACGGAACTCTCGCACTCATCACAGAAGGCGTGCCCGTCGTGGCGATCGTTACCCAGCGCGCGGTGTACGGCAAGACGATCTCTGCGATCCAGGAAGTCAAGGCTCGAGGCGGCAAGGTGATCGCAGTCGCCTACGACACCGACACCGAGATCAGCAAGCATGCGGACACGGTGCTTCGGATTCCCGAGATGGACGACCTGCTCGCGCCGGTGGCGGCCGTAGTTCCGCTCCAGCTGCTCGCCTATCACGTTGCCCGATTGCGCGGGCATGACATCGACCAACCACGTAACCTCGCGAAGTCGGTCACCGTCGAGTAGGTCGGTTCGGCCCGGCACAGTTGAAGCAGGGAGAACGCGCATGGAGATCATGGGGTTGGGAGTAGATCTCGTCGAGATCGATCGCGTTCGGAATCTGTTCGATCGCTACGGCGATGCGTTCCGTCGGCGTTGTTTCACCGATCACGAGTGGGAGTACGCCCACCGGTTTCGCGATCCTTCGACCCGACTGGCAGCGAGATTCGCCGGCAAAGAGGCGGTCATGAAGAGTCTCGGAACGGGATGGCGCCAACTGCGGTGGTCTGACGTTGAGATCACCGGGGGAGGGCGCCCACGGGCGGTCTTAACGGGTCGGGCTGCCGAGCGGGCGAAGATGCTCGGCGTCACTGAGGTTCTCGTCACGATCACGCACACGCGCGACCAGTCGGTGGTGATGGCGATCGCCGTGAGCGGAGATCCCTAGCCCGCCCTACGTCGTTTGTGCCTACGTTCACAACAGTGGTGAGTTCTCACGCGAACGACCGACCTGCCCAGCTTCTCCGTCATCGTTTGTGCCTACGTTCACAACAGTTGTGGTTCTACACACGAACGATTCGTCCTGTGGCTTGTGATCCCGCACGAAGCACGATCCCGAGCGCCTCGGCAGGGTCGTCGTTGAGCATCCGGTACGTGAATCGCAGCACCCGGTAGCCGTGTGCGACGGCCAGATTGTCCCTACGACGATCGTTCTCGAAGTCCGCGCGTTTCGTGTGGTACGTTCGGCCGTCGGCTTCGACGATGAGTGCCCAGTGTTCAATGACGGCATCGACTCGATGGGGCAACTCCTGCCACCACGGGAGCCGTGCTTGGAGATCGACGGGAGGGATTCGCGGGTCGCCGAGCAGGCCAATCAACACTATCTCGAGATCGCTCTCGGATGGCACATAGCCGTCGGTGATTTCGCTGATAGCCTCTCGGAACGCAACCGTCCCTGCGAGACGAGATCCGTTGTACCGATCGAGCACGGAGCGAAGCTGGTCGGCAGTCACCTTGCCGCGCACGAGACAATCATCAATCGTTCGCTGGAGTCGGGCCGGTTCGAGCCGCGACGCAACGTCGAAAAGCGTGGTTGGCACGTCGATCGTTGGTATGCGGTTGACGAGCACGAGATTCAGCAACTTGAAGTCCGCTCGACGTCGCACGACTGCGAGCCTGCTCGGCGCGTTCCCGCTTGCGGGAACAGTGATCTCGGGTCTCCCCTTGCGGCAGTTGGGCATGCCATGAAGAACCCCTGCCGTGATTCCCGAAGCGCGTGCCCTGTTCTTGCCAAGGATGGCTCCCATGACCTGTCGATGCCATGTCGGCGGTGATGAATCGAGAGCGAAGACCGCGTAGTCGAGATCGATCCAGGCACCATTGACGCGTCGGTATTCGATTTGCCGGCGCGTGGCCCCTGCAGCGACGGCTTGTCGGTGGCTGAAGACGCCGTGCTGGCGATTTGCGATGACGGCGAGAATGCGATCGATATCGGACATAGGTGCAACCTGCCACATACGTGAGGCCAGGGGAAGGGGTTCGATCGACGGGCCCGATCGTCTGTGTGCGGAATCACAGTTGTTGTGAACGTAGGCACAAACGAGAGCGGAAGGATCTGACCAGTTGATCATCTGTGTGCGGAATCACAGTTGTTGTGAACGTAGGCACAAACGAGAGCGGAAGGATCTGACCAGTTGATCATCTGTGTGCGGAATCACAGTTGTTGTGAACGTAGGCACAAACGACGGTCGGGAGTGGGGAGACGTGGAGCGGCCGCGCCGAAGAGCGGCCGCGTCATTGGTCGGGCCCGTCCCGGGGAGGGGATTTCTGCAGAGTGCGGAGATAGGCGACGATGTCTGCAGATCGGGATCCGGTATCCCGGAGGGATGTCACCTTTCGGTGATGTGTCCACTCCCGCCGGAAACACCGCATCACATACGGGCCGACCGGTTCTCGGTTTCGCTTTCCTGGCTGGTGTCGCTCTTCTCCTGGCTCGTGGCCGGGGTATCTCATCCGCCGACCGGATCTCTTCCGCGTACTGAGCGTACGCCCTAACTCGGCTCCGCCCTAGAGTCGAATGGCCCCCCTTGCCTCGCGAACGCAGTCGGAGTCGTGAGGCATCCACATTCGTTACCCTGCCTCCTATGCGTCCTTCCCGGATAGAGATCGACCTCGACGCGATCGAATCGAACGTGCGCGTCATCCGCGACGCCATATCTCCGACCGTCGTTTGCGCCGTCGTCAAGGCTGATGGGTACGGCCACGGCGATGTGAGAGCAGCACAGGCGGCGATCAAGGGAGGTGCCACTCATCTGGCCGTTGCACTCGTTTCCGAAGGTGTGCGTCTACGCGAGGCCGGGATCGAGGCGCCGGTCCTCGTGCTGTCTGAACCGCTACCGGAGGAGATCGATGTCGTTGTTGGCTGGTCGTTGACTCCGATTGTCTATCGGCGCCACTTCATCGATGCGGTTGCCGAGACCGCCGACCGTCTCGGGAGTGTCCCGTACCCGGTCCACCTCAAGGTCGACACCGGGATGCATCGCGTTGGTGCCTCCCCGATTGAGGCGATCGATCTGGCCAGACAGATCGATGCCGATGAACGGCTCATCCTTGAAGGCATCGCTACACACCTTTCGGTTGCGGAGGAAGACGCCGAGTTCACTGCCCTCCAGGTCGGTGCTCTCGCGCAGTTCCGAGACCTCCTGGAGTCCGAGGGCATCGGCGTCGAGTACGTGCATGCCGCGAACACGGCAGGAGCCCTCGCCCGCACGGAAGCGCGTTTCGATCTGGCCCGGATCGGACTCGGCATCTACGGTCTCCGACCGGCCCCGGAGATCGGTCGGGACCTCCATCTCACTCCTGCGATGAGGGTCGTCTCGGCGGTCTCTTTCGTGCAGCGACTCCCCGCAGGAGCACGGCCGTCCTATGGGCGCGCTCGACCTCTCGAGCGCCCATCCACCGTTGCGACCGTCCCGCTTGGATACGCCGACGGCGTCCCGCGCCGGCTCTCTTCTGTCGGCGGGGAAGTCTTGATCCGCGGTAAGAGATATCCGTTCGCCGGAACCGTGACGATGGATCAGGTCGTGATCGACGTTGGCGATGATCCGGTTGAAGTCGGCGATGAGGTCGTGTTCATCGGGGCACAGGGCGATGAAGAGGTCACGGCGACCGAGTGGGCCGATCTGCTCTCCACCATCAACTACGAGGTGGTCTGCCAGTTCGGTCCCAGACTCCCTCGACGATACGTTCGGGGAGGATCCTGATGGGATCTCACACGATCACGGCCGTACCCGGCGTCTCCGTCGGCCACCACACCGACCATGCCGCTGCCACCGGGGTCACGGTTCTGACGTTCCCGGAACCCAACGTCGCCGTCGTAGACGTGCGAGGTGGGGCGCCCGGCACTCGAGAGACCGATGCACTCGGTGATGCCGTCAAACCGGTCACGATCAACGCTCTCGTCTTCGCCGGAGGCTCGGCGTTCGGCCTCGCGGCTGCGACCGGTGTGGTCGCAGAGATCGAAGCCGAAGGACGCGGTGCCCCCACGCCCGCCGGGCCGGTGCCCGTCGTTCCGTCGGCGATCGTGTTCGATCTGATGACCGGAGACCAACCGGGACGACCCACTTCCGAGAACGGAGCAGCCGCATATCGAAGCCGCACCACCGAACCAGTCTCTCTCGGTCGGGTCGGAGCAGGCACCGGCACGACCGTCGCGGCGTGGCGCGGGCCGGGCACCATCCAGTTCGCAGGCGTCGGCTCGGCATCCGTCACCGCCGGCGATGCCACGGTTGGTGCGCTGGTCGTCTTGAACGCTGCCGGCGACGTGTTCTCCCTCGAAGGAGAATCGCTCACCGGCGGTGAGCCGGCATCGGTGGCGCCACCCATCGGTCCGTCTCCCGGGGATAACACGACGCTTATCTGTGTCGCCACCGACGCAGGCATCGAAGATCGCAACGAACTGCGTCGAGTCGCGATTCGCGCCCATGATGCCCTCGGCGCCTGCGTTCGACCCACCCACACGCGGTACGACGGGGACTCGGCGTTCGTGGTGTCCTTCGGAACGAAAGCTGCGGACATCGACATCGTGCAGCAGGCAGCATTCGTCGCCGTTGGTCGGGCGATCGAGTCGGCGCTGATCGAATCCCGGAACCCCCGATGACAACGGACGCCACGCAACGTCTCGATGAACTGCGAGCCACAGCGCTCGCGTGCACCGCCTGCCGGCTCTCCGAAGAGCGGATACATGTCGTGTTCGGCGATGGCAACCCGCAGGCCGACGTGGTGTTCGTCGGAGAGGCCCCGGGGCGGCGCGAGGATGAACAGGGAGTTCCATTCGTCGGTCCATCCGGCAAACTCCTCGATCGATTGCTCGGAGAGATCGAACTCGAACGTGCAGATGTGTACATCGCCAACGTCGTGAAGTGCCGTCCCCCGAACAACCGTGATCCACGACCCGACGAGATCGATGCCTGCAAGGACTACCTCCGGGAGCAGTTGCGGCTCATCGACCCGAAGGTCGTCGTCACGCTTGGAAACTTCTCCTCGAAGCTCCTCCTCAAGACAGAGACCGGGATCACGCGCCTGCGCGGCACGGCCTACGAATGGTGGGGGCGCCACCTCGTGCCGACTTTCCACCCGGCTGCGGCTCTGCGGGGGTCCTCCCAGGTCCTCGAGGACATGAGATACGACTTCGCTCTCGTCCGCGACGCTATCGACGGTAATCTCGACACCGAGGCCGATGAGGTCGACACCGGAGTTTCGGTGGAGCCCGACGTGGACCCGGAACAACTCGGCCTATTCAATCGCTGAGAAGAGCATGATCACCACACGAACCGATTCCCCCGAAGAGACGCTGGCGCTCGGTAGGCGTCTGGCGTCGGTCCTTGGGCCGGGCGACGTTGTGCTGCTCAGCGGTCGGCTCGGTACGGGCAAGACGCTGCTCACTTCCGGCATCGCGGAGGGACTCGGCGTGCCCGACCCCATCTCGAGCCCGACGTTCGTGATCGCCCGGGTCTACCGCGACGGTCTTGTGCCGTTCGTTCATGCAGACGTGTACCGGCTCGGATCGATCCTCGAGTTCGAGGATCTCGATCTGGAGGAAACGGCCGCGAACGGCGTACTGGTTATCGAGTGGGGAGAGGCGATCGAGGAGGCGATCTCTATGGATCGGCTTGTCGTTGAGATCGAGATCGATGGCGAGACCGGACGACGGTTCCGGATCGTTCCGTTCGGCTCGTGGTTGGACCGATCGCTGGAGGAGGTCGCGTGAAGATCCTTGCCATCGAGACCGCGACACCAGCATCGTCCGTCGCTCTGGGCAGCGGCGGAACTCTCGAAGCCATGAGTGTTCGAGTCGATCGGCGCGGGCATGTTGGCTTCCTCATGCCGGCCATCGACTTCTGTTTCGAACAGGCGGGCTGGACCCAGCACGACATCGATGCCGTAGCCGTCGATGTTGGACCGGGGCCGTTCACCGGTATCAGGGCGGGAATCGCGACAGCCCAGGCGTTCGCCGCCGGCGTCGGTGCACCCGTCATCGCCGTCTCATCGCTGACCGTGCAAGCGCTCCGTGCTGCGACCGGCCGTCGGCGAATCTGGTCGGTAGTCGACATGAGGCGGGGACAGGTCGCCGCCGCCCCCTATCGGCCGCTCCCCGGCGGCGTCGCCCCCGATGGTTCCGCCGAAGTGCTGGGAGCTGAGGAGTTCCGAGCGGTTCTCGACACCGATGAAGCCGACACGCTGGTCGTGGGCGATTGGCAAGCGCTGCCGGAGGCGATGTGGGGCGGACTCCACAGAGTTCGCCGCGGTCGCCCTCGCTATCCATCTGCCGACGTGATGCTCGAGATCGCCGCCATCCGGGCCGCTCATGGCGAGTACGTTGCGGCGGAGGACCTGCGGCCCGACTACATGCGCGAGCCCGATGTGCAGATCAACTGGAAGACGTTCCGTTCTGAGGGACTCTGGACATGATCATCAGGACCATGTCTCGCAGCGATGTCCCCGCGGTCGCGATGCTCGAACGCGAGATCTACCCGCAACCATGGTCCGCCAGGATCCTCTTCGATGAGCTGGCTCAGGACGGCCGTACGTACTACGTCGTGACGGATGACGGGGAGATCCTCGGATACGGTGGAGTGATGCTGATCGAGGACGATGCCCATATCACGACGCTGGCCGTCATACCCGGGTTCAGACGGATGAGACTCGGGACCCGGCTGCTCCTCGCCCTCGTGGAGAGAGCCGTTGAGAACGGTTCCCGGCACCTCACCCTTGAGGTCCGGGCAACGAACACAGACGCGCAGAGGCTCTACGAACGATTCGGATTCACTCCGGTGGGCAAGTGGAAGGACTACTACGCAGGGGAAGACGCCATCGTCATGTGGGCTCTCGATGTCGATGCCGAGGAGTACGGTCATCGGCTCGAAGAGATCCGCACCGAATTGGGAGTGCGCTGAACAATGCATGTCGCCCATCTCGACGACCAGGCATCACCACGCGCTGTGGCTTCGGCTTCGCCATTCCGACACGAGGAGTGGCGAAACCTCATCCTTGCGCCTGGCGCGCCCGGCCGCCGATCTGAGCAACGGCATTGCTCAACACCTAGGAGGGAGGCAACATGAACGCTCCGCTCATCCTCGGGATCGAGACCAGTTGTGACGAGACCGGCGTTGCGGTTCTGGAAGGGTTCAACGTCCGCTCGTTCGTGCTGGCCTCTCAGACCGAGGAGCACGCCCGTTTCGGTGGTGTCGTCCCCGAAGTCGCTGCCAGGGCACACGTCGAAGCGATCCGGCCTTTGGTTCATCAAGCGCTCGCGAGCGCCGGCGTTCATCCCGATCAACTCGATGCGGTCGCGGCAACCAGGGGACCGGGGTTGATCGGCGCGCTCATGGTTGGCTACGCGTTCGCGAAGTCTCTGGCCTGGACACTGGGGAAGCCGCTCTACGGCATCGACCACATGGAGGGACACCTCTATGCGCCGCGACTCGAGTTCGAGGAGTACCGGCCTCCGGCGATCGTGCTTCTCGCGTCCGGCGGACATAGCCAGATCATCCATGTTCGCGAGTGGGGCGACTACGAGACGCTCGGGACAACGATCGACGATGCGGCAGGCGAGGCCTTTGACAAGCTCGCGCGCTTCCTCGGACTCGGATATCCGGGCGGGCCGGTCATCGACGCCGAGTCAGAGCACGGCGATCCGAAGGCGGTCGCTTTCCCGCGGGCTCTGCGAGACCGACCGTTCGATTTCTCCTTCTCCGGACTCAAGACCTCAGTGGTCACCTATCTGGAGAAGGCCAAGGCAGACGGCACGCTCCCTCCAAGGGCGGACGTTGCCGCGTCCATTCAGGAAGCGATCGTCGACGTGCTCGTCGAGAAGACGTTCAATGCCGTGGAGGAGACGGGGGTCAATGTCGTAGGTGGCGGCGGCGGTGTGCTCGCGAACAGAAGGCTCCGCTCCCGGCTTCGGGAGGAAGCGGATCGACGCGGAGTTGATCTGTTCATACCTTCGATCGAGATGTGCACCGACAACGGAGCGATGGTGGCTGCTGTTGCCGTCGACCGCCTGAGTAGCGGAGTACCGCCGGATGACTGGGGCGCCGACGTCGATCCGAGCATGCGGCTGGGGTCGTGAATCGGGGCATTCGTCTCGGACGGATCGGTGGCGTCGAGATCGTGATCGACCTGTCGGTCTTCGTGATCGCCGCCGCGATGGTGTGGGTCCTGTACGTCGACATCGGGATCGCATATCCGCAGACGGACCCCGCATTCGCCACGACCATCGCGATCGTGGCAGGTGCATTGTTCGTTCTCTCGGTCCTGATTCATGAAGGAAGCCATGCGGTGGTAGCGAAGCGTCGTGGTCTTGATGTGCGTCGAATCCGACTCCTCGCGTTCGGTGGGTACACGGCGACCGAGGGGAAAGAGGAACGCCCATCCGATGAGTTCCTCGTGTCGATCGCCGGACCCGTTGCGTCTCTGATGGTGTCGGGCATCGTCTGGTTGGTTGCCGCCCTCGCCGGCGGTGCGCCGGAGGTGCAGTCTTCGATTCACTTCCTTGCGTTCGTCAACCTCTTCATCGCCGTCTTCAATCTCTTGCCCGGTTTCCCTCTGGATGGGGGGCGCGCGCTTCGAGCCGTCATCTGGCATCTCAATGGAGACCGGGTCAAGGCGACAGAGATCGCGGTGGCATCCGGTCGGGTCTTCGGCTGGATCGTGATCGGCTTGGCGACCGCTGTTGCTCTGACACGCTTCGATCCGTGGGCCCTGCTCTGGATCATTCTCGGGTGGTATCTACTCCGCAGTGCCGGTGGGGCGGGCCGACGAGAGAGACTCCTCGCTCGGATTGACGGCCTGGTCGCAGGCGATGCAATGCGCAAGACCCCGGATCCGGTGCCGGGAGAAATGCTCGTTGGAACAGTGATCGACCTCTTCCAGATCGGAGCCCGTCTCCGATCGCTCCCCGTCGAAGTCGATGGCAGGATCAGAGGTGTTCTGGGTGAGTCGGAGATCACACGGCTATCGCCGGCCCGCCGCGTCTCGATCCGCGCAGTGGCGGCGATGACAAGGATCGGACCCGGGGACGTGGTCGACATCCGCATGCCGCTTGACGCGATGGCAGCCAGAAAGCCGGGGAAGACGGGTCGGTTCGTGGTGGTGGATGATGGCAGAGCCGTGGGCATCATCGAAGGCACCGACCTGACGACCGTGGTAGAAAGTAGAAAGTAGAAAGTAGAAAGACAGGAGACTCGGGGGGTCTCTCGACATCCTGCTCCCCACTTCGTTCTTCGTTCTTTCTTCTTTCTACTCTCTACTTTCTACTTCCTACTGCTCTAGCACTCTGTGTTCATGAGTGCCAGAATCGTGTTACTCTTGGCACTCGTAATGACCGACTGCCAGCTCTGAAGGAGGAGTCGGATGAACTTGAAACCCCTCGGCGATCGCATCATCGTGAAGCCGCAGGATGAAGAGGAATCTCGCACACCGAGTGGCCTCGTGATCCCGGACACGGCCAAAGAGAAGCCGCAACTCGGCGAGGTACTCGCCGTTGGGCCGGGCGAATTCAAAGATGGGGAGCGGATCCCCATGGACGTCAAAGTCGGAGACGTCGTCTTCTATTCGAAGTACGGCGGCACCGAAGTGAAGGTCGAGAGCGAGGACTATCTGATTCTGTCCGCTCGCGACGTTCTCGCAATTCTCGCCTAGGAGGGCTCACTCAATGGCAGCAAAGGAACTTAGTTTCAATGAAGAGGCCCGGCGGAGCCTCCAGGCGGGCGTCGACAAGCTCGCAGATACCGTCAAGGTGACGCTCGGCCCCAAGGGGCGCAATGTCGTTCTCGAGAAGAAGTGGGGCTCACCCACGATCACGAACGACGGTGTGACGATCGCCAAGGAGATCGAACTCGACGACGCCTTCGAGAACATGGGCGCGCAGCTCGCCAAGGAGGTCGCCGACAAGACCAACGACGTAGCCGGTGACGGCACGACGACGGCAACGGTGCTCGCACAGGCGATGGTCCAGGACGGGCTCCGTCTCGTCGCCGCCGGCAGCAACCCGATGGAGATGAAGCGCGGCATCGAAGAGGCCGTCGCCAAGGTCATCGAGAACATCGCCGAAGGTGCGAAGCCGGTATCGAGCAACGACAAGGGCGCCATCGCGTACGTCGCAGCGAACTCCGCAGCCGACAAGGTCATCGGTGATCGCATCGCCGACGCGATGCACAAGGTCGGCAACGAGGGTGTCATCACCGTCGAGGACAGTCAGACCTTCGGCGTCGAGCTCGAGTTCACGGAGGGCATGCAGTTCGACAAGGGCTACATCTCGCCGTATTTCATCAGCGATGTCGACCGTCAGGAAGCCGTCCTCGAGGACCCGTACGTTCTGATCGTCAACTCGAAGATCAGCTCGGTCCAGGACATGCTCTCGATCCTCGAGAAGGTCATGCAGTCGGGCAAGCCGCTGCTGATCATCGCCGAGGACGTCGAGGGCGAAGCGCTCGCAACGCTCGTCGTGAACAAGATCCGTGGCACGTTCCAGTCCGTGGCCGTCAAGGCCCCCGGATTCGGTGAGCGCCGCAAGGCTCAACTCCAGGACATCGCCATCCTCACCGGTGCGACCGTCATCTCCGAAGAAGTCGGTCTCAAGCTGGATGGGGTCACGATGGACCTGCTCGGCAAGGCCCGCAAGGTTGTCATCAGCAAGGACGACACGACGGTCGTAGAGGGTGCCGGAACCCACGCAGACGTCGAGGCTCGCGTCAAGCAGATCCGCCAGGAGATCGAGAACTCCGACTCCGATTGGGACCGCGAGAAACTTCAGGAGCGGCTCGCGAAGCTCTCCGGAGGCGTCGCCGTTATCAAGGTCGGCGCTGCGACGGAGGTCGAACTCAAGGAGAGGAAGCATCGCATCGAGGACGCCATCCAGGCGACCCGCGCTGCCGTCGAAGAGGGCATCGTCCCGGGCGGCGGTGTTGCTCTGCTTCGCTCCGGTGACGCGATCGACAAGCTTCGCGGTGGTAGCGATGACGTGAAGGCCGGACGCCAGATCGTCAAGCGCGCGCTCGAAGCTCCACTCCGTCAGATCTCGGTGAACGCCGGCTATGAAGGCGGCGTCGTCGTGAACAAGGTGCTCAATGAGTCTGAGGGCAACGAGGGCTTCAACGCCATGACGGGTGAGTACACCGACCTCATTGAGGACGGCATCATCGATCCCGCCAAGGTGACCCGGTCGACGCTGCAGAACGCTGCTTCCATCGCAGCCCTGCTCGTCACGACCGAGGCGCTTGTCGCTGAGAAGAAGGAAGATGCTCCTGCGATGCCTGCCGGCGGTCATGATGACGGCGGCATGGGCGGAATGGGGTTCTAGGAAGAAGACGACAGCTGACAGCCAACAGCTGACAGCCAGAATCCAGAAGTGGGGCGGCCTTCGGGCCGCCCCACTTCTGCGTTGGGGAGTGCCCACAGCAACAGGTTCTTGCTGTTCGCTGTCGGCTGTCTGCTATTCGCCTACAGCAAGATGCGGGCAGATCGAAGAGAGTCTCGGACGTCTTTCCACTCGTCTTCCAGCAGGCTCCAGATTGTGTGGTCGATCCAGGTGTCTCCGACCTTCACTTCGTCGCGGAGGGTGCCTTCGAACGTGAAGCCGAGACGCTTGGCGATGCGATCGGATCGCTCGTTGCCGACGGCGATTCTGAGGACGATCTTGTGGTAATGAAGTTCTTCGAACCCGATCTGGATCGTCCGGGCGGTGACTTCCGTGGCGATGCCGTCTCCGGTGAGATCTGAGCGGATCCAGTATCCGATCTCGCCGACCCTGTTCGCGGGGGACGTGGGCCAGACGGAGATGTTGCCGACGTGAAAGTCGGGTTCCTCGTGGAGACGGATCGCGAAGTCGAAGGCGCGGGCGTCGTTCCACGCCGATGCCGAGTCGCGAACGAAGCGCTGAGCGACCGAGCGGTCGTAGCCGATCGCCCACGGAAGCCACTCTTCGAGTTCCGGCAGCGACGCTCGGACGGCGTCGTGCATCGGCCCCACGTCGCGACGACGAAACGGGCGAACGATGAACCGCGGCGTATGCCGCGGTCGGCTGTGGAGATGCTGCGCCATCGAAGGCAGCCTACCGACGTATGCTCCCGTGATGGACCTATGGGAGCGACTCGAGCGACTCGAGCCGGTGGCGTCGCCGCCGGAGGCCCGGTACGCGGTGCTCGTTCCGCTCTACGAGGATGCAGGGGGAACGTTCCGCATCGTGTTCACCCGCCGCCCCGAGCACATGCGGACCCACCCCGGCGACGTCGTGTTTCCCGGCGGTGGGCGTGAGGAAGGCGAAGACGCCGTCGCTACGGCGAAGCGAGAGGCCTGGGAAGAGGTGGGGCTTCCACCGGAGAACGTCATCGAGATCCTGGGTGGGTTGACTCCTGTGACGACACGTGATCGGACGCGTCTCATCGTGCCGGTCGTGGCAAAGATCGATCGACCGGACGAACTGATCGCGGATCCTGCCGAGGTTCACAGCATCATCGAGCCACCGTTGGATCATCTTCTCGACGAGTCCCAGTGGGTCACGCAGGAGTGGCACGGCCATGATCTATGGTTCTACGAGTTCGAGGAGGGAACGTTGTGGGGCGCAACAGCCTTCATGGTGAGGGAGCTGCTGGGGTACTTGAGGCATGAGACATGAGCTGCCAGCTGCCAGCTACCAGCTACGAGCCGCCAGCTCCGAGGATGGTGTGACTGTGGCCACTGAGGTACTGCTGTGAAAGAAGCACCTTCTGACGGGTCTGGGCTGGCAGCTGGTAGCTCGCAGCCGGAAGCTACGGCGGCTGTGCCGCCGTATCACATGTCCACCGACGACTTCCGGCGATACGGGTATGAGGTGATCGACTGGATCGCCGACTACCTGGACTCGGTCGATGATCGGCCGATCATCTCGGAGGTCAAGCCGGGGCAGATACGGGCGATGCTGCCCGACGCCGCACCCGAGCAGCCGGAGCCTTTCGACGCCGTCCTCAGGGATCTCGACGAGATCGTCATGCCGGGCATCACTCACTGGCAATCACCCGGATGGTTCGCGTACTTCCCGGCCAACACATCGCCGCCGTCGATCCTCGGGGAACTCGTTGCGGCGGGTCTCGGTGTTCAAGGGATGCTGTGGTCGACGAGTCCTGCGGCGACGGAGGTCGAGGAGGTCGTTGCCGACTGGCTGGTCGACCTGCTCGGACTCCCGGAGTCGTGGAAGACAACGGGACCCGGCGGCGGCGTTATCCAGATGAGCGCATCCGATTCCACACATACGGCTCTCGTCGTCGCCAGGGACCGATCGTCGGGGGACCCCGGGAAGATGGTCGTCTACGCCTCAGAGCAGGCGCACTCCTCGATCGAGAAGGGATCGAGGGTTGCCGGCTACGGTCACGTGAGGCTCGTTCCCGTCGACGGTCGATATGCGATGCAGGCCGACGCGTTGCAAGGGGCGATAGAAGAAGACATCGCTGCCGGTCTGAATCCGGTCGCAGTCGTCTCCGCCGTGGGAACGACCGGAACGACGGCCGTGGATCCGGTTCGAGCGATCGGGGAGATCGCCCGATCCCACGATCTTTGGCACCATGTGGATGCCGCGTACGCGGGAACCGCGATGACCTGTCCCGAGTTCCGTCACCATCAGGAGGGACTCGAACTCGCGGACTCCTACACGTTCAACCCGCACAAGTGGATGTTCACGAACTTCGATTGCTCACTGTTCTACGTTGCCGACCGCAGACCGCTCATCGAGGCGCTGAGCATCCTGCCTCCGTATCTCCGGGACGAAGCATCAGAGTCGGGGGAGGTCATCGACTACCGCGACTGGCATGTCCCGCTCGGCCGGCGTTTCCGTGCTCTCAAGCTCTGGTTCGTTCTCCGCTCGTACGGGGCCGAGGGGATTCGCCACCACGTTCGCGAACACGTGGCGCTCGCTGCTTCCTTGGCCGAGCGGGTCGAGAATCACCCGACTCTGGAGATGATCGCCCCCACCCCGTTCGGTCTCGTCTCGTTCCGCCATATCGACGGAGATGAGGCGACCGACGCTCTCGCTGATGCCATCAACGGCTCCGGATGGGCCTACGTAACCCCGTCGACCATTGACGGGAGACGCTTCGTTCGGGTCTCGATAGGCCAGACGAATACGACGAAAGAGCACGTCGATCGCCTGTGGGGTCTGATTGAACGAGTAGCGGAGTAGCGGAGTAGCGGAGTAGCGGAGTAGCGGAGTGGGCGCCGCAGCCTCTCGTGCTTGCTCAGATACTCAGTTACTCGGCTACTCAGCTTTCACTCACGGATACGCTTAGGGGCATGGAACCGCTTATCACTCCTGCTGAGACGAACCGACTCGACATGGCGTCCGACGACCCCGCCGAGATGCTCATGGAGCGGGCCGGACTCGGAGTGGCGTTGACCGCCGTTGAGATGGGGATCGGGTACGGCGATCGTGTGATCGTCCTTGCCGGACGGGGGAACAACGGTGGGGACGGGTACGTCGCCGCGAAACACCTGGCCCGGCGCGGTGTTCAGGTGAGTGTTCGCTCCTTCGGGTATCCCAGAGGCGACGGTGGACCGGCGCGAGCGGCGGCCGTGGCCGCTCGGCGGGCCGGAGTTCGTGTGGCCGAGTTGGGTGAGCCGGAGTCGGCCGACCTGATCATCGACGCCGTCTTCGGCGTCGGCTTCCGAGGAGCGCTTCCCGAGGTGATTCTTCCGTGGACCCGTCTCGAGGTTCCCGTGCTCGCCGTCGACGTTCCGTCGGGACTCGACGCCACCACCGGAACGGTCGAGAACGCAGCCTTCTACGCCGACGTCACAGTCACGTTCCAGGCAGCGAAGACGGGTCACCTGCTCGGCGAAGGACCGGAGCGCAGTGGAGAGTTGTTCATCTTCGACATCGGTCTCGGCGAGCCTCGGCCCGAATTGATGCTCTGCGAAGAGATCGACGCCCCGAAGCCGGTGCGTACCCGGCATGCCCATAAGTGGTCGGTCGGCTCGGTCGCCGTTGTCGGAGGATCGCCGGGGATCACCGGGGCCGCCATGCTCGCGGCACGGTCGGCGATTGCTGCCGGAGCGGGTGCTGCAACCGTGATCTGTCCGGGTGCCCTTCAGCCGATCTACGCCACGATGGACGCCGGTGTGATGAGCCGGGGAGCCGGAGCGGGTGAGCGATTCACGCCGGACGATGTCGAGGCGGTCCTGACTGCGGCAGAGCGCTACGACGTGCTGGCACTGGGGCCGGGCCTCGGACCCGTTGATAGGGCCTTCGTCGAGGGGTTGCTCGAACGCTGGGACGGGCCGGTTGTGCTCGATGCCGACGGTCTGAACGCTCTGGACGGTCCGGCCGCTCTAACGAGAGATCATGACACGATCATCACACCGCACGCCGGCGAGTTCAACCGGCTGACCGCACTCACGGCAACCCATGGCGCCGCGACAGATCTTGCTCGGGAGAGCGGCGCGGTCGTGCTCCTCAAGGGCAATCCGACGTTCGTGGCCGATGGCGACGCGACCTGGGTGGTCGCATCGGGGGGCTCGGAGCTTGCGACGATCGGTACCGGCGACGTGCTGACCGGGATGGCGGGAGCGTTCGTGGCCGGCGGCCTGCCTGCAACGATTGCAGCCCGTTCCGCCGCCTATCACCATGGTGCCGCAGGGGCACGGCTCGCACAGACCGAGACGGTCACGGCGACCGAACTTGCCTCTGAGATCGCCCGCTGAAGTCTCCTCAGAAGAGGGAACACAGATCCGTCTTGGTCCGTTACTGTCTGTCAAGAGGATCTGAGCCGGAGATAGGGCCTTTCTCCCCTGGTCTATTCGGCGCGCCCAGGATATCGCGCTATGCTCTCCAGCGTCTTGAGTGCGAGGTGTCTTCGACGCGACGCACGGCGACACCAAGTGCTGTATAGATTCTGAGGAAATGGGGAGGACCATGTCCGTCGAACGCGACGTTGACGACTTCGATGCGACCTTCAAGCCCAAGGGAACGTGGGCGGTCGTATTGGGATTCTCGGTTCTGTTGTTCCTGTTGTGGATGTCCGTGTACCTGATCCTGCTGAGCAAGGGGATCAACACATGAGCGACGATATTCAGCAGGGCGACGAACCGCAGGGCGATACGAAACTACACGTTCACGTCGATCCCTACGAGAAGAACTGGATCCGGATAGCGATCGGGTTTCTTGTCTTTTTCGTGATCATGATCACGATCGCCGGACTCGCTCTCGGCATTCAGGTTCCGACTGATGAGGGCCGTGTCGATCCGAACACGCTCGAATCCGAGCCTCCTTGGTCCGAACCGGGGCTCCGCGAGATCGTTCCCGGTGAGGAGTACGAGGTCTACATCATCGCGAGGCGTTTCAGTTTCGATCCGAGAGAGATCACGGTTCCCAAGGGCGCCCATGTGACGTTCTGGGCCACATCAGCAGACGTGCAGCACGGCTTCGCTCTCGAAGGCACCAACGTCAACATGATGGTGATTCCCGGACAGGTGTCGAAACTCGCAGCGCAGTTCGACGTGCCGGGTGAGTACAACTTCATCTGCCATGAGTACTGCGGGTTGGGTCACGCCGTCATGTACGGCACACTGACGGTCGAGTCATAGGCTGGGGAGAACGAAATGATTGAAGACCGGACAACACAACCAACCCGCGAACTCAGCAGGAGCGAGAAGTGGTTCGTCGGCTGGCACGTGATATTCGCAACTGTCGCACTCTCGATCGGCATCCAGTACGGGCCCATGCAGGCGCTCCAACATGCCGGCCTCGATCTGTACCCGAAGCTGAGTTTCCTGGCGGCCTCGTACTACCAGGGTCTGACCCTTCACGGCGTTCTCAACGCGCTGATCTGGACGACGTTCTTCATCACCGGGTTCCTGACCCTTGCGGTCATCAAGGGGCTGGACCGGCCCCTGAAGTATCCGTGGCTCAATCAGATCGGCTTCTGGATGATGGTCGTCGGTCTCGTGACGGCTGCGATACCAATCCTTGCCGACAAAGCAACCGTTCTCTACACCTTCTATCCGCCGATGGAAGCGAGCAGCCTGTTCTACATCGGGCTCGTGCTCGTCGTCGTGGGCAGCTGGATCGAAGGCTACGGGATGTACTTCACGTTCTACGAGTGGAGGAAGGAGAATCCGGACGTCCGTTCGCCGTTCGTTGTACTTGCCTCGCTCGTGACCATGGTCATGTGGAATATCGCAACACTCGGTGTAGCAGTTGAGATCCTCGCGATCATCCTGCCCTCGGTGTTCGGCTGGACGACGGGAACCGACCCGCAGCTTTCGAGGACCCTGTTCTGGTACACGGGACACCCGCTTGTGTACTTCTGGGTTCTGCCCGCTTACCTGTCGTGGTACGCGATGCTGCCCAAGCAGGTCGGCGGGAAGATGTTCAGCGATTCGCTGGCACGCCTTGCGTTCTGGCTGTTCCTCATCCTGTCCGTTCCTCTCGGATTCCACCATCAGTTCGTCGATCCAGGTGTCCCCGCCGCCTGGAAATTCATCCACGCGCTCCTGACGTTCAGCGTGGCCTTCCCGTCGATGATGACGCTGTTCACGGTGACGGCCTCGCTGGAGTACGGCGGGCGGAAGAACGGCGGGAAGGGTCTCTTCGGTTGGATCAAGGCTCTGCCGTGGGGTAACCCGTCCGTTGTGTGGCAACTGCTTGCGGGGATCCTGTTCATCTTCGGCGGCATCGGTGGGATCATCAACGCCTCGTACAACGTGAACCTGGCGCTGCACAACACGGCGTGGATCCCTGGGCACTTCCACACCACCGTGGCATCGGCCGCAACGATGACGTTCGTAGGTATCAGCTTCTGGCTCGTGCCCTATATCACAGGCAAGCCGCTGTGGAGGCCGAAGCTCGCTGTGATCGCCGGTTGGACCTATTTCGGCGGCATGCTGCTCTTCTCGAACGCCATGCACGTTGTCGGTCTGCTCGGTGCACCCCGACGTACACCGCTTGGTACCGCTCCCTACATTCCGACGGAGTGGTCAGGGCATCTCTGGCGGGTCGGTGTCGGTGGAACGATCATGTGGATCGGGCTGATGCTGTTCATCGTCATCATCCTGGTGACCGCTCTCCAGCGCAAGCATCTCGCGGCGGACGAACTGGTCGAGGTTCCGATCGCCGAGTCGCTCCAGGATCCACAAGAGACTCCGGCCTGGCTCGATCGCTGGCGTCCGTGGCTGATCGCGACCGTTGTGATCATCCTCCTGTCATACGGCCCGCAACTCTACGAGCAGATAACGCAGGTGCAGTTGACATCACCAGGATTTACTCCCTGACCCA
>JAYEIJ010000150.1:0-2075 GCA_034660035.1 Actinomycetota bacterium | reverse complement strand
GCAGGTCTCTTGATGCTGCTGTATTTCTACGGCGTGGCGCACACGGTCATCAGCGCGGGCGGGATCACGGCTTGGTGCTGAGCACTCGTCCATATCCGGCTGGCACCACGAACCGGGCGGGCATAGGTGCTTGCGTGGGCAACCGTGCGGTGGTTGGAGCTAGCCGGGTCCGGCTGCGTCGAGCAGGAGTGCGACGATTGCGGGAACCTTGTCGATCGTGTTGTGGGGTCCTGGGATCATGTCGATGGTGGCGTCGATGCCTGCTTGTTGGAGCCGGGTGGCGAGAAGAAGCGCCTCGTCGCTCATGGCGATGATGCCGTCGTCGAGTTGACCGAGTTCGTCGAGGTCTTGTCGGATTGCGCCGCCAGGATCGCGTTGATTGAACCAGCCGTCCTCACCCCGGGGATCATCAAACGTCCGCGGGTGTGTGGCGGGATCAGCGGCCCAGAAACGGAATCGGGTGGACATGTCTGCGGGCCAAGACGTCGGATCGATCATCGTTGCCGCGAATGCCAGCATCCCTTCGGGGTCGGCGTCGAATGCCGCGTCCCACATGACGTGGTGTTGGAAGTACTGGCCGTCACCGAGAACCGCTCCGACAGGTCTGATCGGTGGCGTCTGAGCGAGGCATCCCGGCGTCGGTTCCGCTTCTGGGCCGAGCGCAAGGATTGCAGAGGGATGAACACCTGCCGAGAAGCCGTAGGTGACGGTGCGGTTCGGGTCTCCTCCGTACGCGGCGGCTTCTTGCTGGGCGAACGCCATCGCACATCGGTACACAGGCTCTATCGATCTGATGGACTCGACATCGTTGTCGACATCGTTCCGCCAATCTCCAACCCAGTCTGGAACGAACATGACCATGCCCGCCTCTGCGGCTGCCCTCGCCACCAACGTGTTCGTTGCGTGTTCCTTGGGGAGCGATTCTCCGTGGAAGGCGACGACCACCGGCCATGGCCCTTCACCGGCTGGGACGTACACGTCGACCAGGTACTCATGACCATCCATTTCGAGGTAGACGATGTCGTCGGTACTGGTCACTCTGTCGCTGGGAGCGTGCGCTGTCGCAAGCGTCTGTTCAACAGCGGTGGTCGTAGTGTCCGCGATGGCTGACGGCGCGTCGCTTGTGTCCTGCACAACGGCGCTGTCCTGACTGCACCCGGCAACGACAAGGACGAACAAGACGGGAACGGCGAGTAGTCGGCGCAACACGATGACACCTCCAGGCGTCCCCCCGCCCACAACCTCCAGTGGGCCATCTCGGCCCCTCTCCCATGAACAGTAGTCCCCCGACTACTTCCGTCCAGAGCCGGTTTGAGGGGCGCTATATCCGGCGATAAGTTCGCCTCGCCGGGCATGCATAGGCTTCGACATGGGCGGGCGATGCTTCGGCGTATCAACTGGTAATTCCTTCATGGACATCGGGACTTGCGAGGACTATGCCTTGGTGATGAGGGGCTTCGGGGGGAATCGGGACCTTCGTCGGGCAGCCTCTGGTGAGGGAACTCCCGACCGGAGAGTGGGCCGAATTCGGGTCCGGCTGGGCAACGGTGACCGAGGAGCAGCGGGATCATTTCCTTGCGACGGTGGTCATTGAGATTGAGTGCGACGGTGTGCTCCAGGACGTCAGCCCATTTCTTGTCTTCAACGAGGGCAACGACTTCCCGTTTGTTGCCCGCTTCACGGTGTTGACTGAGCCGGGGAGAGCCAATGTCGCTCAGGATTGGATGATGCGGTGGACGTTCACCGAGGATCACTTCGACGGGGACTTCACAGTTCCTGCTGGCACTGTTTGGGAGAATCCCCGGACGATCGTCTGGACCCCTCGGGGGCAGTTCCCGTCCGGCGACTACCCACCCTCAGACTTCTAGAGCACTAGCAACCTCTGAGGGATCAGGCCATCTACAGAACGGTTATGGGCGGTGTATCCACCGCCCATAACCGGCTGGGAGAGCGGTTGCTCCGCCATGCCGGTGTGCCGATTCGCCGAACAGCGCGTGGTGACATCGGGGCGTTCCATCAATATCTAGCAGCACCAACGGCTAGCGCGGCTCGCGAGCACACAACGGCAGGCCCGG
>JAYEIJ010000149.1:0-2080 GCA_034660035.1 Actinomycetota bacterium | reverse complement strand
TCATCAGCGTCGCGAAACGCTTGAGATAGGGGATGATCTTCTCGTCGTCCGGGAAGAGTTCATCAAGCGTCTGTTCGCGCTCCGCGTCGGTCCAAGGCTCGCGCTGGCGAATCTTGCCCCAGATCGATTCGATCGGAGTCATGTCGGCGAGCGGGTGTGCGCCGCCATCAGGCTGGTCGTCGGTGGGTTCCATGGGTCCTCGCTGCTGCGGATGACACTCTACCGCCCGCTTCCCGGATCAGGCTGTCGGAGCGACCGCAGTCAACAGGTTCTCACCGAGGAATTTGTCGACCTCTGGGAAGAACGGCTCGAAGGCCTCGAGGTCGGAGTGTGTGCCACCCGGAACAATGACGAGTTGGCTTCCGGGGAGCCGATCGTGAAGGTCGATCGAGTCCTGGAACGGTATGACGTTGTCGGCATCGCCGTGCATGAGCATGACGGGAACTTGGACGTCTGAGATGCGGTTCCTCGGGGCGATGTCGTCGTAGCGGTGACCGATCATGCGTTCCACAACCTGTAAGAGCGCCCACGTCACCGCAGGTGGGAACGGGAAGTTCTCGCGCATCATCTCGGCCGGGTGAGCAAAGGATGCAACGGCGACCACGGTATCGATGGCCGGGTTGTTCGCTGCGGCGTAGATCGATGCAGCGGCTCCGACGGAGTGGCCGATGACCCCGATGCCGGTCACGTCGTCACGTTCGAGCAGATCGCCGACCGCGGCCTCGAGGTCTTCAGCGAAACGGGGCATCGACATGAAGTCCTCGAAGTCAGACTGGCCGTGTCTCCTGGCGTCGAGGAACAACGAGTGGAATCCGGAGTCGGCGAGGCCCGGTCCGATGGGGAGCATGTCCCCGGAGTTCCCACCCCAGCCGTGCAGAACGATGACGACGGGTGCGGGACCGCCCGCGGGGATCCACCAGGCATGGAGTCGCTTCCCGTTCGGTCCATCGATCCACAGATCCGTGGCTGAGAGTCCGTAGTCGGATGGGGTGGCGTCGACGTCCCTCTCCGGCGGTGCGAATGCCCGCTTGAGGAGGCGAGGCGCAGCGAGGACGGCACCGGTCATGACGATCAGAAGCAGGATCAACTTTCGCATCCTCGGGATGGTACGGCAGGTTCTGTCGAAGGGTTCGCTCCTACAGCAGCGCCTGCAAGAGCCAGACGACGGCCATACCGGCCACGATCACGGCGGCGACGTTCTTCGTCTTCCACGCGATCAGCAGCGCGATCAACGCTGCGAGCGCTCTCGGATTCGTGGCTGGTGAGAGATCGACTGCGCCATCGCTCAGCAGCACTGCCGGGGCAACCAGGGCGGCGAGAACTGCGGGCGCGACGAACCGGAGTGGAACCATCGCCCAGTCGGGCATCGTGCGGTTGCCGAGAATCCCGATAAATGACAGACGCAGTAGGTAGGTGCCGAGACCGATCGTGACGATGATGGCCGCATCGCTCATCGCAGCACCCGTTGAGCGATGACCCCAGCGATCACTCCGCTGATGGCCCCGATCATGAGACCGAGCCCGTATGGCGCTCCTGCGGCCGCCATTGCGATGGCACCTCCGACGACTGCAGCGATGAGTTCCGGCCGGCTCTTGATGGCCGGAACGAGAAGAACCAGGAAGACGAGGGGGATGGCGAAGTCAAGGGACCACGAGTCCGGTACCTGTGCACCGAGCACGATGCCGACGACGGTGGAGATCTGCCAGGTGATCCACAGTGTCAGTGCCGCGCCGGTGAAGAACCACTGTTTGTACACGGGGTCCGTTACTTCCCCGTAGCGGACGATCGAGACGGCGAACGCCTGGTCGGTCAGGACGTAGGGGAGAGCGAACCGGGCGATGGTCGGGAACTCCTGGAAATGAGGAGTCAGCGCGGCGCTGTACATGAGGTGCCGGGCGTTGATGACGAGTGCCGTGGCGATCACGACGGCGCCGACTGCACCCGCATCGATGAGTTGCAGCGTCGCGAGTTGGGCGGCTCCGGCGAAGATGATCACCGAAGTCGAGCCCCCGAGCCAGGGTCCAACGGCCGACCCGGCCGCCACGATCCCAAAGACAAGCCCGAACGGAACAACCCCGAT
>JAYEIJ010000148.1:0-2123 GCA_034660035.1 Actinomycetota bacterium | reverse complement strand
CTGCGAAGAAGGCTCCGGTCAAGAAGACGGCGGCGAAGAGCGCCCCTACCGCGCCGGCCGTTCGGAGACCGAAGCTGAAACCCAACCCGTTCTCCGTCGGCGACAAGGTTGTCTACCCGCACCACGGTGCGGCAACCATCGTCCGCATGGAGAAACACGTGTTCAAGGAAGAGAAGCAGGACTTCTACGTGCTCGAGATCGCAACAGATCAACTCATCGTCAGAGTTCCTGCGGCATCGGCCATGGAACGCGGTGTGCGTCCCGTGATCTCCAAGTCGAAGTCTCGCCAGGTCTTCCAGACGCTGCGCGGCGAGCCGCAGGAAGCTGGATCCAACTGGAGTCGCTGGTACAAGGTGCTCACCGAGAAGATCAACAGCGGTGACATCTTCCAGGTTGCCGAGGTCATCCGTGATCTCGACTACGCCCAGAAGATCAAGGGAATCTCGCCGGCGCTGAAGCGCATGTTGGCCAAAGCCCGCTTGATCATCATCAGCGAACTTCAATTCTCGCTCGACATCTCCGAAGAGGAGGCGACGAAGCGCCTGGAGCGGGCGCTTCCAAAGGTCGAGATGCCCGAAGAGGCCTGACGTCGAGCTGCAACCGGATACCATTCGGGCCATGGGCGAGAACGAGCCGATCTGGGGAATTCTGCTGGCCGCGGGGCGTGGAACCCGGTTCGGTCGCCAGAAGCACGATGTCGAACTCGGCGGAGTCCCGATCTGGCAGAAGAGCGAACGCGCTCTGCTCGACGGCGGCGTCGAGCATCTCATCGTCGTCGGAGATCTCGACGGCGCGGTCCCCGGCGGTGATCGCCGACGCGACTCCGTTGCTTCAGGGTTGGCAGCGATCGCTGATCGCGCCGGATTCGTCCTCATCCACGATGCGGCAAGGCCGCTCGTCACTGCTGACCTTGTCCGGGCGGTGATCGACCGCTTGCTGGTCGGGGACGTCGATGGTGTCGTGCCGGCAGTCCCGGTTCGCGATACTCTCAAGCGGGCCTCGAGAGACATCGTTGTGGAAACGGTGGATCGCTCCGATCTCGTGGCAGTTCAGACTCCCCAGGGATTCGATCTGGAGACGTTGCGATCGGCTCACGCACAGGTCGCTGCCGATGCCACGGATGACGCCTCGATGGTTGAGGCGATCGGCGGCACGATCGCGATCGTCGACGGAGATCCCTCCAATCTGAAGGTGACCTTTCCAGAGGATCTGGCGCTGGCGGAGGCGTTACGCTCCGAACATCATGGTTGAATCTCGCGTGAGGATTGGCTGGGGGTTCGATGCCCATCGTTTTGGTGGCAGCGGTCCGATCGTGCTTGCCGGTGTCGTTGTGGACACAACTCGAGGCATCGAAGCGACGAGCGACGGAGACGTGGTTGCTCATGCAGTGGCAGATGCACTCCTGGGGGCGCTCGCCCTCGGTGACCTCGGCGCGTATTTCCCGTCCTCTGACCCAGAGATGGAAGGCACCGACTCGATGGGGTTGCTCGCCAGGGTGGTTCGGATCATCGAGGATCGAGCACACCTGGTGGGAAACGTCGACGTGACCATCGTCGCTCAATCCGTGCGGATCGGACCTTTCCGCGAAGAGATGCGCGACCAGCTGGCTGCGATCATGCGAGTCGACCGATCGTTGGTGTCGGTCAAGGCCACGACTACTGACGGGATGGGATCGATCGGCATGGATGAGGGCATCGCCGTTGCCGCTGCGGTCACTCTCTACCGCTGAGCACCCTCAGCATCAATCCGGGATCATCGGTGAAGATACCGGCGATCCCCGCGTCGGCAAGTGCGACGGCATGATCAGGATCGTTCACCGTCCACACGAGCACGGGGAGACCTTCAGCGGAATCGACGATCCGCTCGGCCTCGCTCAAGGTTCGTATCAGAGAGAGATTCGCAGAAACATGCCCTCCGTCACGCGCCTGTTGGACTACAGCGATCGGGTCGAACCACGACCTGGCGAGCAGTCCGGTGCGGATCGCAGGGTCGAGGTTCTTCACTGCGTCGAGCGTTTGGGTGTTGAACGAGGACACGAGGATGCGGTTGCCGGTGTCATGATCGGCGATCCACCGGACCACTGCGAGGCCGGTGCGGTGCGTGGGGTCGTAGTCGGCTTGGCC
>JAYEIJ010000147.1:0-2148 GCA_034660035.1 Actinomycetota bacterium | reverse complement strand
AAGAACGTGAAGAGGAAGGCTGGGGCGTTGTGGTTAGTTCGAGACCCTGATCCCATTTGGTTCACCGATTGAGTAAGGCGGGGCAGTCGAGTGTAAGCCGCCGGGGTGGGGCACAGTCGGCTGGATCTCCACATCCTCGGGATGAGCACCTGAACCCCGGTCACCGGGTCCGGAGTCCGACACTCGTTCATGCGCCGTCGATCGCTTCAGCCGCCGCCTCATGGTGGACAAGAGCAGCCCGGCAGTTCGGGACCGCGCGCGGCGTCGCCTTCATGAGGATCAGCGGATAGGCGACTAGTGGCTCTTCGGATTTGAGCGGGGTGTGCGAAGAGAAGCTGGTAGTGAGTCGCGCGAAGCCTCGGAGCGTCGTACCTCATACGGGCGTACTACTGCCTGCAGTCTCTCCGGATCCAGCCGACCCCGCTCACTTCCGAAATACCGACAATGAGAGCCTCTTCACGATCCCCTGTCCGCGCGTCTTCTATGGACGGGAGCGACCGATCGAGTGGTACTCGAATCCGGCATCTCTGGCGGCTCCAGGATCGATGAGGTTGCGCAGGTCGACGAGAACGCGGCTCTCGACGGTGTCGGCGATCCGTCCCAGGTCGAGTTCCGCGAACTCGGGCCACTCGGTGCCGACGACGACCGCGTCGGCGTCGGATACGGCGTCATACGGGTCATCGAAGAACTCGACCCCGTGCAGGATCGCCGCCGCCCTCTCCATGCCTTCCGGATCGGTGACACGGACGGCTGCGCCGTGTCCGACCAGGTCGCGAACGATGTCGACAGATGGACTGTCGCGCAGATCATCGGTGCCGGCCTTGAACGTGATCCCCAGAACGGCGACGGTCGCTCCGGTCAACGAATGGCCGATGGCCCTCTCGACCCGATAGAGCATTGCCCGTCTCCGCTCGACATTCACGTCGACGGCGGCCGCCACGAGACGCGACGGCGCTCCATGGACACGGCTCGTGTGCAACAGGGCCTGTGTGTCCTTGGGGAGGCACGAGCCTCCGAAGCCGGGGCCGGCCTTGAGGAACGCCGGACCGATCCTCGGGTCCATGCCCACACCGGCGGCGACATCTTCGATGTTGGCTCCCGTTTGTTCGCAGAGATCCGCGATCTCATTGATGAACGACAGTTTCACGGCGAGGAACGCGTTCGAAGCGTACTTCACCAACTCAGCAGTCTCGATGTCGGTATCGAGCAGGACAACCGACGAGTCAGCATCGAGGAGGGGTTGATAGATGCCCCGGATCAGCGCTTTGACCCGCGCTTCATCGGTGCCCACGACGATCCGATCCGGATGGAGGAAATCGTGGATGGCCCTACCTTGTCTCAGGAACTCGGGGTTCGCTGCGATTCCAATCGAGAGGTTGGGTCGGAGTTCTTGGAGCAGAGTGCGGACGTTGGCGGTGGTTCCCACCGGGACCGTCGATTTGATCACAACCGCGGCTCCGTCGCTCAGTGTCGGGGCAATCTGACGAATCGCTTCGTAGACGTATGAGAGGTCCGCTTGACCGGCAGCATCTGTCGGTGATCCGACACAGATGAAGACGGCATCGGCTTCTTCGACGGCGTAGCGATGATTGGTTGTGAAACGCAGCAGTTTCGCAGCACGACCGGAATCGAGCATCTCCACCAGACCCGGTTCGTAGATGGGACAGCCGCCATCCCGGAGCACGGCGACTTGTGCCTCGTCAACGTCGACACCTGTGACGTTGTGGCCGAGATAGGACAGGCCTGCTGCGGCGGCGAGGCCGACGTACCCGGTTCCGATGACAGCGATGGAGGTGGGATGCATGGGCGGGAGTGTACGGGGGCCGACAGAAGAATCGTGCCCACATTGCCCGAACCACACGGTCCTGAACCGTCTCGAACGCCCCAGAGCGGACGGTCTGACCCGCTTGTTTCATGCGCCTCGGGCGTATAGTGCAGCCCATGTTGGACAACAAGAGCATCCTGATAACAGGTGGAACAGGTTCGTTCGGGAAGCGGTTCGCCGCTACGGCGCTCACACGCTACAAGCCGAGCAAGGTGATCATCTACAGCCGGGACGAGTTGAAGCAATTCGAGATGCAGAATCTCGACGTGTTCGCTTCACATCACGACCAGATGCGTTGGTTCCTCGGGGACGTGCGTGACGAG
>JAYEIJ010000146.1:0-28838 GCA_034660035.1 Actinomycetota bacterium | reverse complement strand
CCAGCCGCCAGCGGACAGCCCTGGCAAGACACAAGTAGCAAGTAGCAAGACACAAGACCCGGACCTGGAGCAGTCAGCAGCGGACAGCCCTGGCAAGACACAAGTAGCAAGTAGCAAGACACAAGACACGGAGCAGCCGCCGGACCCCAGTCCCCAGTCCCCAGCCGAGGACCGGGAACCCGCCGACGAACCTGCCGCCGCGGTACCGACTACGGACTACGGACTACGGACTACGGAGGCTGACGCCGACGCCGTCGGCGTCAGCCTTTCCGATTTCTCTGCGGCTTGGCCGGTCATCGTCTCGCGGATCCGGACCGACTTCGGCGCACGCCGGCACGCCTTCGTGAAGGTCGCCGAGCCGAGATCGGTCGAAGGATCAGTCGCTGTGCTCACAATGCCTTCACACCAGCACTTCCATCTCGAGCAGTTGAACGCCGACGATCAACTGCTCGCTGCACTCGAGGCCATCGCCGCGGATGTCCTGGGAAGCCCCGTCACGCTCCGGTTCCGATCCGATGATGACAAAGTGACGTCGGAGAAGAAGATGGTCGTCGCCGAACCACCGCTCCGAGCACCCGAGAAGGACGACCTCGAAGAAGGCAAGGATCCCGAGGATCCCGCCGACATGATCGCCGACATGCTCGGTGGGAAGATCATCGAGGAGTAGAGATGCGCCTCGGAATCGACCTTGACGGCGTTGTCGCCGACTTCAACACCGGTTGGGTGAACCGTTACAACGATGAGTTCGGATCGAACGTGAGCAGCGATCAGGTTGACTCGTGGGATGCCATGGGCGACCTCACCCACTTCGAATCCATGGGTGCATTCTGGAAGTGGGCGTCGAGAGGGACTCACGGTTCGGTGTTTCGGCACCTCGAGACGTACCCCGATGCCCTCGGGGCCCTCACGCGGTTGAGCAAGCGTCACGAGATCGTGATCATCACAGCGAAGCCCGATTGGGCGGTGCACGACACCTTCGCCTGGATCTCGGATCGTCGCATCCCGACCCGCGAGATCCACGTCACCGAAGCCAAGTGGCGCGTGCCTTGCGACGTGTATCTCGACGACTCGCCCCGTCAGATCGTCGAACTCCATACCAACCGTCCCGAGGCGATCGTGTGCAGGTACGTCCGTCCCTGGAACAAGCCCGTTCCCGGCACGAGGAACATCCACAGTTGGGTCGAATTCGAGACGTTCATCGACGTCCCCGGAGGTTGAGCCGTTTCGGCATGTCTCCGCGTACCTGAGTATCCTGCAGGTCGCTGGAAGGGACGCATCCGCGTCCACATCACTACGGGAGAACAAATGAGGAAATCACCTCTGATTGTCCTGCTCCTCGCCTTCGCGATGCTGATTGCAGCCTGCGCGAGTACGGGCGATGAGGAGACCACCACCGCAGCAGCGGCGGCGGAAGAAACAACGACCACCGCAGCAGCGGCGGAAGAAACAACGACCACCGCAGCAGCGGCCGAGGAAACGACCACGACCGCAGCCGACCCGAAGGCCGATTGGCCCGAGGAGATTCTCTTCGGATTCATTCCGTCTGAGAAGCAGGAGAAACTCGCCGACACGGTGCAGCCCTACATGGACTACCTCACCGAAGAGCTCGGCATCACATTCGAGGGTGTCATCACCGCCGACTACAACGGTCTCGTCGTCGCCATGGGCGCCGGCAACGCCGACCTCGGCGCATTCGGTCCGTTCGGCTACATACAGGCCCAAGAGCAGTACCCCGAGATCGGTGTGCTGATCCAGTCGATTCGTTTCGGATCCGATCTCTATCACGGCCAGTGGTTCACGAACGATGCATCGATCTGTGAAGACGAGCCGGTCGTCGGCGCGTACGAATGGGTCGACGGTGTTCCGACGATCATGGATCCGACAGAAGTCCCCGCTCTCCAGGTTGGCTGGGCGTACAACGACGGCGTACTCGGGCCTGAGGTCCTCGAGGATGGCAGAGCCGTCGCCCAGGGACTGGTTTGTACGGCACCGCTCGAGGCAGTTGTCGGCAAGTCGATCGCCTTCACGAGCGCGACGTCGACTTCCGGCGGCGTGTTCCCGCAGCTTCAGCTCTTCAACCTCGGTATCGATATCGAAGAGGACCTCGAGTACTCGTACTTGACATCGCATGATGCCACCGTCGCCGCCGTCTACAACGGCGACTTCGACATCGGTCTCAGCTTCGACGATGCCCGTCGTACGCTCCGCAAGGAGAAGACGGACGTCGGTGAGAAGGTCATCGTCTTCAACGTCACCGACGACATCCCCAATGACGTCGTTGCAGTACGCGGTGGTCTGCCGGAGAGCCTCCAGTTGGCGATCTTCGACGCCACGAAGGCATATCTCGACACCGAAGAGGGCGAAGCCATCTTCGACGAGATCTACGGCTGGACCGACATCCGACTCGCACGCGACGAAGACTTCGACGTCGTTCGCGAAGCGGCCGTCAAGCTCGGCGTAGCAGAGGAATAGGAACGGCGAACGGGGGCCGGTCACTCGACCGGCCCCCGGCCATTCCCCACTCATGGGTTTCATCGACTTCATCAACACGTCCGTCACGTATCCGGGAGGGCTCAAAGCGCTCAACGACGTGACCCTGAGCATCGAGGAGGGTGAGTTCGTCGTCGTCGTCGGACTCTCCGGAGCAGGCAAGTCGACCATGCTTCGAGCCATCAACGGTCTCGTTCCGGTCTCCGGATCGGTGCTCGTCGACGGCCGTGAGGTCGTCGGTGCATCCCACTCCGAACTGAGAGACATCCGATCCGACGTCGGCATGATCTTTCAGACCTTCAACCTCGTGAACCGGTCTCGCGTCGTTAACAACGCTCTCATGGGACGGCTCTCGAAGATCCCGCGTTGGCGCAGCTTGCTCGGCCTTTGGCCCGCCGAGGACAAGGAGATCGCACTTCAATCCCTCGAGCGCGTCGACATCGTCGAGAAGGCCTACGTTCGCGCCTCCGATCTCTCCGGAGGCCAACAGCAGCGGGTGGGCATCGCCCGCGCCCTCGCTCAGGAGCCCAAGATCATCCTCGCCGACGAACCGGTCGCCTCACTCGACCCGGTCACATCGCACATGGTGATGCGTGATCTCCAGCGCATCAATCGTGAGTTGGGTATCACGACACTCATCAACCTCCACTTCCTGGATCTTGCCCGTCAGTACGGCAAACGACTCATCGGCCTGAACGATGGCAAGGTCGTCTTCGATGGCGACATCGCCGACGTCAACGACGAGGTCTTCCGCGGCATCTACGGCCGTGCCATCACACCCGACGATCTGCTCAACGAAAAGTGACGCTCTTCGCCCCGGAGACCCAGGTACGGCCCGTCGAGCCACCGCGCGCGGCGCGATATCTACTCCCTCTTGGTGTCGGAATCATCGCGACGGGCCTCGCCGGTTGGGCCGGTCCGGTTGGTCCTCTATGGGGCGTCCTCGTCGGGCTTGTCACATTCGGTGTGCTCTTCTGGACCGATATCACGAAGCACTGGATCGACGCCGTCGTTCTGGTTGTCGGCGGCGTTCTCGGGCTCTCATTCTTCGACTGGGTACTCGCGACCCGTACGGGTCCAGTCGATTTCAGACTCTCGCTCATCGCCGCGATCGGCTGGCTGATCTACGGTGCGGCTACAGGATTCGTGGTCTACCGCAACCGACCCGGCTACCAGCCGACGATCATCGGATTCCAGGCGCTTGCCTGGGGTGGGGGTGCCACCCTCGCTCTCTTCACCGCGACGGCTATGCATGTCCTCGCTCCGCTGAATGCTCGACAGATCTCTAACGGCGAGATCCAGGCCCTCACTATCGGACTCTTCGTTGTCACCGGTCTGGCTGCGGCGGGTGTCGGTCTGGGGGCGAACCTCTCATTCGCTACCCGGCTACCGTCGTTGTTCGCCGGAGGTCTCGTGCTCGTTCTCACGGTGATGGCCTATAACGAGATCCAGTTCTCCACTGCAGCCATTGCCACGCAGTTGACCCGCATCGGAGAGATCGTCGACGACTTCTGGCCACCGGTCTGGAAGTGGCCGAAGAGCCTCGGCCAGCCGGACACGTTCAACATCGTTCAGCCGTTCGTCGAGACGTTCCAGATCGCGATCGTCGGAGCCATCACCGGAAACATCCTCGCTCTTCCGCTCGCCTTCTACGCGTCACGCATGACCGCGCCGTCGAACGTTGCCTACCGGATTGCGAAGGGTTTCCTCAACGTAGTCCGCACCATCCCCGACCTGGTCTGGGGCATCTTCTTCGCCACCGCCGTCGGATTCGGCAATCCGTTCGCCGGGGCGTTGGCGATGATCATGTTCTCACTCTCGATCATGGCCAAGTTGCTGTCCGAGACAGTGGACTCGATCGAGATCGGGCCGCTCGAGGCCGCGCGAGCCTCGGGGGCCTCGCACACGCAGGTCATCGAGTACGCCGCGTTCCCCCAGGTCAGACCCAACTATGTGGCATACGCCCTCTACATCTTCGAACTCAACATCCGGGCATCCGTCGTGATCGGTTTCGTCGGAGCCGGAGGTATCGGTCGTCTCCTCAACGAGCGTCGCAACTTCTTCCAATGGGATCAGGTCATGGCGATCGTCATCGTGATCTTCGTGTCCGTGCTGCTGATCGAATGGCTCTCGATCTGGGCGAGGAGGAAACTGGTATGACCGTACCGGACCTTTCCCCCGATCAGAAGATGGAACAGTTCCGCCCCAAGGAGCCCATCGGCCCGCGGATCATCCGCTGGGTCGTCGGTATCCTGATCGTCGTACCGTTCATCTGGGCGACCATCGGCCTCGAGATCTCTCCGGACCGCATCTGGCGAGCCCCCGCCGAGGTCTGGGTTCTCCTCACCGGGATGTTCCCTCCCGATTTCGACGACAGCGGACGCATCGTGTCGAAGCTCCTGGAGTCGATCTACATCGCGTGGATCGGAACGATGATGGGAGCCTTCTTCTCGTTCCCGCTTAGCTTCATGGCTGCAACCAACGTGGCCCCGCGCTGGATGACGATTCCGACGCGAGCACTCCTGAGTGCCATCCGCGCATTCCCCGAACTCATCCTCGCCGTCATCCTCATCGTGCCGTTCGGCCTGGGACCGTTCACCGGCGCACTGGCCATCGGCCTTCACTCCATCGGCACGCTCGGCAAACTGTCCTCCGAGGTAATCGAAGGTGTCGACGACGGACCGATCGAAGCGATCGGATCAGCAGGTGGAACCCTGCCGCTGCAGATGAGGTACGGCATCGTCCCGCAGGCCATGCCGAACATCGTCGCATACTGGTTGTACCGGTTCGAGATCAATATCCGCGCTTCCGCCGTGCTCGGTCTGGTCGGTGCTGGTGGCATCGGGGCCGAGATCGTCGCCCGACTGTCGTTCCGTGCCGACTGGCCGAAGGCCGGTGCAGCCTTGCTCGCAACGATCGGTGTCGTCCTTCTCGTCGATACCGTGTCCTCGTCCATCCGGCGGAGAATCATCACCGGGCAACCGTCGACCAGCATGCTGTCGAAGGGCATGGTCGCTCTCACGGGCGCCGGACGGCCCCCGAGCACCGAACTCGAGGCCTGATGACCACGTTCCGTCTCCGAACCCGAAAGGTAGCGGAGGAACTTGAGCGGAAGGACCTCGCACCGGCGGCAACGCTTTCGACCAATTCCGCCGGGCGTGCCGTGTTGGAGGAGCCGGATCCGTGGAGAACTTCATTCGAGCGCGACCGGGACCGCATCCTTCACTCGAAGGCGTTCCGACGCCTGAAGCACAAGACCCAGGTCTTCATGAACCCCGAGGGCGATCATTACGTCACGCGCCTCACGCATACCCTCCAGGTCACGCAGGTGGGTGGCGCCATTGCCCGGGCTCTCAGCCTCAACGGAGCATTGACCGAGGCGATCTGTCTCGGGCACGACGTGGGCCACTCACCGTTCGGCCATACGGGTGAGGACACGCTGAGCGAGTTCGTCGACGGCGAATGGCGCCACTCCGCCCAGTCGGTACGGATCTACGAAGTGCTCGAACCCCTCAATCTCACGTCCGAGGTCCTGGATGGGATCCTGGCTCACCCATGGAAAGTCGAGACCCCGGCACGAACCCCGGAAGGGGCGATCGTCCGATTCGCGGACCGTATCGCCTATCTCGCACACGACGCACTCGACGCAATTCGCGCCGGTGTGCTCCTGCCCTCCAGTTTCCCCGATCCGGTGCTCGGCACCCTCGGTGAACCCGGGCGCGACTGGATCGCCGCGATGATCGCCTCCGTGATCGAGACGTCCATGGAGCGCGACGAAATCTCGATGGACCAGCAGACGCTCGACGTCATGCTCGAACTCCGGGGCTTCATGTTCGAGAACGTCTACTTGAGGGCAGACGTCGAACCGCAGCGGATCCGGGCCAGAGAGATCATCAGGAACCTCGTTGAGTACTACGTCGCGCACCCTTCGGAGATCCCCGACACCTACCGACAGGATGATGCCGACACGCAGACCCAGGTGATCGACTTCGTTGCAGGCATGACCGACCGCTACGCGATAAGCCGCCACGACGAACTGTTCAGGCCAGCCCTCTTCTAAGAGAGCAGACAGCGGACAGCGGACAGCCCTTCTTGCTGTCTGCTGGCGTCAGCCCGTCACCATCGCCACCACCGCCAACAACGCCAGGTTCGCCAGTGTCCATATCAGGGCGATCGATGCGTAGCGGCGCAGCCACCGTCCCCATGTCTCTGAGCGAACGGCGAGCGCCGTGCCAAGCACATACCAGAGAGGCAGGCTGGTCACGACGCCGAAGATCACGATGGCCGTTCGTGACACGTCGATGAAATCGAACGAGAGGAACCACGACGTCGGGAGTGCGATGACGATCATCAAGGCAGCGATGAAACTCGAAGCGACGTCCTGGAGGTCACCGGCCTCTCGGGGCCCGACGGCGAGCGCCATCACCACCATCACGATCGGATACGACAGCGCCATCAGTCCGGCGGTCGTCCGCCCAACCATCGTTCGGCGCGGTGCAAACGAAACCCTATCTGTAGCCATGGATCTCTCGATGCGCCATCATCTCAAGAGTAATCCTCCCGAACGTTCTTCGCCCCCGATTGGGGCGCTGCATCCGGCCCATGGCGTAACGCGAAAACACGCCTTTGCTGACGATCTCGTTTGGCGAGTATCCACTTCCCGGGTCTAGCCTGACGTGTTACATGCTCCTATCGAAGTCTCTCCCACCGATCATCCTGTTGGTCATCCTCGCGCTGTTCGTCGTCGCCCCGATTCCGGCCGGTGCGCAGACGAAGTCGGACGTCGACAAGGCCCAGGCCGCTCAGGACCGGGCATACAACCAACTGCTCGAGGCCAACGAGGCGGTGGGCCAAGCACTCGCCGAACTCGAGGCGATCGACGACGAACTCCAAGCGCTGAACTACACGATCACAGTGCTCGATCGAAAGATCGCCGAGTTCGACGAACAGGTCGCTGAACTCAAGAGGAGCGCCCAGGAACTCGTCGTTGAGGCATACACGAACTCAGGGACCGGCCTCGTCACAGCCGCGTTCACCGCGGCATCGATCCAGGATCTCCTCACCAGCCAGACCCTCATCGGCCATGCCACCGAGCGCGACCTCGCTTCGCTCGATCTTCTCACGGCGGTCAACCGGGAGAACGATCGGTTGAAGGCGGAGGTTGCCGAGAAGCGAGCAGAGGTCGAAATCCTGCAAGAGAAGCAGAAGGTGCTCGTCGAGAGGCTCGCCAATGAGCGGGCGAAGGCCGACCGGATCTACGCCGAGTCCCAGGACAAGTACAAGGAAGCCTACGCGAAGTACCAGGCCGAACTGCGTCGTCGGGCGGAAGAGGAAGCCCGCCGCAAGCGCGAGGAAGCAGCTCGCCAGGCTGCCGCCAACAACTCCTCCGCGGCCGCCAGCAGCTCCGCCGCCGCCGGTGTCCCCGTCTCGAACACACCCGGTGTCGTCTGTCCGGTCGCCGGCAACAGCTGGTTCTCTAACACCTGGGGAGCACCGCGGTCCGGCGGTCGAACGCACAAGGGCGTCGACATGATGGCCGGGACCGGGACCAAGCTCGTTGCTATGGATTCGGGCAAGGTTCGGCTCAACTGGCACTATGCCGGAGGTCGTCAGGTCTACGTCTACGCCGACAACGGCATGTTCTACTACTACGCACACCTGAGCGGATACGCCCCTGGTCTGTCCAACGGCCAGCGGGTCTCCAAGGGACAGGTCATCGGCTACGTTGGAGCGACAGGGAATGCCTCCGTCCCGCACCTCCATCTCGGCATGGGACCAAGTTCCGGCGTGTACGTGAACCCCTACCCGACGGTGCGAAGAGTCTGTTGATGGCCGGCTTCGCCGGTGTAGTCGGTAGTCGGTAGTCGGTAATCGGTAGTCGGTAGTCGGTGGTGGCCCGGTAGTCAGTAGCCCGCGCTCATGGCTCATGGCTCAAAGCTCATGGCTCACGGCTCAGAGCTCTTCCTCCGCTACTCAGCTACTCAGCTACTCAGCTACCCACGCCGTCCTAGCCTGACCCGCTATGGCTCCCCTGATCCACGCAACCGGTCTCACCAAGCGGTTCGGTGAGTTCGTCGCGGTTGACGGCATCGATTTCGCAGTAGAGGGGGGCGAGTCGTTCGGGTTCCTCGGTCCGAACGGGGCGGGGAAGACATCGACGATGCGGATGATCGGCGCCGTCAGTCCGATCACAGAAGGAACCCTCTCCGTGCTGGGCCTCAATCCCGAGACGGAGGGTCCCCGGCTTCGGTCCCGGCTCGGCGTGGTACCTCAGGAAGACAACCTCGACCAGGAATTGACCGTCTACGACAACTTGATGATGTACGGGCGGTACTTCGACCTGCCGCGGGCCGTGATCAAGGAGCGGATCGACGAACTCCTCGAGTTCGTCCAACTCAGCGAGAAGCGTCAATCCAAAGTCGATGCACTGTCGGGAGGGATGAAGAGACGCTTGACCATCGCGAGAGGCCTCATCAACGAGCCCGATCTCCTCATCCTGGATGAACCAACGACCGGACTCGACCCGCAGGCGCGTCACGTCCTCTGGGACCGCCTGTATCGGCTCAAACAACAGGGCGTGACGCTGATCATCACAACGCACTACATGGACGAAGCCGAGCAGCTCTGTGATCGCCTTGTCGTCATGGACAAGGCGAGGATCGTCGCCGAAGGTTCGCCGCGTTCCCTCATCGAGAAGTACGCCCCGCGCGAAGTCGTTGAAGTGAGATTCCCCCCAGGAGTCCTCGACGACGTCGCCGATCGGGTCGAAGATCTCGCTCCTCGCACCGAGATTCTCGCGGATCGCGCTCTCCTGTACACCGACGATGCTGAGCAGACGATCGCCGATATCGCAACGGCCGGTCTCGACCCCGAGACGATTCTGGCTAGGAGGTCCTCCCTCGAGGATGTGTTCCTCCGTCTCACCGGCCGTTCTCTCGTCGATTGATGGCGACACCACTCGCGCTCCGTGTCGTCGAGTCCGAAGCAAGGGTGTACCGCCGCACGTGGCGTGGTTCGGTGATCTCGAGCTTCCTCAACCCGATCCTCTACCTCGCAGCGATGGGCGTCGGCCTCGGTTCCCTCGTCGATCAGAATCTCCCGGATGGTGTTGAGGGCGTCTCCTACCTCACCTTCCTCGCCCCGGGTCTCCTCGTCGCCACCGCCATGCAGACGGGTGCCGGAGAAGGCGCCTGGAAGGTCATGGCCGGCATGAAGTGGATGAAGACCTACCACGCCAGGCTCGCGACACCGATCGGGATTCCGAGCCTGGTCGCCGGGCACATGCTGTGGTCGGGGTTGCGCGTCTTCATGGTTTCCATCATCTTCGCTGTGATCATGGCGGGTTTTCGGGTTGCCCCTCTCTTCCAGTCCCTGCTCGCGGTGGGTCCTGCCCTGCTGGTTGGTCTTGCGATGGCCGCCGCCACGACCTCGTTCACGGCAAGGCTGGAAGAGCCGACCGGTCTCCCCCTGTACTTCCGATTCGTCGTGATTCCGATGTTCCTGTTTTCGGGCGCGTTCTTTCCGATCACTCAACTTCCCGGGTGGCTCCAGCCAATCGCTCTGGCGACGCCGATGTACCACGGCGTCGAGCTGAGCCGGACGATCGTGGTGGGGACCGATCCGGCCGTTGCCTGGTGGATCAGCGTCCTCTATCTCATGGCATGGATCGCTGTCGGTACCGTCCTCGCGGTCGGCCCGTTCCGGAAGAGGTTGACACCGTGACGACCGGCCAACTCGTCTCCAAGGTCGTTCCACCACTGCCGCGCCGGTGGCGAGGCCGCTACCTCGTAGAGCGCAACATCGTTTCCGCCCGGTCGTTCTGGCCGGTCTACGTCTCCGGCTTCTTCGAACCCGTCTTCTATCTCTTTGCTATCGGCGTGGGAATCGGGCAACTCGCGGGAGATGTCACGGTGGCCGGCATCCCCGTCGAGTACACGGCGTTCGTCGCACCGGCGATGCTCGCTGCGTCCGCGATGAACGGCGCCGTCCTCGAGTCGACGAACCTCTTCTTCAAACTGAAATACGAGAAGATCTACGAAGGCGTCCTCGCGACCCCTCTCGAGGCGAAGGACGTCGCGACCGGGGAGATCGCGTGGTCGCTCGCCCGTGGGGCGTTCTACTCGACTGCATTTCTGATCGTGATGGCCATCATGGGCTTGATCCACTCTCCGTACGGCCTGCTCGCCCTCCCCGCTGCGATCCTCATCGGATTCGCCTTCGGAGCGGTCGGGACCGCCGCCGCCACGTACATGAGAAGCTGGCAGGATCTCGACCTGGTCATGCTCGTTACGCTCCCGCTCTTCCTGTTCTCCGCGACCTTCTACCCGATCGACATCTATCCCGAGTTCATCCAGGTCATCACCTGGGCCTCCCCTCTCTTCCACGGCGTCATCCTGATCCGTGGTCTCACCCTCGGGATCCTCGAGTGGACGATGCTGATCAACGTCGCCTACCTCACGGCCATGGGAGCTGCGGGTTCGTGGGTCACCGGCCGCCGCATCGGGACCCTTCTCCTGAAATAGTCAATCGACGAAATCCGTTCAACAAGGAGCGAGGGATTGATACGCTCGGCTGCAGAGCGACGAAGGAGATCACCGTGTCCACCAGAACATTGACCGTCCCGGAAATCTCGTGCGGGCACTGCAAGTCTTCGATCGAAGGCGCCGTGTCACCCCTCGACGGAGTTGCCAAGGTCGAGGTCCACATCGAGGAGCGCACTGTCGATCTCGATTACGACGGTTCTGACAGCACTTTCGACGCGATCGTGGCCGCTATCGAGGACCAGGGCTACGACGTGCCGGACCAGGGCTGACAACGGTCTGACCGGAGTCCAACGATGAGCGACACGCAATCGATCACCTTCGACGTCGAGGGCATGACGTGCGCCTCGTGCGCCCTGCGGATCGAGCGCGTCCTCGGCAAGCAAGACGGCGTCGAAGCAGCGATCGTCAACTACGCCGGGCATGAAGCTCGGGCCGAGGTCGGCCCCGAGGTCGACGTCGATTCCCTCCGGGCGGCGGTCGCAAAGATCGGATATGAGATCGAGCCGGTCATCGCCGGCGAGGAGCGTGTCAGCGTCGCGGAGCGCTACGACGAAGAGGTCATCTATCAGCGCAGGAACCTGATCGGAGCGGCCGGGCTCACCATCCCGGTCTTCCTCCTCGCCATGTTGGGTCCGGAGGAGACGTGGAACTTCGCTCTCCAGGCCGTTCTCACCACGGTTGTCGTCTTCGGTTTCGGATGGCAGTTCCACAGGGCCGCGTGGAAACAGGTCACGTCGATGAGTCCCGCAATGGACACGCTCGTGTCGGTTGGAACCATCACCGCGTGGAGCTACTCGTTGTACGCGATGGTTGAAGGTTCCGCCGTCTTCTTCGACACCGCCGCCATGATCACGACGCTGATCCTCCTCGGTCGGTTCTTTGAGGCACGGGCGAAGGGTCGTGCCTCCCGAGCCATCACGAAACTCCTTGAACTTGGAGCGAAGCAAGCTCGCGTCGTTCGGGACGGTTCCGAGTTGATGGTGGACGTCGGTGACGTTCTGGTCGGAGACACCGTGGTCGTGCTGCCCGGCGAGAAGATCCCGACCGATGGACGGATCACCGCCGGATCGTCGAGTGTCGACGAGTCCATGCTCACGGGCGAGTCGATGCCCGTGGACAAGGCCCCCGGTGACGACGCCTATGGGGCGACGATCAACCAGCAGGGTCGTCTGGAGATCGAGGTCACGAAGGTAGGAGAGAGCACGGCACTGGCACAGATCGTTCGACTGGTCGAGGACGCACAGGCGACGAAGGCCCCCGTCCAGCGTCTCGCCGACCGCGTCTCGGCCGTCTTCGTTCCGACCGTTCTTGTGATCGCTGCGGTCGTGTTCGTCGCATGGATGGCAGCCAGCGAAGGGGACGTACCCGTGGCTCTTCGCAACGCCGTCGCGGTGCTCATCATCGCGTGCCCGTGCGCCATGGGACTCGCAACTCCGACCGCGATCATGGTCGGCTCGGGGCGCGGAGCAGAGCTCGGCGTGCTCTTCAAGAACGCCGAGGTCTTCGAGCGGGCTCGCGCCGTCGACGTTGTCGTCTTCGACAAGACCGGCACCCTCACCCGGGGAGCGATGACGCTCACAGACGTCGTCACAGACGATGACGAAGCTCACTTCCTCGCCCTTGCAGCGTCGGTGGAAGCCGCGAGCGAGCACCCGATAGGCAAAGCCGTTGCCCTTGGCGCCGAAGAGCGTGACGTCGAGCTCTCCACTCCGAAGGATTTCACCGCGCTCCACGGTCAGGGCGTGGTCGGTACCGTCGAGGGGATCGAGGTCACAGTCGGAAAGGCGCAGCTGATGGCCGAACGAGGCCTCCAGATCCCCGAACCATACGCCCATGCGATGGAGCGAATCGAGGTTGCGGGGAACACCGCGTTCCTCGTCGGATGGAATGGCACCGTGCGAGGGACTATCGGGGTCGCAGACACGGTCAGGGCATCATCGGCCGATGCGATCTCCACACTCGAGGAGATGGGCGTCGACGTCGTCATGCTCACCGGCGATAACCGCAGAACCGCCGAAACGATCGCTGCCGAGATCGGCATCACGAGCGTGATCGCTGAAGTCCTCCCCGGCGACAAAGCCGAAGAGATCCGCAGGCTGCAGCACGATGGTCGGTCGGTCGGCTTCGTCGGAGACGGCATCAACGACGCACCGGCGCTCTCGCAGGCCGACCTTGGGATGGCGGTGGGATCGGGCACCGACGTCGCCATCGAAGCCGGCGACGTCGTCCTGATGAGCGGCGACCCGATGCTCGCCGTCACCTCTCTTCGGCTCGCGCGGAGAACCTTCTCGACCATCAAACAGAACCTGTTCTGGGCCTTCGGCTACAACACCGCGGCGATCCCGCTCGCAGCGCTCGGTTTCCTCAACCCGATGATCGCCGCAGGAGCCATGGCGTTCTCGTCGGTCTCTGTGGTCACGAACTCCCTCCGTCTGCGTCGATTCGGCCAGAGGTGATAGGGGACGGGGGGACAGCAGACAGAGAACCGGTAACAGACAACAGCCAGAACACGGACACTTCACTGACTACTGACTACCGGTTTCTGCTAGTTCCGCGGTGATCATGTCTACCACTTCATCGGCGGCGGTGTCGATCTCGGGGCTCAAGGTCATGCCCGGGCCGACTCTGCCGATCTCTATGCCGTAGACCACGAGTTGGTTGGGCAGCATGTCGACGGCGCCACCCAGGTCTACGGCCTCGACGAGACCGATGAGATGGGTCGAGGCCGAGCGCCACGAGGCGGGGAATCCCGCCTTCCCATCGATCCGATGAACCGAGCCGGGAACATCACCCGAGACCGCGGCGTCGACGACAACGGCCAGTCTGGCGTCGCGCCACGTGTCGAGAAGGTGTGTAGCGTCCCCGACCGATTCGATCAGAGCAACCGTCTCCGGGAGCCGTCCGACGAGTCGGTCGATCACGACCGGACCCACGGCGTCATCACCCATCATCCGGTTGCCGACCCCGATCACGACGGTGTCAGCCACGCTCAACCGTGAGATCGAGGAAGTGCGTCGCACATGAGATGCACGGGTCGTAGTTGCGGATCGACTGCTCCAACACCCAGGACAGTTCCGGGTCCGGAAGATGGAGATGCCGTTCGAGCACGTACCGCAGATCCGATTCGATCGTCAGTTGGTTCTGGGCCGTCGGGGGAACGATCTGCGCGTCGGCGATGCGCCCGTCGTCGTGAACCCGATACCGGTGGTACAGCAATCCCCGCGGTGCCTCCGTGGCACCGTGCCCCTCACCCTCGGCCGCTGTGTATGCCACGTGCGGCTCCGTCGGCTGCTCGTAACTGTCGATGATCTTGAGGGATTCCTCCACGGCGTAGAGCACTTCGACTGCTCGCACCACGATGCTCTTGAAGGGGTTTGCGACCATGGTTCCAAGGCCCGCCTCAAGAGCCATCTCCTGAGCGAACGGCGTCAGCTTCTCGAAGTTGTTCGCGTAGCGGGCGAGCGGACCGACGTGGTAGGCGCCCCGTTCGCGGATCTGTGAATGCAGAGCGTTCGACCGCTCGACGTGCTGCTCAACGAAGTAGTCGTTGTACTCTGAAATCTCCAGATCGAGCCCCTTGCTCGACACGATCCGTCCCTCGTTGAACGGATACTCGTCGGGATGGCTCAACGAGACGAACTCGAAGTCCATGTCGGCTTCAGGGAAGGTGAACCCGCTGACGAAACGGATCGTCTCCGCTGCCGCGTCCTTCGCCCACTCAAGTTCGGGAACGAGCGATTCGAGTTCGCGCTTCGTGGGAGTCCGGTAGAAGCCGCCAACCCGAACGTTGATCGGGTGGATCTCACGCCCACCGACGAGTCCGACGATCGAGTTCCCGGCCTTCTTGAGCCGGAGGCCCTGTTCGACGACCTCGCGGTGATCCGCAGCCATGTGGATGCCGCTCTCGTAGCCGAGGAAGTCCGGGGCGTGGAGCAGGTAGATGTGGAGCGCATGGCTTTCGATCCACTCGCCGCAATAGAGCAACCTGCGCAACTCGCGCAGTGAGCCTCCAACCGTCATACCGAACGCGTCCTCCATGGCGTGGACGGCGCTCATCTGATACGCAACCGGGCAGATGCCGCAGATCCGGGCGGTGATGTCCGGTGCCTCCGTGTGGGGGCGGCCCCGCATGAAGGCCTCGAAGAACCGGGGTGGTTCGAAGATCGAGAACTCGACGTCCTCGATCTGGTCATCGACGACCTTGACTCGCATCGAGCCTTCGCCTTCGACCCGAGCCAGGTACTCGACCGAGATCTCTCTGGCGTTCGTCATCGCACACCCCCGATCTCGATCGTTGCTTCCCGACGGTCACTCTCGATGCGGAACGCCTCAGACCAGGCGTTGAAGCTCCTGAACGCATCGACGAGTTCCCGGTCCGACACACCCATCGCTCTCCACTGATCGGCGAGGGATCCCGTGTTCGGACTCTCCATCGGGCCGAAGCAGCCGAAGCAGCCCCGGTCGTACGTGGGACAGAGGGCATCGCAGCCGGCCTGGGTCACGGGTCCGAGGCACGGCGTGCCGTGAGACACCATCACGCACGGATTGCCCTTCAGCTTGCAGTCGACGCACACGCTGTAGGTCGGGATGTTGGGGCGCCGTCCCTGAAGGAACGCCACCAACACTTCGAGCAGTTGGTACTTCGAGACCGGGCACCCCCGCAGTTCGAAGTCGACCGGCACGTGGTCGGCAACCGGCGTCGACGTCTGCAACGTATCGATGTAGTCGGGGTGCGCGTAGACGTATCGCGTGAAGTCGTCGACGTCCTTCCAGTTGCGGAGCGCCTGGATTCCGCCCGCCGTGGCGCATGCCCCGATCGTGATGAGTACGGGGGTCTCCTCACGGATCTGCTTGATCCGTTCGGCGTCATGGGCGGTCGTGATCGAACCCTCAACCAGCGTCACGTCGTATGGCGGAGGAAGTACCTCCCGCGACGCCTCCATGAAGTTGGCGATCTGAACGACCCCGGCGACGGCGAGGAGTTCATCCTCAAGGTCGAGGAGGCTCAGTTGGCACCCGTCGCACGAAGCGAACTTGTGAACGGCGAGAGTCGGAAGAGCCACGTCACACCTCCCTGATCCACAGCATGTCGGACAACTCTGCACAACTCAGTATCGGTCCGTCCTTGCAGACGAAGTAGTGCCCGAGTTGGCAATGGCCACAGAGCCCGATCCCACATTTCATGTTCCGCTCCATCGAGACGTACAGACGATCGTCGGTGATGCCCTTGCGCTCCAGGTCCTGGATCGTGAACCGCATCATGATCTCGGGGCCGCAGACGAATGCCGAGGCCGTCTCCTGATCGAACGAGGCCCGCCCGATCATCGACGTCACAACGCCGACCGGTCCACGCCATGCCTGATCTCCATGGTCGACGGTAATCAGCACGTCGAGGTCGAATCGGCCGCGCCACTCCTGCAACTGGTCGGCGAAGAGCAACTCGCCCGGCGAACGGGCGCCGTACAACAGCGTCACGTTGTCGTAGCGCTCGCGGCGTGACAGCACTTCGAGGATGGCCGGACGGAGCGGCGCAAGGCCGATGCCGCCGGTGATGATGAGCAGATCACCCCCTTCGACAGACTTGGTCGGCCAGGTCGACCCGAATGGGCCTCGCACGCCGACGACGTCTCCCGGCGAGACCGCGGTGAGCGCGTCCGTCACGGGTCCGACGGCACGAATCGTCTGGACGACGCGCCCCGAATCGCTCGGATCCCCGCTGATCGAAATCGGTACCTCGCCGACGCCAAAAGCGTAGAGCATCGTGAACTGGCCCGGAGCGAACCCCCATTCCTCTCCAGGCGGTTCGAGTTCAAGGGTGAACGTGTCTTCGAGTTCGCGCACGACCGAGCGGACCCGGCAGGGGACCGGGTGCATCGGTCGGGCGACCGGTTCAGCGAGGAGTTGAGTAGACATCGAGGACCTGGATCCTGATCGATTGCAGTCGGTTGACGAGAGTCCGGTTGAACCGTTTCATCAGTTCGTAACCGAGAAGGGGGTCAGCCTCAGCGGCTGCCGCCAATCGGGGGCCGTCGAATCGGACGGCTTCAGTGTCGCTGTGGACGTGGGCGTCGTAACTCCAGCGATACGGCGGGTGGAGCCACGACCATCCGAGCAAGTCCCCATCGTGGAGCGTCAGGATCACCTGCGGACCGTGTCCGGGAGTCTGGAGTTCGAGGGCGACCCCTCCGCTGAGGATGAGGTAGCACGAATCGGCACTCCCCCCTTCGGAGAAGATCGTCTGTCCTTCGTGATATGAAACCGGGGTACCTGTCTCGGCGACGACCCTGATCTGATCATCGGTCATCCCTGCAAGGAAAGGATGCTCAATGAGCATTTCGAACACTTCACTCATTCGGCTGCCTCCTCGAGGACTGGTGTCTCGACTTCGACCCGGCGGATGTCCCTGTTCCGAATCGCTGCCGCTTCTTGTGTGATGTCGATCCCGACCGGACACCAGGCGATGCAGCGGCCACATCCCACGCACCCGATCGAATTGAACTGATCCTGCCACGACGCCAGTTTGTGCGTGAGCCACTGGCGGTAGAGCGCAGAGGTCGATGAGCGGACCGGCCCTCCGTGGATGTAGGAGAAGTCGAGCGTGAAGCACGAGTCCCACGTCCGTACTCGCTCTGCACCGGATCCGTCGAGTGCCTGACGATCCTCAACCGTTGAGCAGAAGCAGGTAGGGCAGACCATCGTGCAGTTCGCGCACGACAAGCAGCGCTCGCCGATCTCCGCCCAGTAGGGGTTCGAGAGGTTCGCGTAGAGCAGGTCCTTCAACCCTTTCGTTTCGAGCACTCTCCCCATGTGGTCCGTGGCATGGACCACGAGTCGCCGTGCCGCTACAACTTCTTCGTCGCGAGCCTCACGGCTTGCGAGATCCGAGAGCACGTCGGCGCCGATGTCGGTCCCCGCCTCGGCGAGGAAGTAGTGGTGTGCACCGCTCAATACCTCCGTGAGAGCGATGTCGTAGCCCTCGTCGACGTCCGGTCCCGTTCCGAGCGACGCACAGAAGCAGGTTGCGGCGGGTTCGGTGCAGTTCACGGCGACGGTGAACGAGCGCTTCCGTCGCTCGGTGTAGATGCCGTCTTCGACGGGCAGGTACACGTCGTCCTGGATCCTCATCGCTGCGACCTCGCAGGGACGCGCACCGAAGAAGGCGTATCTCGGAGGCTCCTCGGGCTCCACCGTCTCGAATCCGTCGTCGGTCCGGATTCCTCTCCAGAACACCGTCCCTGGTGGTGTGAGGAACTGCTTCCACGACTGAGGCCCGACGACGTATCCGAAGAGCGTGTCGTCGTCTCGTTCCTCGAGACGGTACGTCCCGGCCTCCTGCCGATCGCGTATGCCGATCGGCAGGTCTCCGGTCGATGTGATCGTGTCGTAGAGAATGGTCTGGCCACGAACGGTCGGTCCGACGACCTCGTAGCCTCGGTTGATGAGTGCGGCGATGAGAGCATCGACGCCCTCACGATCGATGACGAGTGGTTCTGTCACGTCTCCATCCTGGGATGCTCCAATACACGGTACGAGCGGGCGGCATGGCGGCCTAGGGCCGGAGGTCTCAGGACCGAGGCCGTTCGACCCTATCGCGGCTCGGTGCCGCGTTGGGCGATGGTTGCGACACTCAATGGGCGCTACGGCGTCCGCCCGATAGCCTTCCGGTCGTGGATCCCGTACGACGCCTCGGCAGACCCTCCCTCCGCAGACCGCGCGCGGTCCTCGCGTTCGAAGGCTGGAACGATGCATCCGATGCCGCCTCCGGAGCTCTTCGTCATCTGCTCGAGTGCCGCGACGTCCGGCGTCCCTTCGCCATCATCGAATCGGAGGAGTTCTTCGACTTCCAGGAGCACCGTCCCTCGGTTTTCGTTCAGGACGGTTCCGTCCAGGCGATGACGTGGCCCGAGACCAGGTTCTACGCGATCGAACGCCCCGATCGGGATCATGACCTCGTGATCGTCGTCGGAGACGAACCCACTTTTCGGTGGAAGACCTTCGCTCGAACTGTGGCGGCGGTCCTCGCGGACAGTGGTGTTGAGTCGGTCACGATGCTCGGCGCCTACATCGGGTCGGTCACGCACTCGGCGCCCGTTCCGTTGTCGGCGGTCGCCACCGACCCTGCCTTCCTCGAAGCAACCTCGCTGCCACCCACCGACTACGAGGGGCCGACCGGAATCGTTGCGGTGCTCGGAGAAGCGTGCAAGGAGGCCGGCATCCCGGCCACGAGCATCTGGGCGGCAACGCCGCACTACCTCGCGGCGAGTCCGAATCCGATGGCGATGCGCGCGCTGCTGAGCAAGGCGGGCGAGATCGTCGGTTTCAACGGTGACAGCGAAGAACTCCGCGACAGGGAGACCGAGTTCATCTCCGAGGTTGACGAAGCCGTCGCAGAGTCGGACGATCTTGCAGAGTACGTTCGCGAGGTCGCTGAGAACGGCCGGCAGATGGATCCCGGACGGACTGGTGAACTCGTCGACGAGATCGAGAACTTCCTCAAAGAAGTGTGAGTTGGTTGAGGGTCAAGTACCGGGTACCCAGTACTCAAGTACCCAGTACGGCGGCGAAGCCGCTACTTCTTGGCTTTGTGTCGATTCGCCTTGATGCGCTTGCGATACTTGTGCTTGCTCATCTTCTTCCGACGCTTCTTGATCAGCGAACCCATGCAGGAGACCTCACTCGGTGTACTCGGGGACCGGTTCCGGCGGCGGCGAGGCCGGGCCGGAGCCCATAAGGCTCGCGAAGGATAGGCCGCTACGCGAACAGGTGTCACTCTGAGGCCCGATAATCGACTTCACCGATGCCAGTAGAATCCTTCAGATGCGGCCGATTATCGGGGTTACCTCCCAACCGAAGCAGGCGATCAGCGCGTCCGGCAGCCTCGACTCGCATGTGATAGGACACACCTATACCGATTCCGTGCTTCGTGCCGGCGGCCTCCCCGTGATCCTTCCCCCCGTGCCAAGCGATGACGTGACCACACTCGTCGACCGTCTCGACGGCATCGTCTTCACCGGCGGAGGAGACATGGAGCCGGGTCGATACGGCGAAGAGCCGCACCCCGAGATCCGCAAGACGAACACCGCCCGGGACGAGTTCGAACTCGCCCTCGTCCGCGAGGCGAAGAGCCGTCACCTCCCGGTTCTGGCGATCTGCCGGGGCCTTCAGGTCGTCAACGTGGCGCTGGGAGGCACGCTCATTCAGGACATCCCCTCTGCGATAGGGTCGACCGATCACGGCGTCCGCGGTGAAGCCGTGTACGAGGCTCACCAGCCGGTCACGATCGATGCCAACTCCAAGATCTCAAAGGCTGTGTGTACCACGGAGCTGATGGTGAACTCCATCCATCACCAGGCCGTGAAGGATCTCGCCCCCGGGTTCCGCGCCGTGGCCTGGGCCGATGATGGGGTGGTCGAAGGGATCCAGTACGAGGATGATGAATGGCCACTCCTGGCAGTGCAGTGGCATCCCGAGTTCCTCGGCGACAACTGCGACGAAGCTTCACATCTTCTGTTCGAGGCGTTCATCGAGTCGGTTCGACTGGCTCACCCCGCTACAGAGTGGACACCCCACAGCGCCACCATCGGGTGCTAGCGAAGGCCCTCGTAGTCGACGGCGAGTACCCGTACGGTTCCTGCGTCACCGAGCACATGATCGAGGGCGTCGACGACGGACCCCCTGGTCTCCTCCGTCGCCAGGGCGAGTGTGGTCGGCCCGGCGCCGGACCAGGCGGCATGGAGAGCGCCCGCCTGGCGGGCTACCTCGATCATCGTTGTGGTGATCGGGGAGAGTGGACCCCTCGCCCGTTCGTGGAACTCGTCACCGGCGGCTGCAGCGAACGCATCAGGATCCCCCGTTCGGAGCGCTTCCACGAGAAGAACCGCTCTCGATACGTTTCGAGCCGCCGCGGGCAGTGGAACATCGAGCGGCACCGCCTCCCTGGCTCTCTTCGTCGAGAGTCGCGTGTCGGGAATTCCCACGATGGGTATGAGACGATCATCCATTTCGAGGGGATGCGGACCGGTCGATCCGACCGCCATGAGACCGCCCCACACGGCCGGAGCAGCGTTGTCACCGTGCCCTTCGATGGCGGTGACGATCTCGTAGATCTCAGCCCTCACGGGTTCAGTGCCCAACGCTCGCTGAGCGGCAGCGGCTGCGGCGGTCGTAACCGCCGATGACGATCCCAGGCCCCGGGCTCGGGGAATGGCGTTGTCCACGGTGAGCGCCATGGCTTGACCCGCGGCGGCCATCACGGTGTCGAACAGCATGTCTCCGGCAGCGAGGGTGAACGGTCCGTCTCCGTCGTCGACCGTCATCTGGTCCGCGGGGACTGCGTCGACAACGCACAGTAGGTCGAGGGCTAGGCCGAGAACGTCGAATCCCGGCCCAAGGTTGCCGGATGACGCCGGCGCCGATGCTCTCATCGATCCACCGGTTCGATGAATATGCGGGTCGCGCCGGGCACTGCATCAACGATCATGGACTCGATGGTCACGATCGCCGTCTCGATTCGGTCCCCGTCGATACCATCGTCGAACTCAATGTCCATCGTGACGAGGATCTCGTCCGGGGCCAGTTGCATGGTGAGGAGCCGGTCGACGGTCCTCACCTCTCCCACCGACAGCACCGCGGCGCGGATCTTCGCCCTCTCCTCGCGGGTCGCAGACTCACCGATAAGGAGAGACTTCATCTCGATGGCGAGGACCCACGCAACTCCACCGAGCAGCAAGCCGATGAGAACGGACGCGATCCCATCCCACAGGCCGTTCCCCGTCATCTCGGCCGCAACAAGCCCCACCGCTGCGATGAACAATCCAACGATTGCCGCACTGTCTTCGAACAGCACGACGAGCAGGGACGGGTCTTTCGATTCCTTGACGGTCTTACCGATCGTTCGTCCAGCGCGTTGCCGGTTGAACTCTTTGAGTGCGGGCCGGAACGCGATCAGGCCTTCGAAGAGAGCCGCGATCGCCAGCACGCCCAGCGAGAGCCAGAAACCCTCGCCGCCGTGGCCGTGCGGGCTTCGGATCTTGCCGATGCCCATCACGATCGACAACGCCGATCCTCCAACGAAGAGGAAGACGGCGACCATGAAGCTCCAGAAGTAGATCTCCTTGCCCCGTCCGTAAGGGTGTTGAACGCTGGCGTCCCACCGCGATGCGGCGTGCCCCCGCAGAAGGAACAACTGGTTCCCGGAGTCGGCGAGCGAGTGGATACCTTCGGACAGCATGGCGCTGCTGCCCGAGATCGCGGCCGCAACGAACTTCGTGATGGCGATCCCTATGTTCGCGACGAGCGCGAGGATCACGAGTCGTCTGGATTCTGCAGCCATCGCGTGGAGCGTAGCGTTCCGACCGATCGCGACCGGCCGAGTCCAGACAATGCCGTGCGGCCGCTGCGTCTTAGACGCTGACGAGTTCCTGTGTGGATGTGTCGTCGGCACGATGCGACTCGGACTCCGGCGTAGGCATCGGCACGATTCTGTTTTTCTCAACACCGGACGCTTGGTGTGGTGTGCGGCGGATCAGCCATATCGCTACAGCGAACGCGGCGGAGAACCCGGCGATGATGAGGAATACGTGCAGGTTGCTTGTCACGAGTATCGACCCGCTCCGCCGCAGCGGAGATCGGCCGCCGTCGGGATCGAGGGCCCATCCGCCGATCCGGAACAGCGCTGCGAACGAGAGGGCGGAGAACGACACTCGCGTTGCCAGCGAGCGGATCATGGGCCAGCGTTCCTCGGCGAGGGCCAGCGCTGCGATTCCTGCGATGGCGAGCATGACGGCTGCCATGGCCACTCCCCGGGTGAGAACGACCCTCGCCTGGTCGGTGACGACACCCACAGAGACGGCCTCGCCTGTATCGAGTGTGACCGGATCGAGTTCTTCCACCGCAGCCTCGACTGCACCGGGCGGAACATCGATTCCCTGCTTTCCGAGTTCGGTCATTACCTCGGGGACGAGGGGAGTGAGGGCGGAGGCGACATCGATGCTGGTTTCGACCCCCGGCGGAGCGATCAATGCATGAACGACATCATCGATGAGCGCGTCGACGGCGCTCGCAGCAGCAGAGCTACCGCGTACCTCACCCAGAACCCGGTCGGCTTCAGCGCTGGTGATCCCGGTTGTTGCGGCAAGTCCGTCGCCGATCCAGTCGTACACCCGCTCGGTGACGAGGTCTGCAGAGAGTGCAGCCTCGGTGGATCGGGCGATCGCATCGTCGTCCACAGTGACGGCGCGCCCCCAGAGGCCGACGAGCAACAGGGTCGTCGAGAGGCCGAAGACCCAGAGCGCCCACGGAAGCGTGATCCTTCGGACAACGAGCGATCGGTTCGAAACGGATCTCGTTTGGATGTGATGACTCATGAACAATGCCCCCGGATCGAACACGGGGGCCTGCCAACAGGGTATCGAGATCAGGTAGTAGCTCCACTCCCGGCAGTGGCTACCGTCCCGTTCGTGAATGACGTCGACATCGTCGAGATCTTCGATCTAGATCGGTTGCTGGTGCTGATGGTGCTCGCCATCGGCCTCGCGATGCTGGTAGGGAACGGATTCGCCATCTGGCAGCATCGTAGAGGCAACAAGCCGAAGGGCGAGGATGGGGAATTCCGACCGGCCCGGGCCTACTGGCTGATCGCCGTCGGTCTCGTGATGACGACCTGGGGACTCTTCTCCTTCTGACCCACCCAGAATCCTGTTCCTGCGTAACTATGGGAAGCGGGCCTCCGATAGTTACGCAAGAACGGGGATCAGCAGATGCGGGGGAGTTGTTCGCCCACCTGCATGTCGACGACCCGGGTGGAACCGAGCGGCGTTCGGGCGGCGACCATCCGGCGGTGAGTGTTGGTGACTTCTCCGATGATCGTTGCGTTGACTCCCTCCGGGTGGGAACGCATGGCAGCCAGAACCAGATCGGCGTCGCCGGCATGAACGAAGGCGACGACCTTCCCCTCGTTGGCGACGTACATCGGGTCCATGCCCAGCATCTCGCAGGCAGCGGCAACGGTCCGGTCAACGGGGATCGCACGCTCTTCGATGAGAACGCCGACGTCGGCTGCCGTGGCGATCTCGTTCAGAGAAGCGGCGAGCCCTCCGCGGGTCGGATCCCGAAGAACGTGAACGTCGGCACCGGTGTCCAGAACGTCACCGATCATGTGGTTCAGGGCAGCTGAATCGGATCGGATCGACGCCTCGAACTCAAGGCCCTCGCGAACGGACATGATCGCCATGCCGTGGTCTCCCATCGTGCCCGACACGATGATGACGTCGCCGGTGACGGCTCGCTGCGGACGGATGTCGGCGCCGGGGCGCATGGTCCCGATTCCTGTGGTGTTGATGTAGACGCCGTCGCCGTGGCCACGATCGACGACCTTCGTGTCACCGGTGACGATCGTCACACCCGCATGGGCGGCAGCCTTCGCCATGGAGTTGACGATCACCCCGAGCTCTGCCATCGGGAGGCCTTCCTCCAGGATGAGGCCGACGCTCAGGTACCGGGGAACGGCGCCTCGCATAGCGACATCGTTGACCGTTCCGTTGATCGCCAGCTCTCCGATGTCGCCGCCGGGGAAGAACCGGGGATGAACGGTGAAGGTGTCCGTCGAGAACGAGATGCTTGCCTCGAGATCCAGCACCGCGGCGTCGGCGAGTTCGGCGAGTTCCCCGTTACCGAACGCCGGCACGAACATGTGGTCGATGAGTTCCGCAGAGAGCTGGCCGCCTCCGCCGTGGCCCATCACGATCGTCGGATGATCCCGGAGCGGCATCGGGCACGTCCAGTTCTCGATCGTCATGGCGTTGCCTCCAACTCCTTGAATCGCCCGTACAGGTAGTAGGCGGCGCAGGCGCCCTCGGCCGACACCATCGTGGCTCCGAGCGGCGTCCGTGGCGTGCACTCCTTCCCGAACGCAGGGCACTCGTCGGGTTTCAACGTGCCGCGGAGCACCTCACCGGCGTGACAGAGCGGTGACTCGACGGTGTTGATGTCGGTGACGGTGAACCGTTCTGCGGCGTCGAACATCTCATAGCCACTGCCCAGTGCCCAACCGGACTGCGGGATCTCTCCGATTCCCCGCCACTTGCGGTCGATCGTCACGAAGACCTCAGCGAGCATCTGCTGCGCCGGCACGTTGCCTTCGCGCGTCACGGCTCGTTCGTAGGCGTTCTCCACCTCGGCCCGACCCTCTTCGAGTTGGAGCACGGCGAATCTGATCCCCTGGAGCAGGTCCAGAGGTTCGAACCCGGTGATGACGATCGGTGTCCCGTACTCCTCGGCGATGGGGTAGTACTGCTCGTAGCCCATCACCGAGCAGACGTGCCCGGCGGCGAGGAACGCTTCCACCCGGTTCGTCGCAGAGCTGAGGATGGCGCGCATCGCCGGGGGAACGAGGACATGTGAGACGAGCATGGAGAAGTTCGTGAGTCCCTCCTGCTTCGCCTGAAAAAGGGCCATGGCGTTCGCCGGCGCGGTCGTTTCGAATCCGATGCCGAAGAACACGACCTCGCGGTCCGGGTTGTCTCTGGCGACCTGAACCGCATCGAGGGGCGAGTAGACGATCCGTATGTCTCCTCCGGTGCTCTTGACCGTGAACAGGTCACGACCGGATCCCGGCACTCGCAGCATGTCGCCGAACGAGCAGAAGATGACTCCTTCGTGTGATGCGATCGCCAGCGCCTTGTCGATCGTCTCGAGCGGGGTCACACAGACCGGGCATCCTGGGCCGTGCACCATCTCGACGTCGTCGGGGAGGAGACGGTCGATGCCGTTGCGGATGATCGAATGGGTCTGGCCTCCACACACCTCCATCAGGACGTGGTGTTTCGTCGTGATGTTGGCGATGTCGTCGAGAAGCCGCAGAGCCAGATCGGGATCACGGAACTCGTCGAGGTACTTCACTCGTCGCCTTTGACGATTTCTTCTTCTGCCGCGAGCGCCGCGTCGGGATCGAGTTCGACTTCGACGGCTTCCATCTCCTGAAGGAGGGCCAGTGTGTCGAGGGCGGCCTTCTCGTCGAGTTGAGTGATGGCGAAACCGACGTGGACGATCGTGTAGTCCCCGATCGAGATCTCGGGCACGTAGGCGAGGCTCACCTCTTTGACGATGCCGTCGAAGTCGACCTTCCCGGTCATCGTCACGCCCTCACCGGTGATCTCGATGATCTTTCCAGGGATGCCAAGACACATGAGATCTATCTCCTCGCCGCAGCGATCACGGCCTGGCCGAGTGCCAGGCCTCCGTCGTTGGGAGGTACGAGCCGGTGTATCAGCACCTCGAATCCCTTCCCGTTGAGGGCCGCTCTCGTCGCGTGCGTCAGCGTCACGTTCTGGAACACTCCTCCGCTCAACCCAACGGTAGTGAGACCCGTCCGACTTCGAACACGTTCGGCGGTCTCGACGATCATCTCCGTGACGCTCGTGTGGAAACGGGCGGCGATCGCTCCGGGAGACTCGCCACTCATAACATCGTCGGCAATGGAACGGAGAACGGGAGCGGGATCGATCAGCAGTGACTCGTCGCTCCCAGCGATGGCGAAGGCGTATGACCCACCCTCGGAAGCGTCGGCGAGCGCTTCCAATTCGATCGCTGCCTGCGCCTCGTACGACGCGATCTGGCGCACCCCTGCGAGGGCGGAGACCGCATCGAAGAGACGGCCCATGCTCGTTGTCGAGACCGTGTTGATCCCGCGCTCGATCTGGGTCGCGAGGAGACGGGTTTCTTCGTCAGTGAGGGCGGAGACCGGAGGGAGGTCGTCGGTCCACGGGATGCCGGCGGTCAGAAGATGTGAAAGGGCCATCTTCGACGGGTACCTCACGGCGGCATCACCGCCGGGAAGCGGGGTCGCCTTCAGATGACCGACGCGGTCGAAATCCTCGTACCCGGCGATGAGAACCTCGCCGCCCCATACGGTGCCGTCGGTCCCGTAGCCCGTGCCGTCGAACGAGAAACCGATGACCGGGTCCAGGACGCCGTGTTCGGCCATCACCGACGCGATGTGCGCGTGGTGGTGCTGCACCTTGACGACGGGGAGGTCCTGTCGTTCCGCCCACCGGGTCGAGAGGTACCCGGGGTGGAGATCGGCGGCGATCAACTCCGGTTCGGTACGGAAGAGATCGACGAAGTGATTGACGGCGTGAGTGAAGGCATCGAGCGTCTCGAGGTTCTCCATGTCGCCGATGTGCTGGCTCATGAAACCGTCGTACCCGGAGGCGAGGCAGAATGTGGCTTTCAGTTCGCCGCCGGTCGCCAGTAGAGGAGGCACTTCGAACGGGAGGGGGACCGGGAAGGGGGCGTAGCCGCGTGAGCGACGGATCGGGTACTCGGCGCCGTCGAGCACACGGATGACCGAGTCATCGCAGGGAACGTGGATGTCTCGATCGTGGATCAGGTAGCCGTCTGCAAGCGAACCGAGACGCTCCACGGCGTCGTCGTTTCCCGTCACGATCGGTTCCTCGGAGAGGTTGCCGGACGTCATCACCCACACCTCTCCCGGTTCGATCAGGAGATCGTGAAGCGGTGTGTACGGGAGCATGATTCCGACGTATCCGTTGCCCGGGGCGACGAGTTCGGAGATCGTGTCGCTCGGGTGCTTCGCGAGCAGAACGATCGGCCGCTCTCGAGAGGTGAGGAGTCCGACTTCGTCTGCGCCGATGAAGGCGACGGATCGTGCGGTCCCCAGGTCGGCGACCATCACCGCGAACGGCTTGTCGACACGACCTTTGCGTTCCCGCAGCGACCCCACCGCAGCATCCGAAGTAGCGTCGCAGGCGAGGTGGAATCCACCGAGGCCTTTGATCGCAACGACCTCGCCCGCGGCGATGCGCCGTCGGGCATCCCGGATCGGATCATCGGATGGTGGGATCGATTCGATAGCGGGCCCGCACTCGGGGCAGGCGTTCGGCTGCGCGTGGAATCGCCGATCTGCCGGGTCCCGGTATTCCGTCATGCAGGCGTGGCACATCTCGAACGGCTTCATCGTGGTGTTGGGCCGGTCGTACGGGGTCCGCTCGGTGATCGTGAACCGGGGTCCGCAGTTCGTGCAGTTGATGAACGGATACCCGTAGCGGCGGTCGTGAGGGTCGTGGAGTTCACGAAGGCAGTCGTCGCACGTCCGGAGATCAGGAGAGACGAGGGCGGCGCCGGTCTCGGCGTGGTGGCTCGCAACGATCCTGAACGACGTGTCGCCACCGAACGGAAGGTCCTCGGACGTGATCCGCTGGATACGCGCTGCGGGCGGTGCCGACGCTTCGAGTTCGGTCACGAACCGGTCGAGCGTTTCGGCATCGTGTTCGACTTCGACGAAGACGCCGTCTGTGTCGTTGCCGACGAATCCTGCGATACCCATCCCACCGGCCAGGCCGTAGACGAACGGCCGGAAGCCGACTCCCTGGACGATCCCGGAGATACGCAGACGACGACGGGTGGAAGGAGTGGACATCAGTTGCCCCATCGTACGTGACGGCGTTCCAGACGGGCAGGGGAGGACGGCCCGCACGAGGGGGTCGATGGTCCCCTCCTACCACTCCAGTCCCCGCTTGCCGGTTGTCGACCCGCCCCGGCTTATTACGCTTAGAGACATGGAAGATCTCTACGCAGCAGCAGCCGAGTGGATCGCCGGAGATCCCGACCCGATCACCAGAGCCGAGCTTCAGGGAATCGTCGATGCCGGCGATCTCGATGAACTCACCGAACGGATGGGAGCGACCCTCCAGTTCGGAACCGCCGGCCTTCGCGGCCGCGTGCAGGCCGGCTCCAACCGGATGAACCGAGCGACGGTGATCCGGGCGACGCGAGGACTTGTCGACT